>NZ_CP117969.2:1707500-2058902 GCF_028743515.2 Imtechella halotolerans | reverse complement strand
GACTAGCTAAGAGTTCTCCTGCTATGTGGACACCTATCTTCCAACAGAACAAGGAAAATGTTCTAGAAACATTAGATGAATATATATCGAATCTTCTTCTGTTCAAAAGCTATTTAGAAAAAGATGATTTTCAAGCTATCTTTTCTGCTATGGAGAGCACGAATAAGATTAAGGAGATTTTAAATGGAATTGTAGTAAAACCAATATAAAAATTGTTATGGAAAATTCACCACAAATGAGAAAATGGTTGGATGATTTAGGATTGAGTCATCCATTAGTAATAGCAGGGCCTTGTAGTGCTGAGACGGAAGCGCAGGTGCTGGAAATTGCTCATGCTCTTAAAGATACGGATGTAACCTATTTGAGAGCAGGGATTTGGAAACCACGTACACGTCCAGGAATGTTTGAAGGCGTGGGTGCAATTGGACTTAAATGGATGCAACGAGCCAAGGAGGAAACAGGGTTGTTAATTGCAACTGAAGTCGCCAATAAGGACCATGTTAAATTAGCTTTAGATCACGATGTCGATTTATTGTGGATTGGTGCTCGTTCTACTGTGAGCCCCTTTATTGTACAAGAAATAGCAGATGCTTTGGAAGGTACGGATAAAGTAGTATTGGTTAAAAATCCAGTAAATCCGGATTTGTCTTTATGGTTGGGAGGTATTGAGCGATTACATGCGTCTAATATTAAAAAACTAGGTGTAATTCACAGAGGGTTTTCTACTTATGAAAAAACTAAGTATCGAAATATTCCTGAGTGGCAATTAGCCATTGAGTTGCAGAATAAATTCCCTGATTTACCTTTGATTTGTGATCCTTCACATATAACGGGAAAACGAGATATGATTTTTGATGTGTCTCAGACAGCCTTAGATCTTAATTATGATGGGTTGATAATTGAAACCCATTGTAATCCGGAGGAGGCGTGGAGTGATGCCGCTCAACAGGTTACCCCTAAGTCCTTAGTTCAAATAATGAAGGATTTAAGAATTCGAAAAGAAACTACTGGAGAGGCTGATTATACAAAAGAACTTGGGGTTTTACGAGCTCAAATTGATGTAATAGACAATCAATTAATTGAGATTTTAGGTAAACGTATGAAAGTGGCTGACAAAATCGGAGAGCTTAAAAAGACTAAAAATGTTGCAGTATTGCAAAATAGCCGTTGGAACGAAATTCTAGGAAAAATGATTTTAGAAGGTGAACAACGTGGTCTTAGCGAAGAATTTGTCTTGAGAATGTTTAAAGCAATACATCAGGAATCTATTAATCATCAAGATAGAATTCTTAAGGGATAGAATTGGGCTGCCTTAGGCAGCCTTTTTTCTTATTTGACTCTTTTAAAAATATATCTTGTGATAAAAATTCCTTGGCCATCGGATTTTCCACTATCACTTTCTACCGCACTGGTAACAAAAGCTAGTTCCCAACCTTCCTCAATCATTGAATTTATTTTTGAAGAAATTATGGCATCGTTGGCTGCAATGTTTTGAAATCGGATTCCAGCAATATTGTAAAAGTTTAATAATTTGGTCTCATCAAAGTTCTTAACACGAATATCGCCTCTGTCTGATTTATTCCTGGTGTTGTCTTCTTCTGTTTGAGTTGATGTGTATTCCTTGTAATCTTTTTCTTCATTGTTGCTTATCAACCTAGAACGGCCTAATCCATTTGGTACGATAGATTCTACGCTAGTAATAACTTTGTACTCAACTTGAGCGTTCATTTCAAAGAAAGAGCATAGAATGATGCCTAAAACCAACATTGTTTTTTTCATAAAGTTGTTTTTTAAAGATTAAGCCAGCAATATAATCTTTTTCTTTAAGTGAAAAGTTGTTAATTTGTGCGATAATTGTTGATGAATGATAGGAACAGTTTATAAATCTACTGGTAGTTGGTATACCGTTAAAACTGAATCGGGAGAAATCTATGAATGCCGAATTAAAGGAAAATTCCGCATACAAGGCATCAAGAGTACTAACCCAGTGTCAGTAGGAGATGTTGTAGATTTTCATTTGGAAACTGTCGGGGATGAAACCATAGGGGTAATACATGAAATACGTGACAGGAAAAACTATATTGTTCGTAAATCAGTCAATTTATCTAAGCGTACCCATATAATTGCTGCTAATTTAGACCAAGTTTTTCTTTTGGTAACACTTAATAACCCTCCTACTTTTACGGCTTTTATTGATCGTTTTTTGGTGACAGCGGAAGCGTATCATGTAAAGGCCATTTTGCTTTTTAACAAGATTGATACTTACACAAAAGATGAATTAGCTGAGATAAAATATTTAGCACATACCTATCGGAAAATAGGGTACGAATGTTTAGGTATTTCTGCAATTACCGGACATAATATTGACAAAGTAAAGGCATTAATGAAGGGAAAAGTAAGTATGTTTTCTGGTCATTCGGGAGTGGGTAAATCCACTTTGATTAATGCATTAGAACCAGGGCTGGGATTGAAAACGGCAAGTATTTCTGAACAGCACAAACAAGGACAACACACCACTACATTTGCTGAAATGATTGATCTTAGTTTTGGAGCTCAGATAATAGATACTCCAGGGATTAAAGGTTTTGGAATTGTTGACATGGACAAGGAAGAAATCGGTGATTATTTTCCGGAATTTTTTGCATTAAAGCATGCTTGTAAATTTAACAACTGTCTTCATATTGACGAGCCAAAATGTGCCGTTAAACAAGCATTGGAAGATAATGAAATTGCATGGAGCCGTTATCGTAGTTACATACAAATGCTAGAAGGAGACGAAGATAACTATCGTAAGGATTCCTATGAGGATGAAAAAAAATAAATTTTATGCGTGCGGTAATTCAAAGAGTGGCTGAGGCCAGTGTGACGGTTGATGGAATGGTAATTTCAACTATTCAAAGAGGACTTTTGATTTTATTAGGGATAGAAAAAGAGGATACTCAGGAGGACATTAATTGGTTGACAGGTAAGATTGTAAGAATGCGTATTTTTGATGATGAGGCGGGAGTGATGAATCTCTCCTTAGAAGAAATCGGTGGTGAAGTTATAGTGGTTAGTCAATTTACCTTACATGCTTCAACTAAAAAAGGAAATAGACCTTCTTATATCAAAGCCGCCAAACCTGATTTAGCAATTCCTCTATATGAAGCTTTTGTCCTTCAGTTAGAGTTGGAGCTAGGGAAAAAAGTCGGTACAGGAATATTTGGGGCTGATATGAAAGTGCAACTTCTTAATGATGGACCCGTTACGATTTGTATAGACACAAAAAATAGGGAATAACATTCTTAATAAAATGTAAAAGAAATTGTATATATTTGATTGTATACGCTTTCTTTTATGAAAAATATTACACTACTTTTTGTAAGTTTTTTTATTCATTGTTCTAACCTTACATCCCAGAATAATGAATTCTCAACGGTGAAAGGTTTCAATGCTTTAGTTACACATCACAAAGTTCTTACGATACACTCTTCAACAAAATATAGCCTAGAATCTGAGCGGGAAGTTATTGTTTATAATAGTAAGGGAAATAATGAAATTAATACCTATTTGTATTATGACAATAATACAAACATTAAACTTCTAGAAGTAAAGATTTATGATGTTTTAGGAAAAGAAATAGGTAAATATAAAAAGTCTGATTTTAATGATGTAAGTGCTTCTGATGGGTTTTCATTGCATGGAGACAATCGAATAATGTTTTTGGATTATAAGCCAATCCAATATCCCTATAAGTTGGTTTTCAAAAGTTATTATGAATCTTCCAATACTGCTTTTCTACCAAGTTGGCAGCCAATTGCTTCTTACGGAGTATCGGTATCTGAATCTTCTATGATAGTGAAGTATGCTGCAAATCTTGGATTTAGATATAAGGAGTACAATTTAGGTAACTTTAAATTTTTCAAAGAAGATACACAAGGAGTCTTAACATTTAAGATGGAAAATGTTGAGCCCCTTGATTCAGAGCCTTTAAGTCCATCCGTTTTTCAACGTGTTCCTCGTGTTCGTTTTGCGTTAGATCAATTTTCTTTAGAAGGATATTTGGGTTCTGCTTCAAATTGGGAGGAACTAGGGAGATGGTTTTACCATGATTTGTATAAAAATCAAGTTCAATTGCCCGAAAAAACCAAAGAACAGATGAAGCAGCTTACTAAAAATGCTACCACTGATAAAGAAAAGGCAAGGTTGATTTATCAGTACATGCAGGACAAGACACGTTATATCAGTGTACAGCTTGGTATAGGAGGTTTTATGCCTACTAAGGCAGAAGAGGTTGATAGAGTTGGATATGGTGATTGCAAAGCATTAACCAATTATACTCACGCATTATTAAATGCCGTAGGAGTAACTTCATATCACGCAATTATTTACAACGATACTCAAAAAGTAAGTTTTGATCCTGAATTTTCTTCAGTTCAAGGTAATCATATGATATTATACTTGCCTTTGACTGATGAAGAAATATGGCTGGAATGCACAAGTCAAAAATACCCATTTGGTTATATTGGTTTAGGCAATCATGATCGAAATGCGTTAGTCTTAACCTCCCAGGGAGGGAGTCTAAAAAAAACGCATAAATATGAAGCACCTTATAATCTTCAAGAAGGAGATATTTATGTTTCTTTAAGTGAAGATGGAATGGCTGAGGCCGAAGTATCGATTAAAAGTGGAGGATTGCAATATCAACAACGTAGTT
Source organism: Imtechella halotolerans (assembly GCF_028743515.2). GTDB lineage: Bacteria > Bacteroidota > Bacteroidia > Flavobacteriales > Flavobacteriaceae > Imtechella > Imtechella halotolerans. Next base: position 2,054,206 of record NZ_CP117969.2, on the reverse strand, counting down.
TTCTTGAAACCGCGAGCAGTGAAGAAATTAAATCCTATTACAAGCATTATTTTAAATACCTTACCAATTTAGAGGTTGTAAACTTTGAATTGGCTAATAATAAGTCAAAGTCTTTGTGGGAGGAAAAATTGACCATGAATGTTAACGGATATGCTGAAAAAGTTGGAGAAAAATTGGTTTTTGTTGCCAACTTCGGTAATAGGCTCAATTCGATTCCTGATAAAATTAAAGACAGGAAAAATAATTTAGTTATTGTGAATGGGTATGTTGATTTTGATCGAGTTGTTTATACCATTCCTTCAAATTATGTGGTTAGTTTTATTCCTCAAAATACTAAAGGGGAATCTGAGTTTGGATTATGGGAGTATAAGTTTGAGAAAAAAGATGATAAAGTTATATATGAAAGAAGACTTATTCTTAAGGAAGGAGAGTTTTCAAAAGAGGCCTATACATCGTATAGAAATTTTATGATTGAAATTAATAAGCTTGATCAGCAAAAAATTGTTTTAACCAACCAACTATAATTATGAAAAAGTATATTTTTCTGTATTTCTGTGTATTCGCATGTATTGGAGTTTATTCCCAAGACTTTAAATTTGGAAAGGTGACTAAGGCTGAGCTTCTGGAAGAAAAGCATCCTACTGAACCTGAAGCAAATGCGGCTATATTGCATAAAGGAGTTCATATTCGAATTGAGTATAATCAGTCAACAGGATTTACACAGGTGAAGGAGGTTGAGTTGCGAATAAAATTTTATAATCCTGAAGGATATGAATTTGCTACTCAAAATATAATTACATATAAGTCTGACAACGATCAAGAGAAAGTAGTTGGTATTAAGGGTGTTACTTTTAACTTGGAGGGTGATAAGATTTTAGAAACCAAGCTTCGAGGGGATGAAATATTTAAGACGTCGCTTTCAAAGTTTAGAGATGAAGTTAAGTTTACACTACCCAATTTAAAGCCAAAATCAGTTATTGATGTTACCTATGAAATCAGATCTCCGTTTTTTACTAAAGTAGATGATTTAGATTTACAATTTGGGATTCCTATCAAAAAACTAAATGTAGAATTAAGATTCCCAGAGTATTTTATATTTAAGCCAATGCAAAAAGGGTATTATCCATATACAATTAAGAATTCATCGAGCAACAGTTCTTTATCATTGTCAAGTAAACAGTCTAATGGATTTGGGAAAGGAAATAGTGTCAATTATGATAGAATTGATTTTCAAGTGAATCATTTTTCAATAGTAGAAAGAGATGTTCCTAGTATGAAGGAGGAGCCTTATGTTGATAATATTCATAATTATAGAGCTGGTTTGACAATGGAGTTATTGTCTGTGCAATTTCCTCAACAACCTATAAAATATTATTCTCAGACTTGGACTGATGTAGTTAAAATAATTTATGATAATGATGGTTTTGGAGGTGAATTAAAACAAAGGGGCTTTTTTGAAGATGAGCTAAATGCCATTTTAGAGAAAGCTACTTCACCTAATGAAAAAATGGTAATGGTTTTGAATTTTGTAAAATCTAAGATCAAATGGAATCAATATTATGGAAAGTTTTCGGAAGAAGGTGTTAAATCTGCCTACAGAAAAGGAGTGGGTAACGTGGCAGATATTAATTTAGCCTTGGTTATAATGCTTCGACATGCAGGATTTAATGCAAATCCAGTGTTAGTGAGTACTAGAAGTAATGGGATTCCGATGTTTCCAACTCTTGATGGATTTAATTATGTTGTTGCTGCTGCAGAAGTTAATGATAAAGTGTTGTTGATGGATGGGTCTGATTTACATTCAACATTAGATATTTTACCTTTAAGAGCCATAAATTGGAATGGACGATTGGTAAGAAAGGATGGAAGTTCAGTAGAAATCCCATTAATTCCACAAAGCACTTCCCAAGAAATGCATATGGTAAATGCTAAAATAATGGCCTCAGGTAAAATTGAAGGAGAAGTAAAGTCACGTTTTGTCAACCATGGTGCGCATTATTTTAGAAATTCACACAAAGGGTCAGTGGAAGAACAGGTGCAAAAGCTAGAGAATAAATTCAAGAACATTGAAGTAGAGAATTATATGGCTGAAAATCTTGGTCATGAGCATATGCCGGTAGTAGAGTCGTACCTTTTTGAATTGGATGGAAATGTAGAAACCTTGGGAGAAGAACTTTATTTTTATCCATTTATGATGTTCAGGACCAAAGAAAATATATTTAAATCGAATAAAAGAGAGTTTCCAATTAATTTTGGATATCCTAGTAAGAATCGCTTTGTGTTTTCAATGGATATACCGGAAGGTTATGTGGTGTCATCTTTGCCTGAACCTATTTCTATTTCCCTTCCAGATAATATGGCTACATATAAGTTTAATTTATTAGTGCAGGGAAGTAAATTACAATTATCCGTAGCATTAGATATTATAGAATCACTAATTCCTTCACTTTATTATGAAGAGACTAAATCTTTTTATAGTATGATTGTAGATAAGGAGTCAGAGCGAGTAGTGTTGAAAAAAGGGTAGTATTAAATATAACAAAATAGCTGTGCATTACAGTATAATATAATTCCGGTCTTGGCCGGAATTATTTATTTTTACGTTTTAATTCCATTTCTGTGCCTTTTATAAATATTCATACCCATCATAAGGAAAAGGATGAAAATACGGTTTCAATAGTGAATCAATATCCTAAGTCAAGATTTTATGAAGGTTACCACTCTGTTGGGATTCATCCCTGGTATATTGATGAAACAAAATTGAATGATGATTTTAAAAGATTAGAGCAGATGCTCCTTAATTCAAATTGTCTGGCAGTAGGAGAGTGTGGGATTGATAGAAATATTCGAACAAATCTAGATCTACAGATAGAAATATTTAAACATCAAATAGTGCTTTCTGAAAAGTATCAAAAACCGGTTGTTATTCATTGTGTTAGAGCGTATGATGATATCATAAGATTAAAAAAGGAATGGAAGCCTACTCAGCCATGGATTATACACGGGTTTAATAAAAAAATAGAGGTAGCTCAACCTTTAGTGAAAAATAAAATATTTCTTTCTTTTGGCAAGGCTTTGTTGTCTAATTCAGCTGTGGGGAATACTTTTGCAAATATACCTTTTGACGCTTTTTTTCTGGAAACAGATGACGCAGAGATAATGATAGAAGAGGTATACACGAAAGCAATTGAGTTGAGAAGTATAACTATGGATGACTTGAAAAACCATCTGTGTAATCAATTTAAGACATTATTTTTAAAATGAGTTGGTTAGAACGTACCGAATTATTAGTAAAAGAAGAGGGGATTAAAAAATTACAGCAGTCTAATGTACTTGTTGTTGGATTAGGTGGCGTAGGATCATTTGCGGCAGAATTTTTAGCTAGAGCAGGTATTGGTAGAATGACAATTGTTGATGGAGATGTATTTGATATTACAAATAAAAACAGGCAATTGCCCGCAATTGACAGTACCATTGGAGCCTATAAGGCAACTGTTATGGCTAATCGTATTAAAGAAATTAATGCAGAGATAAATCTTACAGTTTATAATGAATTTTTATCCCCTGAAAGAGCTTATGAGCTAGTTGATGAATCATTTGATTATGTGTTAGATTGTATTGATAGTGTTACCCCAAAACTAAATCTTATAATCGCTGCCAAGCGTAAAAAAGTAAAAATAGTTAGCTGTATGGGGGCTGGAGGGAAATTGGATGCAAGTAAGGTCAAAGTAAATGATATTAGTAAAACTCGTGACTGTATGTTAGCCAAACATATGCGTAAACGCCTTAAAAAGGAAGGGATTTTTAAAGGGATAAAGGCCGTGTATTCTACAGAAGTGCAACGAATAGATAGTCTTAAGGAGACGGATGGGACCAATTTTAAACGTTCTTATTATGGGACCATAAGTTATATGCCAGCTGCCTTTGGATTGCAGGCTGCAGCTACTGCGATTAATTATTTATTAGATAAAAGATAGTATACAATGGACATTAAAAATGCTCAACAAGAAGTAGACAATTGGATTCAGGACCATGGGGTGCGCTATTTTAATGAACTAACTAATATGGCACAACTTACTGAAGAAGTTGGAGAAGTAGCTAGGATAATTGCAAGGCGGTATGGAGAACAGTCAGAAAAGGAATCTGACAAAGAAAAGGATTTAGGTGAAGAATTAGCTGATGTAGTATTTGTGGTGCTTTGTTTGGCAAACCAAACAGGTATCAACCTACAGGAAGCATTTGATAAAAAAATGGATAAAAAAACAAAGCGTGATCACGATCGTCATCACAATAATGAAAAACTGAAATAATTTTGAAATTACACCTTTTTTCCCAAAACACACATATACAGCAATCGATTACCATAACGGGTTCTAAAAGTGAAAGTAACAGATTATTGCTTTTACAGGCGCTGTTTCCTCAACTTTCTATTGAAAATGTTTCTAATTCCGATGATGCTTGTGTCATGGATGAAGGACTCTCCATTAAGGAAGGTGTGGTAGATATTCATCATGCCGGTACTGCTATGAGATTCCTTACAGCCTTTTTTGCGATGCAAGAGGGGCGAAGTGTAATACTTACTGGGTCGAAGCGAATGAAAGAAAGGCCAATTGGTATCTTGGTAGATGCATTACGCCAATTAGGGGCTGATATTTCATTTACTCAGGATGAAGGTTATCCTCCATTGCAAATAGAAGGTAGACGCTTAGATGAAAGTAGGGTTGTTATGGCGGCCAATGTAAGCTCCCAATATATATCAGCATTATTGTTAATTGCCTCTCGTCTTCCGAATGGTTTAGAGCTTATTTTAGAAGGAGATATTACATCAGTTCCTTATATCGAAATGACGTTGTCATTGCTTAATGAAATAGGAGTCGATACCTCATTTAATGGAAATATCATAAGGGTAATGCCTTTAATGAATGAACCAGAATCAAAAAAATTGGTAGTAGAATCTGATTGGAGTTCTGCTTCTTATTTTTATAGTATTGTTTCTATTTGTCAGCTTGGTACTCAAGTACGTTTGTCAAGTTATAAAAGTAATAGCTTACAAGGAGATTCTGTTCTAGCTTCAATTTATCAGCAGTTTGGAGTGACTACTGAATTTGAAGACAATCAAGTGGTTTTGACCAAAACTTCTGAGAAATTGCAACTTCATTTTGAATATGATCTAACTCATGCTCCTGATATAGCTCAGACAATTGCAGTTAGTTGTTTTGCATTAGGAATTGGGTGCTCGCTTTCAGGGCTACATACCTTGAAAATTAAAGAGACAGATAGACTTGAAGCACTTAAGGTTGAGCTCTCTAAGTTGGGAGCCCAAATTGATGTAACTAATTCAGAATTGTTTTTAAAGCCATCATTAACTATTAAGTCGGAAGTGACAATAGATACTTACAATGATCATAGGATGGCTATGGCATTTGCTCCATTGGCACTTAAAGTTCCCCTATATATAAATGATGCAGAAGTAGTATCTAAATCATATCCCGATTTTTGGAGGGATATGGAACAGATTGGATTCTTGATATCAGAGCAGTAAAAAACTAACAAGAAATTGTGTTCTAAGGACTTTCTCAGAAATAAATGCTAATTCCCTTGACAACCCCCTTGTTGAGATTGTATATTTGCAGCCTTGTAAAAAATAGAAATTCATGAAGTTATCTCATTTTAATTTTGATTTACCTAAAGAGTTGCTGGCCGAGTATCCGAGTGAAAATCGCGATGAAGCTAGATTAATGGTGGTAGACCGTAAAACAAAGACAATTGAACATCGTCTTTTTAAAGATATTATAGAATATTTTGATGAAGGAGATGTAATGGTGCTTAATGATACAAAAGTATTTCCGGCAAGGCTTTACGGTAATAAGGAGAAAACTGGAGCTCGAATTGAGGTATTCTTATTGCGTGAACTTAATGCAGAGCAACGTCTTTGGGATGTGCTTGTTGATCCTGCTCGTAAAATTAGGATAGGCAATAAGCTTTATTTTGGAGATGATGAGAGTCTAGTTGCTGAGGTAATTGACAATACGACTTCACGTGGTCGTACATTACGTTTTCTATACGATGGGTCTTATGAAGAATTCCGAAATAAGCTTACAGAACTTGGAGAAACACCTCTTCCAAAATATATTTCACGTAATGTTGAACCTGAGGACGAGGAACGATATCAGACGATTTATGCCAAGCATGAGGGTGCAGTAGCAGCACCTACCGCGGGATTACATTTTTCCAAGCACCTGTTAAAGCGTTTGGAAATCAAAGGCATTGACTTTGCGGAAATTACACTGCATGTTGGCTTGGGCACTTTTAATCCAGTTGAAGTGGAAGATCTTTCTAAGCACAAAATGGATAGTGAAGAGTTGGTTATAACACCTAGAGCTTGTGATGTTGTAAATAAAGCAAAAAAGGGAAAAGGAAAGGTTTGTGCTATAGGAACCACAGTTATGAGAGGGCTGGAGAGTTCAGTTTCTTCTGAAAAAACATTAAATCCTTATGAGGGGTGGACTAATAAGTTTATTTTCCCTCCATATGACTTTAGCATCGCTGATTGTATGGTTACTAATTTTCATACACCGAAATCTACCTTGTTAATGATGGTTTCAGCGTTTGCGGGACATGATTTAATTAAAAAGGCATATGCGGAGGCGGTGAAGGAGGGATATAAGTTTTATTCGTACGGAGACGCCATGCTCATTCTGTAATAAAAAAGTAGTTTAAAAAGCCCTGGAGAATTCTAGGGTTTTTTTATGACTAAATTCGGTAAATACCCAATAGTATTTCGATTAAGTCAAAAATGTATCTTTGCAGTATGATAACATCTAAAAAGGACATACGGGCACTTACCAAAGTACAATTACGTGATTTTTTTGAATCTAAAGGTGATAAGGCCTTTAGGGGTAATCAAGTATATGAATGGTTATGGAGTAAAGGGGCACATTCCTTTAGTAGTATGACTAACCTTTCTAAGGATACTAGGGAAATGCTTGAAGAAAACTTTGTAATTAATCATATCAAAGTCGATCAAATGCAGCGTAGCAATGATGGAACTATTAAGAATGCTGTTCGGCTTCATGATGATTTAATTGTTGAATCAGTTTTAATACCTACTGAAACCCGAACTACCGCATGTGTTTCTAGTCAGGTGGGTTGTAGTTTGGATTGTAAGTTTTGTGCTACTTCTAGACTGAAACGCATGAGAAACTTAAATCCTGATGAAATTTACGATCAGGTAGTTGCCATCGATAACGAGAGTCGCTTATATTTTGATAGACCGCTGAGCAATATAGTTTTTATGGGAATGGGAGAACCCTTAATGAACTATAATAATGTACTTAAGGCAATTGATAAGATAACCTCTTCTGAGGGTTTAGGAATGTCTCCTAAACGCATTACCGTATCAACTTCCGGAGTTCCTAAAATGATCAGGAAAATGGCAGATGATGAAGTGAAATTTAAATTAGCTGTTTCGCTACATTCTGCAATTGATGAAGTGAGAACTTCTATTATGCCTTTTAATGAAAATTTTCCTTTGTCAGAACTGCGTGAAGCATTAGAATATTGGTATAGCAAGACCAAAAGTAGAATAACCTATGAGTATGTTGTTTGGAAAGGAATAAATGACAGTAAAAGGGATGTGGATGCATTGGTTAAATTTTGCAGATTTGCTCCTTCCAAGGTGAATCTAATAGAATATAATCCAATAGATGAAGGAGAATTTCAACAAGCCAGTGATCAGGCTATCCAATTGTATGTTTCTACCTTAGAGCAAAGTGGAATTACAGTAACTGTAAGACGTTCACGAGGAAAAGATATTGATGCGGCTTGTGGACAATTAGCTAATAAATCATAAAAAATTAGTAGGTTTGCATAAATCCAAATAGCCACCTAATCGTTTGAAAATAGTAGAACAAATCAAAGCGCCTATACATCATGAAATGGAACTTTTTGAAAGAAAGTTCTATGAGTCGATGTCTTCTAAAGTAGCCCTACTTAATCGAATAACCCATTATATTGTAAACCGAAAAGGCAAACAAATGCGACCTATGTTCGTTTTTTTGGTGTCTAAGATGGTTTCAGGAGGAACTTGCAATGAGCGTACTTATAGAGGGGCTTCCGTAATAGAATTGATTCATACGGCTACCTTAGTTCATGATGATGTAGTGGATGACAGTAATAGAAGAAGAGGCTTTTTTTCAATCAATGCGCTTTGGAAAAATAAAATTGCGGTCCTGGTTGGTGATTACTTATTGTCTAAGGGCTTATTACTATCAATTGATAACGACGATTTTGATCTATTAAAAATCATTTCCGTTGCTGTCCGTGAAATGAGCGAAGGTGAATTACTTCAAATAGAGAAGGCTCGTAGACTGGATATTACAGAAGACGTGTACTATGAAATTATCCGACAAAAAACCGCTACTTTGATTGCTGCTTGTTGCAGTCTAGGGGCTTGCTCAGTTAAGCCCGGATCAGTTGACGTGGAAAATATGCGCAAATTTGGCGAATTGATAGGGATGGCATTTCAAATTAAAGATGATCTATTTGATTATACTGATGGACCTATTGGTAAACCGACTGGAATAGATATTAAAGAACAAAAAATGACCTTGCCTTTAATATATGCGCTTAATAATTGTACAGATAAAGAGCGTAAATGGCTTATCAATTCTGTTAAAAATCATAATAAAGATAGTAAGCGGGTAAAGGAAATTATTGCCTTTGTGAAGGCGCAAGGCGGACTGTCCTATGCAGAATCAAAGATGGTTTCTTTCCAAAAGGAAGCCATGGAACTTTTGAATACGTATCAAGATTCCGAATTTAAAGAGGCGCTTCAGCTTATGGTTAATTATGTTATAGAGCGTAAAAAGTAGTTCTCAAAGGACTTACTCTGGTCCCATTCTTCTTAATTTGTTAAAAAAATAGTTTCAGGCAACTTTTTAAAAAGAATTGTCGTCTATCCCTATAGAATCAATAATGAAGAATTTTTTGAAGGTTATTACGCTTCATATCGATGAGAACAAACTCATAAGAAATGCAATTAGAGGGCATCGCGAGTCACAGCAAAAGCTGTTTCAGTCTTATTCCCCTAAAATGCTTAGTGTGTGTAGATATTATATCAAAGACATTCATTATGCGGAAGATGTTATGGTAGGTGCTTTTTTTAAAGTGTTTAAACATTTAGAATATTACAAAGGGGAAGGTAGCTTTGAGGGATGGATCCGAAAAATTACCATAAGAGAATGTTTGACTTTTTTGAGAGATAGAAAGCAGTTCATTTTTCTTGAAGACAATAGTTATGAATCTACTAATGAACTATCAGAAGAAATGTCTATTGAGTTAGAGGTTGAAGATATTCAGACACTCATTGACTCACTCCCCTTGGGATATAAAACTGTTTTTTTGATGTATGCGATTGAAGGATATTCACACAAGGAAATAGCAGCCTATTTGAAAATTACTGAGAGTACATCAAAATCTCAGCTTTTTAAAGCGAGAAGGCTACTTCAAGAACAAATAAACAACTTAAAAATAAAGGACAATGAAAACAAATCCTTTGGATAATGAGATAAAAAATAGTCTGGAGAAACGTTTGATTAATCCTTCTCAATGTGCATGGAATCAATTGGAAAACAGGCTAGATGCCGAAACGTCTACTAAGAAAAAAAACTACTCCACTTTTTATTGGATAGCAGCCTTTTTTATTCTTGCGTTTCTTAGTGGAGCATATGTTTCTACTCTAGATAGCCAAAAGGAGATAAAAGAATATGAAGTTGTTGAAAAATCCTCATCCGAGCAAATTGAGGAAAGGAATGATGGATACAATGATCAACAGGATTTACGAGTTCATGAAGAGGTAGTTTTTGAGGAACTTAAAGAATCGAAAAAGTTCTTTGGTAAATCTGATATATATAATGAATCTGAACATAAAAAGGTGTCTTTAGAGGAGAAGAAACAATCTATTGGTGATAATAATGAGCTTGTTTTTGATGTAGAGGAAAAGGTAATGCAGGTGGTGGATGCAATTAAGGAATTACAACAAAATGGTGAGGTTACCAACGAAGAAATTGAAGTATTACTGTTAAATGCTCAAAGAGAAATAAAATCGCAAGAATTAATTCATCAAGGGACAAGTTTAGATGCCATAGCGCTTTTAACTGAAGTGGAAGACGAACTTGATATGTCATTTAAAGAAAAAGTCTTTGAGGCTCTTAAAAGTGGGTTTTCTAAAGTAAAAACAGCTGTAGCAGATCGTAATCAGTAGTTTATTCATCAATTAAACAGTTCAATTATGCAACGAATTATTATTTATACCGTAGTGGCGGTAATGACTTTTCTATGTCAAAAAATGGAAGCTCAAGCAACTAAGGATAGCTTGGATTTACACCTAAGACATCGAAAAATTGAAGTGTTAAAAAAACAAAGAGAGCAGGTTCTTAAAACAGAAAAAGATGGTCTTAAACAAAAAGTTCAGCAAATTATTGATCAAGAAAATGCAGGAGAGATTTCTAAAGAGTCAGCACAAGAATTGAAAAAATTGGCGGCAGAGAAAGCAGCTCAAAATATCGCCAATATAACAGCTATTATTGATAATAAGATTGCACTTATTGAGCGGGGAGAAGATTATGATGATCTCAATGGTTCCTATTTTACATTAGGATTAGGGCAGCGCTATGATAGCAATGGAAGTAGATTGCTTGGGATAGAATACAAAGCCAATATTGATAAGCCTAAAGATCCTGATCGTAAGACACGTGCAGATATTGTACTAGCTTTTGGTTTGAATCAAGCTTTTATAGATGGTGTGTCGTTTAATGATAGTCCTTATAAGGTTGGAGGTAGTCGATTTTTTGAATTAGGATGGCAGTGGAAAACGCGTTTGTTAGGAAAAAATAGCGATTTACGTTTTGTATATGGCGTTTCGTATCAATCAAATGGGCTTAAACCAACCAATAATCAATATTTTGTTAAGGAAGGTGACAACACAACCTTAGATGTATATGAAGGGAATCTTGATAAATCTAAATTTAGACTGGATAATTTGGTTATTCCTTTATACTTGGAATTCAGTCCCTATAAGAATAGGGTTCGGGAGGGATTTGTAAGTAGGTATCGCAATACATTTGTATTAGGCGTAGGAGGCTATGCCGGTTTAAATCTTAGTGCTCGTCAGAAATTGAAATTTAACGATGAAAGTAATCATTCAAAAGAAAAAATAAAAGACAATTATAATACTAACAATGTGGTTTATGGTCTAGGATTCTATATAGGAAAAGGGGATACTTCTTTGTATGTCAAGTATGATTTAAATACAATTTTTAAGGACCCTAATTTAGATCAGCACAATGTTTCATTGGGATTGAGATTTGAATTATAAATGTGAAGTCATTATTCCTTATTTTTGATTCCCGCTTTTGGCGGGAATTATTATTTTTATACAAAGACACCTTAATAGTGATTTCAAAAAGTACCATAGATAAAGTTTTTGATGTAGCTCGACTAGAAGAAGTTATTGGCGATTTTGTTCATTTGAAGCGTTCAGGTTCTAATTTTAAAGGTCTTAGCCCATTTACAGATGAGAGTACACCGAGCTTTATGGTGTCCCCAGTTAAACAAATATGGAAGGATTTTAGTAGTGGAAAAGGTGGAAATGTTGTGGCTTTTCTTATGGAGCATGAGCATTTTACCTATCCTGAGGCCATTCGCTATCTGGCTAAAAAGTATCAGATTGAGATTGAGGAAACTGAGGTTTCTACGGAAGAAAAGGTACAAGCCAATGAACGAGAAAGTATGTATCTGGTTTCTGAATTTGCTCAACAGTACTTCCAGGATATTCTTATTAGGCATGAGAAAGGAAAGGCCATTGGCCTTAGTTATTTTAAAGAACGAGGTTTTACTGAAGACACCATCAAAAAGTTTAAACTTGGTTACTCATTGGATGAATGGGAGGCATTTACCAAAGAGGCAATTAAAAATGGTTATAAACTTGACTACTTAGAAAGAACAGGTCTAACAATAGTAAAGGAAAATAGACAGTTTGATCGTTTTAAAGGTAGAGTTATGTTTCCTATACACTCGATGAGTGGGCGTGTTCTAGGATTTGGCGGCCGGATTCTTCTGACCGATAAAAAGGCTGCAAAATATATGAATTCTCCTGAGAGTGAAATTTACCATAAAAGTAAGGTGCTTTATGGTATTTATCATGCTAAACAATCCATAGCAAAGGAAGATAATTGCTATTTGGTTGAAGGATATACAGACGTCATTCAGTTACATCAAAGGGGAATAGAGAATGTGGTTGCCTCAAGTGGTACGGCTCTTACTTCTGAACAAATTCGTCTTATTAACCGACTTACAAAAAACATTACAGTACTTTTTGATGGCGATGCGGCCGGATTAAGAGCTTCCCTAAGAGGTATTGACCTTATTCTTGAGCAGGGTATGAATGTGAAGGTATGTTCTTTTCCGCAAGGCGAAGATCCAGATAGTTTTGCACGTAAAAATGCCTATGAGGATTTGGTACTCTATTTAGAGGGAAATTCACGCGATTTCATAAGTTTTAAAGCTTCGCTTTTAATGGAGGATTCTGGAAATGATCCAATTCGAAAGGCGGATACTATTAGGGATATGGTCCAAAGTATTTCTAAAATTCCTGATAGAATACAGCGAGAGGTCTATGTACAGGAATGTGCTAGGATTATGCAGATATCTGAAGATGTACTGTTTAACACTCTTGCTCAATTGGGTAAAAAAAATCTCGATGAAGCGAATAAAACCTTCAAGAAAGATCAAAAGGCATTTGAAGTTGTTCGGAACGAAAAAACAATTGAAAAAGTAGATCGATTGCAAGTTCTTGAATATGCGCTAATTAAGCACTTATTATTATATGGATCTGCTAAGTGTGAATTTGATGATGTGATATTAAAAACTGATGACTCTGGAGAGCTTCAGGAGGAACATGTTGTTCAGAATTTAAAGGTGTATGAAAAGATTTTCCTAGAATTACAACAGGATGAAATTGAGCTTAATAATGTGGTATTTAAAAAACTTTATCATAAGGTAATGGCTAAGTTTCAACAAGAGTTGGATTTTGAGCTTTCTGATTTTATGCGGGAATTAGAGCCTGAACTAGCTGCTGAAGTGTCAACTATTGCTATGGAAGAGGAGCGACAATCACTACATGACTGGAGTCGAAAGGATATTTTTATTAAAGATAAAATGATAGTAATTAAGGACTCTATTCCTGAAATAATTCTCAATATGAGAGGTTTTCTTATTGATGAAATTATAAAGGGACTAATGTCTAAAACTGAACATAAAAAAGAAGGTAATCAAGAAATCTTAGAAGAAATCATCAATTACCTTCAGCTTAAGAAAATTCTTTCGAAGCGGCTAAACCGCGTCATTTGAATGGGTTAAAATAGTTCGAGAGCTTTGGCCTGTTGTAGCATGTCTACCATGTTATCAACGTTAAGTTTACGCATTAATCTAGCTTTGTAAGTACTTACGGTTTTTTCGTTTAAACCAAGTTCTTCAGCAACAAACTTATTACGTTTTCCTTGTGCCAATAGTTTTAATACTTCCACCTCTCGAGTTGATAATTTTCTGAAAAAGCGACGAGGTTTATTCGTGCTTTCATCAAATGCCAAGCGTTGGGCCAATTCATTGGTGATAAACATACCTCCATGAGCCACTTTGGTTATGGCATCACTTAATTCGGTAAGTGCCGATTTTTTAGATAAATAACCTGATGCTCCTGCACGTAATGTACTAATTGCATATACGTCTTCCGGTTGGGCACTAAACATAAGTACGCGAACATTAGGATGATCTTTCTTAAGTTTACGTAGCGCTGTGATCCCATTGATTTCAGGGATGTCCATTTCTAACAATACCAAGTCTACAGGATTTTGATCGAGATAGTTAAACATCTCGGTAGTGGTAACCGCTGATGCTACTACCTCAATTTCTGAGTTGGATTTTAGGAATGCCTTGATTCCATGCAGAACAATTGGATGGTTGTCTGCTATTAATACTCTAATCATAGTTGTTTGGTTTTAATTTGTGATTAAAAAACCTCTCCAACACTTGCGTGTTTTCAGTTAGGGGGAATTGAAATTGATATATAAAGTTACATAAAATTTAATATTAATAAGCAAAATCTTATAGAAAACTAAAGTTAATTAGCTGTTTTTTAGGTGATTTGGTATCAAGCAAACGGGGATTGGATTCATCTTGTGTTGATTGATTTTATTAAGACGGCTATAAATCAGAAAAACCTCTTGGTTTCTTCCAGTAAAATCGTCTACTTTTTTACCTAGGAAAACTTGGTTCATTGCCCATTCTAATTCATCATAGGTCGCACCTAATTGGTCTTCGTCACTGCGATCGTCACCAAAAAGCCCATCCGAAGGCTTCGCTTTTAAAATGCTGTCGGGAACTCCTAGATAATGACCAAGTGCATATACTTCACTCTTCATCAGATCTGCGATTGGACTTATGTCAACGCCGCCGTCACCGTATTTAGTATAAAAACCTACTCCAAAATCTTCTATTTTATTCCCTGTTCCAACAACAATATATCCATGTAAACCTGCATAGTAGTATAAAGTTACCATCCTAAGTCGTGCTCGTGTGTTAGCCAATGTGAGATCTAAATGAAGATTGTTTCCAACCGGATACATGGCCTGTTTAAAGGACTCAAATGTAGAGGTGAGTTCAATTGTATGTGAGGTAATATTTGAAAAATGTTGTGAGAGGAAATCAATGTGTTCTTTGGATCTTGAAACATGACTTGGTGGTTGATGTATTGGCATTTCCAGGCAAAGCGTCGGAAGTCCTGTACGTGCACAAAGAGTTGAAGTAACTGCTGAATCTATCCCTCCTGATATACCTATTACAAAACCTTTTAAATGGTTTTTGGAAGCATAATTAGTCAACCAATCTGTTATGTAGCTGGCTACATTTTCTATTTGCATACTGTATTATTACTGTCGTTTTCTGTTACCTTTGTTGAGCAAAAGTAATAGAATGTAATCATTTTATGAAAGATTAGAGGGGCTAAGTTGTTAAAGGAGGTATAATTGTGTGAAATATGACTATTATTTAATAAATTGTTTTAAAATACAAAATATGTTAAAAAATATTGTAGGAATTGTACTGATTTTTAGCTTGTTTGCCTGTAAGAACGATAAATCAACAACTCCTGATGTAAGTAAAATTCCAATTGAAACTAGAGTGATTCGTTTTGAAAAGTTATTTTTTGAATCTTCTCCAGAGAAATTACCGCAACTTAAAGAAAGGTATCCCTATTTCTTTCCAAAGCAATATTCGGATAGTATATGGTATACCAGAATGAGTGATACTTTGCAATTGGAGTTATACTCAGAAGTACAGAAGGTCTTTCCTGACTTTAAAGAGGAGGTCGATCAAATTGAATCAATCTTTAAGTATACAAAGTTTTATTTTCCTGAATTTAATGTGCCTACTGTCGTAACACTTACTTCAGATGTCGATTACCAAATGAGGACTGTTTATGCTGACAGCCTTTTACTTATTGCTTTAGACACCTATTTAGGTAGTGACCATAGATTTTATCAAGGTATTCAGGAATATATCCGAAAGAGTTTTATTAAAGAACAGTTGCCGGTAAATGTAGTTGAGGCAATTGGTAAAAAGTTAATACCTTACCAGCAGGAAAGGACTTTGTTGGATTTTATGGTTTTCTATGGTAAGCAATTGTATCTCAAAGAATTATTGTTGCCCGAAGGAAAGCCAAGCCAATATCTTAACTATACGCCGCAGGAGTTGGATTGGGTGATGGAAAATGAATCCGAAATTTGGCGTTATTTCGTGGAGCGTAATTTATTATTTGATACAGATTCTAAACTTCTTAACAGATTTATTACTCCCGCTCCTTTTTCTAAGTTTTATTTAGAGTTGGATAATGAATCACCTGGTAGTGTAGGGCAATATGTTGGATGGCAGATTGTACGTTCATATATGAAAAACAATGATGTACCTTTGCAGGTTATGTTGCATCAGAATTCTCAAATTATTTTTAATAAATCACATTATAAACCTAAGCGATAATGAGTAAACTTCATACTTCAGATATAAATCTTACTGTGGAACTTGATGAAAATCGTATTCCAGAAAAATTGAAATGGACAGCCAAAGATGGGGGTGTAGATAATGAAGAAGCCAAGGCTATGTTGTTGTCTATTTGGGACGCCAACAATCAAGAAACGTTGCGTATTGATTTATGGACAAAAGATATGCCTGTTGATCAAATGAAAGTGTTTTTTCATCAAACCCTTTCTGCAATGGCAGATACTTATGAACGAGCTACACAAGATGATAAGATGGCAGCTACTATGCGAGATTTTTGTGAGTATTTTGCAGATAAATTAGATCTTAAGAAATAAGGAGGAACGGTAGTTTATAAATTTAATTTTATTACTAGAGTATATTAAAGGCATAGGAAAGGCTAGGTTTATTTCAAGTCTTTCCTATGTTTTTAATTGGGTTTGATTCTTTTCTTTTTTATGTGTAATGCAATATAAGAAACTATGCCGCAAATTAGCATAATATAAATCATTGCATATAAGGAATCTGAAGTCTGAGTTAATGTTCCTTGTTCAACTACCAGTACTCTGAATATTTTTAAAAAATGAGTAAGAGGTATGCCATTGGCTATGAATTGAATCCAAACAGGCATTTGACTTAATGGCCATGTAAATCCACTAATAATAAAACTAGGTGTTGCAACAACCATTAGTATTTCTGTTGCTTTTAATTGATTTGGGATGAGTATACTAACGAGTATGCCCATAAAACTAACGGATAGCACAAATATGAATGCAACTGCAGTCAAAGCCCAAATACTCTCTGATAGAGGTACTCTAAACCATACTGAAAACAATAAATATAATCCCCAGATGCCTAAACTCATTATCAAATAGGGAATAATTTTCACTAATAAGAGCTTAGCTGTTGAATTTGTTTTTTCAATTAATTGAGAGAAACTTCCCTTCTCGAATTCTGATGCAAATGACAGGGCTAATCCTAAGAGTAGAACTTGTTGTAAGATGGTCGCTAATACACCAGGCCATAAAAAATAGAGATAATTAGTGCTTCTGTTATGTTTTCTAATGAAACTCATTTTGAATGGTTCGTATTGTGTAAGTGCGACCGCTTCAGGCATGCCTTGTTTTTTGAGTGATTCAATAGATATTCCTGCTTTTAGAGTTCCAAGACTAAGTTGTATGGCGCTTGAACTGAAGTTAGCCGTTAGCATGTTTGCAGTGTTAACATATACAAGAATTTCAGGATATTTTTTTAATAAAATATCTTTTTCAAAATTCTTAGGAATTACAATAGTAGAAGCAGCCTCGTAATTTATAGTTTCTTCATTAGCTGCATGAATATCTGATAGCACCGAAATTACATCTACAACTTCGTTTTCTTGGAGCATTTGAATTGCTTTATAGCTCATGTCTGTTTGATCTAAATCCACCACAATTATTGGTAAATCTGTTGCCTTGCCTTTTTCATATACATATCCTATCAGGATTCCATATAAGATGGGTGCGCCTATGAAAAGAATTCGAAGTACTTTATTATTCCAGAAAAGGTTAAATTCTCGTTTGAGTAGGGTTAGAAAAGTTTTCATAGTTACAGTTTTAATAATACAGTAGTATGAACAAATATATCCTTAGCATTAGTCACGTTGTTTGGAATTACCTTTAGTTCGAAAAGTGCTTGTTGCATTTCATAATCTGGATAGGCAGTTGCTATATTGGCATAAGCTCCTAATGGTTTTATTGTAGAAATTTTCCCTGGGTATTCTTGGTTATTATATACAACCGTCACTACTACATTTTGCTCTGGTTTAAGGTTTTTTAAATCATTCTCGGGTAATGTAAACCTAAAGTAGGTGCTTTCTGTTATAGTACCTTTAAAAAGTGTATATCCTGGCAAAGCAAGTTCACCTTCATTTAGGGTAATAACATCGATGCTCATGTTTTGTGGTGCAATAATAAAGCGTTCTTGATGAGCAGTTTCGGCTTCAAGTAAAGCTCCTAGCGCTCTTTCTTGCTGACCTAGAGCCATTGTTTGTTGTTCGAGTCTAGCTCCTCTTTTTGCTTCTTCTAATTCTGCTGTAACCGCCTGGAGCTGGGATGTAGCACCTTGGAATTTAGCGTATGCCTCGTCATATTCTTGTTGAGGGATGAGCGAATCTACAAGCATATTATTTAATCTGGTTATTGATTTATGGGCAAATTCATACTGTTCTTTTAAGGCGTTATATTTCGCTTGAAGTTGTTTGAGCTGGCCATCGGTAGCTCCTTTGACTGACATAGAATACTGTGCTTTTGCTGAAGTTACAGCGCCTTCAGCTTGTAGCATTTTGGCAGTTACTTCTGGAATATCTATGATGGCTAAGGTGTCTCCTTTTTGTACGGATTGTCCTTCGGCAACTTTAATTTCAGTAATTCTACCGGGAATTTTACTGGCAACACCTAGTGTTTCTCTTTCGACCTTTCCTTGCAGAATCAAGTCAGAAGAATTTTCACATCCTACTAGTACAAGTGCTGTTATGATTATTATAATTTGTCTCATTCTTATTAGTTTTTAGTGATATAATTAAACAGATTTCCAGTTGTTTTTAGGGTTTCAATGGCTGTTCTGCGTTGTGACAAGATTTGTTGCATTAACTCAAGAGAAACTCTATAATAATCATTTTCACTCGCTAGTCGGTCGGTGATGCTTATTAAACCCTCTTCGTATTGGCGAATAGCACTAGATAGGTTGTTTTGTGCCACTTTAATCTTCTGTTCTCCTATGTGTAATTGCTTTTGTTGTGTATTTAAGTCTGCAATATTCTTTTTAAGGAGAACGTTTAATTTATTGTGAGTGTCTGTGAGTTTAAGTTGAGTTTGTTCTAAAGAAAGTTTTGTTTCAGCTATTTTGTGAATCCTTTCAAAACCTCCAAAAATTGTCCATTTAGCCCCTATACCTATAAACCAATTCGGAGAAATGGTTGCTTCATTGAGGCCAAGATCAATTGGTAAGTTAAGTATAGGAATAGTGGTGCTTGCATTTGCGTTATATAGGCTTGTATAATTATAACCGCCGTAAGCAGCAATTTGAGGAAGAAAGCTTCCCTTTTCTTTTTTCAACACATAGGTTTGGGCTTTTTCAAAGGCATGAAGTGCCTTTAATTCATGCTTGTTTTCCACAGATAATTGTTCATCAAAAAGAAAAAGTGGAGTTAATTCGTGGTTGGTTTTTTGTATCTCTGTTTCAGTGAATCCAGTTAAATAGTATATTTTTTCTAAAATTACTTCACGTGTGCCGTTGAGTTCTGTTTTTTTAGCTTCTAGTTCTAAAGAGGCCAGTAGAAGTTTGTCACGATCATAAGGGATTGCTAAGCCTTGTTCGATAGCTTTTTCTACTCTTTTTGTTTCTTTTTGTAGGCGTTTTTCACTTTCATTTATCAATTTTTCAACATTATTGAGTAGTGCCCATTGATCAAACGTGATTATTACTTCTTCTATTAGTATATCACGATCACTATCTAATAAGTAGGATGTGCCTAGAGTTTTGTATTCCATCGCTTTTACTGCGTTAGGGATTTGTAGTCCACTGAAGAGTACAGTTTTGGCCATAATATTGGCGAATGCTAAATTTCCATACGCGTTCGTTGTTGTACTTCCTTCAAGGATTGGAAATCCTGTAATTGGAGTAGTAGTTGTTGGAATATCTATAGTTAGCGTATTGTTAAAGTGAAGGAAAGAAGCATTAGTCTCAATTCTAGGCAAATATTTTTGTGCGATCTCCCTCCTTTGTAGATTCATTTTATCTATTTCCAATTGCTTTTGTTTTAAAGACGAATTCTTTAAAATAGCTATTTCTATCACTTTTTGTAATTCTGGTGAAATTTGTCCAAATCCTAAATAAGGAGTCACAGAAAATGTCAATACTGATAGGATTAAAATATATTTATTCATTTGACAAAAAAGAATTAAGATTGTTAAAAACATGTTGTAGCATTGTTTTCATAAGTTGTATTTGATCGTCTTTCATTCCTCTAGTTGCATAGGTCAAGGTTTCGTTGACTGCTTGGATAACAGGTAGCTCCAATTCTTTTCCTAAAGAGGTGAGGTAGATAAGGTTACTTCTTCTGTCAGTTGGACTAGGAATTCTTTTTACCATTCCCTCCTTTTCTAGATTGTCTATTATACGAGTGGTACTGGGTTTGTCACGATATGTGGCGTCTGCTAAGGCTTGCTGAGGAAGGCCGTCTTCATTCCATAAAACCCCCATAATGGTGGATTGTTCTTGGGTTAGATTAATTCCTTTCTTTTTAAAATTGTATTGTATTGCTCTGTTTAGGGCCGAGGGTGTGCGACTTGATAGAAGGTGATATAAATCTTTTTTGTTAATTAAAGTTAGCATGACAATAGTTGTTTAAGCAACTACAAAGATATTACTTTTTTACATATGTTGGTTAAGAAAAAAATAGGAGTAAATGAGGTATGTAAAGTTACGACCGGAGGGAGTTATTGATGTCCTCGATATATTTTAGCAATTGATCCCTGCCGGTAAAATTGCTCGAAGAAGTGATGAAATAGTTAGGCATTTCTTCCCAGGCATCTTCCAGAAGTTTAGATTCATATTCTTTAACATGGCGTTGAATTGCTCCCGGTTTTAATTTGTCTGCTTTTGTAAAAATGATAGAGAAGGGTATTTGATGTTCACCCATCCATTGCATGAATTCCAAATCAATTTTTTGAGGTTCATGTCGAATATCGATCAAAACAAAGGCGGAAACTAGTTGTTGACGCTTTTCAAAATATTGCGTTATGAATTTTTGAAAGGTGTTCTTCATGCTTTTTGAAACCCGTGCATATCCATAGCCTGGTAAATCTACAAGAAACCAGTTGTTATTGATTTTGAAGTGATTGATCAGTTGTGTTTTACCCGGTCTGCCAGATGTTTTAGCAAGTCCTTTTCTTTGGGTCAGCATGTTAATAAGAGATGATTTTCCTACGTTAGATCTCCCTATAAAGGCATATTCAGGAATGGGCTCTTTAGGACATTTGCCTACGTCTGAATTACTCATGACAAATTCAGCTGACTTTATTTCCATTTCTTAAAAATTGCGTTTTTTTAACCAATCTATTAGGATGCGGTTGAAAGATTCAGGATGCTCCATCATAGGTGCATGGCCACATTTATCAATCCAAAACAATTCTGAGTCAGGAAGTAAGCTGTGAAATTCTTCGGCTACATTTGGTGGAGTTACATGGTCATTTTTCCCCCAAATAATACAGGTTGGAGTACTCATCTGTGGTAAATCTTTAGCCATGTTATGGCGAATGGCACTCTTAGCGATAGCTAATGTCTTAATAAGTTTTGCTCGATCGTTTACAGTTGCGAACACTTCATCTACAATTTCTTTGGTTGCAACTTTAGGATCGTAAAAGACGTCTTCGCTTTTCTTTTTAATAAACTCGTAATCACCTCTTTTAGGGTATCCATCTCCCATGGCGTTTTCATAAAGACCAGAACTTCCTGTTATCACTAAAGCTTTTACTTTTTCAGGGAAAAGTTTGGTGTGAAGAAGGCCAATGTGTCCTCCTAGTGAGTTTCCTAAAAGGATGACATCATTTAGTTGTTTGTGTTCAATAAAACGTTCTAAAAATTTAGCAAAACTTTTAACTGTAGTTTTTAAAAGAGGCATGCTGTAAATAGGTAGTTCGGGGATAAGTACCTTATAACCGTTTGCAGAAAAATAATCTGTAACGCTGGTAAAGTTACTTAAGCCTCCCATTAATCCATGTAAAATTATGATAGGAGTCCCTTCACCAACTTCTATGTATTTGAAATTCTTTTCGGTTTTTAATTCGTGTTTCATTAAGCTGAAGTTGATTTCTCAAAAAACAAATATAAGTATTTAACATTGATAAAAATGAAATTTAGAAAGTGGTTTTTTAAATCGGCATTATTGATTTCGTTTGAGTTCTTCAATTAAAGCCGAAGGTGATTTTAACATATTGAAAATGAGAATAACCAGCAAAATTGAGTGGATGAATGGGAAATTTATCAACAAAGTGGAGATTAGTGGTAAAAAGTGGTAATATTTCTCTATATTTGACAAAACTAAAGCGTAAGCTATATCCATAAGTGAACAGTTTTATTGGGACATATGAATGTAAGGCAGATGCCAAGGGAAGATTGATGATTCCTGTGGCATTAAAGACGCAATTGTCTCCATTGTTAGAGGAGGGATTTGTGTTGAAGCGTGCTGTTTTTCAGTCTTGTTTAGAGCTGTATCCCATGTCGGAATGGAAGGTCCTTATGGAAAAAATGAATGGCTTAAATCGTTTTAGTAAAAAGAATAATGATTTTATCAGAAGGTTTACGGCTGGTGTGAAGGTGGTTGAAGTAGATGCAGCTGGGCGATTACTTATTCCGAAAGAGTTGTGTTTGTTCGCTGGAATTGATAAAGAACTGGTGTTGTCTTCAGCAATCAACATTATTGAAATATGGGATAAACAGCGATATGAGCAAGCTATAGATGATGCTACCTTGGATTTTGCTGATTTAGCTGAAGAAGTAATGGGAGGTGATAATGGAGAATGAATATCATAATCCGGTTTTATTGAAGGAGACAGTTGATGGGTTGAACATCAATCTGTCTGGTGTATATGTGGATGTGACCTTTGGTGGCGGTGGTCACTCTAGGGAAATTCTTAAGAGATTAGGGCCTGAGGGACGTTTGTATGCCTTTGATCAAGATGAAGATGCCTTAGTGAATGCTTTAGATGATCCAAGATTTGTTTTAATTAATGAAAATTTTAGGTATTTAAAGCGTTTTCTTCGATTTCATGGAGTCAAAGAGGTGGATGGTATATTAGGGGATTTTGGGGTTTCTTCTCATCAGTTTGATGTGGCTGAACGAGGTTTTTCCACTCGCTTTGAAGCAGATTTGGATATGCGTATGAGTAAACGAAACGAGATTTCTGCATATACGGTTGTAAATGACTATAGTGAGGAAGACCTAAGTAAGGTTCTTTATATGTATGGTGAGCTTAAAAATGCACGTGCCATGGCAAGGGTTATTGTTGATAATCGTAATCAAGGCCCGATAAAAACAAGTAAACAACTTGTTGAGATTTTAAGTCGCCTTTTGCCAAAGTTTAAGGAGCACAAGGTGTTGGCTCAAGTGTACCAGGCGATTCGAATTGAGGTGAATCAGGAGATGGAGGTGTTGAAGGAGTTCTTAATGCAGACACCTGAAGTATTGAAAAAAGGAGGTAGGTTAAGTCTTATAAGTTATCATTCTTTAGAAGATAGATTGGTGAAGAGATTTATTAGGGATGGGATGTTTGAAGGTGTTCCAGAGAAAGATTTTTATGGGAATGTTTCTGTGCCTCTAAAAAAAATAGGAGGATTGATTATTCCCTCAGAACAGGAAATAAAAATAAACAACCGAGCTAGGAGTGCAAAGTTGAGGATTGCTGAAAGAGTGTAAGAATGAAGCAAAACATTGTTGATATACTCAAAGGGAAGTTTCTTATAAGTGATGATGCGGTAAAGAATTGGCGCTTCATTCTTTTTGCTTCCTTGTTGGCTGTAGTGATGATTGCGAGTTCGCACAATGCCGACCAAAAGGTGCATGATATTGCCAGGCTCAACGAGCAAGTTCAGGAATTAAGGAGTGAGTTTGTTGATACCCGCTCCCGACTGCAGAGACTGAAGTTGGAGTCAACAATTGTAACTAAACTGAAAGATTATGGGCTTCAGCCATCAGCTGAGCCACCAAGAAAAATAAGAGTAACTACAAAATAAACCATATGGTCACCAAAGAAAAAAGCATACTAAGCCGATTATATTTCGTCGCAGCTTGCCTCTTTTTGTTTGCTATACTGGTGGTAGTGAAATTGGTTATGATTCAAATCAACGGGGAGGAGTATCGCCAAATGGCTGAAGAGAGTACAATTAAGAATTTTGTTATTCAGCCTAATAGGGGAAATTTATACTCGGATGATGGGAGTCTTCTGGCTACATCAGTCACGCGTTATGATATTAGATTTGATGCTGTTACAGTTTCTGATAAAAATTTTGAGGCTAATGTCAAAGCATTAGCAGGATCGCTTTCAAAATTATTAGGGAAGCCGTCTTCGTATTATCAAAATGCACTGCGTAGAGCTCGTGTTAATAAAAACAGGTATTTTTTGATTGCTCGAAATCTTGGCTATGCTGAGTATATGCAAATTAAGAAAATGCCTATGTTTAATCTTGGTGCATATAAAGGAGGTTTAATAGTTGAGCAAAGAACTGTGCGTGAGCATCCACTTGGTTCTATAGCTCAGCGAAGTGTAGGATACGAGAGATTTGATGAAAACGGGTATGCTACGCGTGTAGGGCTTGAAGGAGCTTTTACAGAATTTTTGTCCGGTAAGGAAGGTCATCGCCTTAAGCAACGAATAGCTAAAGGCCAATGGAAGCCCATAAGTGATAATAATGAAGTTGAACCTAAGGATGGTTATGATGTTATTTCAACAATTAATATCAATATTCAGGATATTGCGCACCATGCATTATTAACTCAACTTGAAAAATATAAGGCTGACCATGGAACAGTGGTTGTTATGGAAGTAGCTACAGGAGAGATTAAAGCCATTTCTAATCTTGGACGAACTGAAAATGGAAGTTATTTTGAAAAACTGAACTATGCTATTGGAGAATCACAGGAGCCAGGTTCAGTCTTTAAATTAATGACCATGGTGGCTGCATTAGAGGAGAAAGTGTTGGATACCAACTATGTGGTTGATACGGAAAAAGGATTTTTAACTTATTATGGTAAAAAAGTTTGGGATGCAAACCGAAGAGGTCATGGAGAAATCTCGCTTGCAAAGGCTTTTGAAGTATCATCAAATACTGGAATAGTAAAGGCTATTCATGAGAAGTTTTCCAAAGATCCTAGACGTTTTGTAGACCGGCTAACTAGAATGCATCTTGATAAACAATTGGATTTGCCAATTGTGGGGGAGGGAAAACCTTATATTCCTCATCCAGATAGAAGGAAGTATTGGAGTGGTATTTCATTAGAATGGATGGCATTTGGATATGGTCTTCATTTAACACCATTACAATCATTAACATTTTATAATGCAATTGCCAATGATGGAGAGATGGTCAAACCTCGACTTATTAAGGAGGTTCGTGAATGGGATAAGACTATAGTAAAGTATGAAAAAGAGGTTATAGATCCACAGATATGTTCACAAGAAACTGTTGATAAGGTAAAACATTTGTTGCGAAATGTTATTGAAGGTGAGAAGGGAACAGGTAGAAAGTTGTACTCACCCAATTTTTCAATGGCTGGAAAAACAGGAACTACTCAAAAAAATTATAGGGATAAAAGTAAGCTTAATTATATTTCTTCTTTTGCAGGTTTTTTCCCTGCTGATAAACCTAAGTATTCCTGTATAGTAGTAATTCATGAACCAGATAAAGGACTTGGGTACTATGGTGCTGATGTATCTGGTCCAGTATTTAAAAGTATTGCTCAAAAAATTTATACTAATTCTCCTCTGATAGATACTGTAGATGAGTTAAATAACACTTCAGAAGGAGTGGATGATAGTTATAAAGCATATTACACCAAGGTACAACGAATTTATAATGAGGTTCCCAATGTGAAAGGGATGAGTGGAATGGATGCAGTTCCATTGCTGGAAAATTTGGGATTAAGAGTAAGGGTAGTTGGTAACGGAAAAGTTAGAGAACAATCTTTGTCCGCGGGACAAAAAATTCAAAGAAATCAAACCATTATTTTGCAATTGTCATAATGCAGTTAAAGGATTTATTATATAAGGTCACTATTAATGCTGTGAGTGGAAGTACTCAAGTAGATGTAATTGATATTCATTTTGATTCACGAAAAGTGGCTCTTAATGATGTATTTGTTGCTATAAGAGGTACCGTAACTGATGGGCATAAGTATATAGATAAAGCTGTAGGTCAAGGTGCAATTGCCATTGTATGTGAGTCAATGCCAAAAAATATAGTAAATGGTGTTACCTATGTATTGGTTGAGGACACTATGAGTGCATTAGCCAGGATTGCTACTAATTTTTATGGAAATCCATCACATAATTTAAAATTAGTTGGAGTTACTGGGACCAATGGAAAAACAACGGTTTCAAGTTTGTTATACCAGCTTTTTTCCAAGGCTGGATATAAGGTAGGTTTGCTATCTACAGTTAAAATAATGGTTGCTGATACAGAGTATAATGCAACTCATACTACACCTGATTCATTATCTATAAATTATTATTTAAAGTTAATGAATGATGCTGGGGTGGAGTATTGCTTTATGGAGGTAAGTTCCCATGGGATTGATCAAAAACGCACGGAGGGTTTGCATTTTGAAGGAGGTATTTTTACAAATTTGTCACACGATCATTTGGATTATCATCATTCATTTGCTGCGTATAGAGATGTGAAAAAGTCCTTCTTTGATCACTTACCTAAAACAGCTTTTGCTTTGGTTAATTTAGATGATAAAAATGGCCTTGTGATGTTACAAAACACAAAGGCTACTAAATATACTTATGCTTTAAAATCGTATGCTGATTTTAAAGCCCAAATTTTAGAAAATCAGTTCAATGGACTGTTACTTAAAATTGATGGTCAGGAAGTTTGGACTCGATTGATCGGGAGTTTTAATGCCTATAATCTTTTGGCAATTTACGCTGCTGCTTGCTTGTTGAAATTGGATACACTTGAGATTTTACGTCATATAAGTGAATTAGAAAGTGTAAGTGGACGCTTTCAATATTTCATTTCGAATGGAAAAGTGACTACAATTGTTGATTATGCTCATACTCCTGATGCTCTTAGGAATGTTCTCGAAACTATTAATAGCATTCGTACCAATAATGAATCCCTGATAACGGTGGTTGGGTGTGGAGGTGATCGTGATAGGACTAAGCGTCCTGATATGGCTAATATCGCTGCAACTTTAAGTACAAAGGTGATTTTTACTTCTGACAATCCAAGGAGTGAAGATCCTCAAGCAATTATTGATGATATGGAAGTAGGCGTGGAACCGCAACTTGTGAATCGTTTACTTTCTATAGTAGATAGAAAGCAAGCAATAAAAACAGCCTGTCAATTGGCACAGCCTGGAGATATTATCTTGATAGCAGGAAAAGGTCATGAAACGTATCAGGAAATAAAGGGTGTGCGTACTGATTTTAATGATTTTGTTATAGCTAAGGAACTATTAAACCAACTTAATAAATAATGTTATATTATCTATTTGACTACTTAGACAATCAATTTGATCTGCCAGGAGCAGGCCTCTTTCAGTTTTTATCATTTAGAGCTGCTGTTGCTGGTATCTTGTCTTTGTTGATTTCAACAATTTACGGGAAGCGTATAATCAACTTTTTGCGTAAACAACAAGTTGGAGAAACTGTTAGAGATCTCGGTTTAATAGGGCAAAATGAAAAGGCTGGCACTCCTACAATGGGAGGTGTTATTATAATTTTAGCAACTTTAATTCCGGTATTGTTTATTGCAAGGTTGGATAACGTGTACATCATTTTATTAATTGTAACAACTCTATGGATGGGTACAATTGGTTTTGTAGATGATTATATAAAAATATTTAAAAAAGATAAGCAAGGATTAAAGGGGCGTTTTAAGGTTTTAGGACAAATAGGTCTGGGAATTATAGTGGGCGCGACCTTATATTTTCATCCAGAAGTAACCATAAAAAGAGAAAAGCAATTAACACCTCAGGTTCAACAAGAAATTCTGTCAAGTGGTCCTGAAGCGAGATTGATGAAAATTGAAGAAAAATCTACAAAAACTACAATTCCTTTTGTTAAGAATAATGAATTTGATTATGCTGATTTGGTTTCTTGGATTGGTGATGATTATAAAAATTATGCGTGGTTGGTCTTTATACCTTTTGTAATCCTCATTGTTACTGCGGTTTCTAATGGTGCTAACCTTACGGATGGAATTGATGGTCTTGCTGCTGGTTCATCTGCTATAATGGTTCTTACTCTTGGAATATTTGCATGGGTGTCTGGAAATATAATTTTCTCAAATTATTTGAATATCATGTATATACCCAGGGTAGGAGAAATAACTATTTATATAGCAGCCTTTGCGGGTGCTCTAGTTGGGTTTCTGTGGTACAATACGTACCCTGCACAGGTTTTTATGGGCGATACAGGAAGTCTTACTATAGGAGGTATTATTGCGGTAATTGCAATTGCCGTTCGTAAAGAATGGTTGATCCCTGTGTTATGTGGTATTTTCTTGGCAGAAAATCTTTCAGTGGTTATGCAAGTCAGTTATTTTAAGTATACCAAGAAAAAATTCGGAGAAGGAAGGCGCATATTCCTAATGTCACCATTACATCATCATTATCAGAAGAAGGGATATCATGAAAGTAAGATAGTTACTCGTTTTTGGATTGTAGGTATTTTGCTGGCAATCATAACTATTGTAACATTAAAGGTTAGGTAGTTGTATGGCAAGGTTAGTTGTATTAGGTGGGGGAGAAAGCGGAGTAGGGACTGCTATTTTAGGTAAATTAAAAGGTTTTGATGTGTTTGTGTCCGACAGAGGACCTCTTAAAGAGAAATATAAAGACGTTCTTACAGCATATGACATAGAATGGGAAGAGAATCAACATAGCGAATCAAAAATTCTCAATGCCGACTTAGTGATGAAAAGTCCTGGTATTCCGGATAAAATTGCATTAGTGAAGCAGCTTGTAGGGATAGGTATTCCAGTTATTTCAGAGATTGAATTTGCGGTAGGGTACACCGATGCAACAATTGTCGGAATAACAGGGAGTAATGGAAAAACTACCACTACCATGCTTACTCATAATCTATTTCAGAATGAAGGGTTAAATGTGGGCATGGCAGGAAACATAGGTGATAGTTTTGCACAGATGGTGGCTCAAGAAGATAAGGAGTACTATGTGTTGGAGATAAGCAGTTTTCAATTAGACGGTATTCGTTCATTTGCACCACATATTGCTGTGATTACCAATATTACACCAGATCATTTAGATCGATATGAATATGAATTCGATAAATATATAGCATCCAAGTTTCGCATTGCGATGAATCAAACAGAGAAGGATTTTTTGATTTATGATGCGGATGATCCTGTCATAACAGACTGGTTAAAAAGACATCCTGTGAAATCTCAATGTATTCCTTTTTCAATAGAAAGGGAGTTTGAAACTGGAGCTTACTTAAAGAATAATGAAATAATAATAAAGACAGAAAACAATCTATTTACGATGTCAACAGATACAATAGCACTAGAAGGAAAACATAATGTGAAAAATGCCATGGCCGCAGCCACTGTAGCACAATTAGTTAAAATACGTAAAGCAACTATCCGTGAAAGTTTGGAAACCTTCCAGGGTGTTGAGCACCGTTTGGAAAAGGTGTTGAAAATTAATAATGTTCAATATATAAATGATTCAAAAGCTACCAATGTGAATTCAACATTTTATGCTTTGGACAGCATGAGTGCTCCAACAGTTTGGATTGTTGGAGGGCAAGACAAAGGAAATGATTATACACCATTAATGGCTATGGTTCGTGAAAAAGTAAAGGCCATCATTTGTTTAGGCGTTGATAATAGTAAAATAATAGAAACTTTTGGGAAGGTGGCAGATCTGATGGTTGAAACTACCAGTATGGATGAAGCGGTAACAATTGCTTATAAAATTGCAGAAAGGGGTGATAATGTTTTATTGTCTCCAGCTTGTGCTAGCTTTGATTTGTTTGAAAATTACGAAGATAGAGGAAATCAATTTAAAGAAGCTGTTCGAAAATTATAGTTATTAGTAAATGCAACAATTGTTTAAAAATATTAAAGGAGACCGAGCAATATGGGCAGTAGTTGCGTTACTGGCCATCATATCCTTTTTGCCTGTGTATAGTGCCAGTACCAATTTAGTGTATGTTGTTGGTAACGGCACTACTCTAGGACACTTGGTTAAACATTGTTTTTTACTAGCCTTGGGCTTCTTTATTATACTGGGAATTCATAAAGTTCCTTATCATTACTTTAAGCGTTTGTCGTGGGTAATGATTCCTTTTGTTTTAGGCCTATTGTTAGTCACGTTATTGCAAGGAAATACTATTGGAGGTGCCAATGCTAGTAGGTGGATACGAATCCCTTTAGTAGGTATGACATTCCAAACCTCTACACTGGCTTCGGTAGTACTTATGGTTTATGTGGCAGGTTATTTGTCGAAAACTTTCGGAAAGAAAATTGAATTTAAGGAATCAATATTTCCTTTATGGACACCAGTTTTTCTTATACTGGCAATGATTCTTCCTGCTAACTTGTCAACTACCGCTATTTTGTTTTTTATGGTAATGTTGTTATGTTTTATGGGAGGATTTCCCATTAAATATTTAATGGCGATTATTGGTGCAGGAGTCGTGATGCTTACTTTGTTTGTGCTTACAGCTAAAGCATTTCCAGGTCTATTTCCAAACCGTGTCGATACTTGGATTAGTCGAGTTGAAAATTTCGCTGATAAAAGCGATACGGAGGGTGATTATCAAATTGAAAAAGCTAAGATAGCTATAGCTACGGGAGGAGTAGTTGGTTTGGGTGCAGGGAAAAGTGTGATGAAAAATTTTCTACCACAAAGTAGTTCTGACTTTATTTATGCAATTATTGTAGAAGAATATGGTTTAATGGGGGCTTTTGTGATAGTATTTTTATATATGCTACTGTTATTCAGGATTGTAATTGTTGCGCAAAATGCTGAAACAATTTTTGGAAAATTAATGGTCATTGGCGTAGGTTTGCCGATCGTTTTTCAAGCCCTTATTAATATGGCCGTGGCAGTTGAATTGTTTCCCGTTACTGGACAAACACTACCACTCATAAGTAGTGGAGGTACCTCCATTTGGATGACATGTCTTGCCATAGGGATTATTTTAAGTGTTAGTGCAAAACGAGAAAAAGAACAAGAAGAATTCAATCATAAAGAAAGTCCAGATATCGCACATGCATAACTATCGTTTTATTATATCAGGAGGAGGAACTGGCGGTCATATATACCCAGCCATAGCTATTGCAAACGAGCTGAAGAATCGATATCCGGAGTCAGAGATTTTGTTTGTGGGGGCTAAAGGGCGAATGGAGATGGAGAAAGTCCCTGAGGCGGGTTATATCATTGAAGGATTGTGGATTTCCGGAATACAACGGAGCTTGTCTTTCAAAAATTTAGCGTTTCCTTTTAAGGTATTGGCTAGTCTGTGGAAAGCCCGAAATATATTAAAACGATTTCGTCCGGATGTGGCAATTGGCACGGGAGGATATGCAAGTGGACCACTGCTAAAAATGGCAGAGTTAAAAGGAATTCCATGTGTATTGCAGGAACAAAATTCATATCCTGGAATTACGAATAAATGGTTGGCTAACAAAGCGTCGAAGATTTGTGTAGCGTATGATGGGTTGGACAGGTATTTTCCAGCGAATAAAATTGTAAAAACTGGGAATCCTGTAAGACAAGATTTGTTAAGTATAACGGCAAAAAGGGATGAGGCACAGGTGTTTTTTGAATTGAATTCCAATAAGAAAACATTGTTGGTCTTGGGAGGGAGCTTGGGTGCCCGTTCAATTAATAAATTGATAGAAAATAAGCTTACATATTTTGCCAAAGAAGGAATACAAGTAATTTGGCAATGTGGGAAAATTTATCGAGATACGTATGCGGGTTATTGTAATGATACTGTACATGTGTTGCCTTTTATAAGTAGAATGGATTTAGCTTATGCTGCGGCCGATGTTATTATTTCACGGGCTGGTGCCAGTTCAGTAAGTGAATTGTGTATAGTTGGGAAACCTGTGTTGTTTATCCCATCTCCTAATGTTGCAGAGGACCATCAAACAAAAAATGCGCAAGCTATTGTTAGGGATGGTGCGGGGTTAATGCTGAAGGAGGCTGAATTAGAAGATAAGTTTGAAGAGGTTTTTGGTGAAATGATTACGTCTATTAGTCTACAGGAAACCCTTAGTAAAAATATAAAGCATCTTGCCAAACCGGATGCAACAAAAGAAATTGTAGACCAGATAGAGGTTTTATTAAAACGACAATCGTTGGTATGAATTTGAGCGAAATACATAGAGTTTATTTCATTGGGATTGGAGGTATTGGTATGTCAGCCCTTGCTCGTTATTTTAAAGCTAATGGCAAGGAAGTGGCTGGGTATGATAAAACTCCTACTGAAATTACAGATTCATTGATGTCTATTGGAATAGATGTGCATTTTAAGGATGACGAAATTCTTATACCTGCCAATTTTTCCAATACTTCAGGTACACTTGTAGTTTATACACCAGCAGTGCCTAAAGATCATAAGGAACTTGAATATTTTATTTCAAATGGGTATATCGTAAAAAAACGAGCTGAAGTTTTGGGTATTATAACTCGTGGCACCTATTGTTTGGCTGTGGCTGGTACTCACGGAAAGACTACGACATCAAGTATTTTGGCACATATACTTGCTGAGAGTGGCGTTGAGGTTACTGCTTTCTTAGGGGGAATTGCTGAAAATTTTGATTCGAATTTAGTGTTGAAGGGAAATGAAGTGACCGTGGTGGAGGCGGATGAATTTGATCGTTCCTTCTTGCATCTTTCTCCTGATGTGGCATGTATAACCTCCATGGATGCTGATCATTTAGATATTTACGGTAATGAAGAGATGCTTAAAGGAAGTTTTGAGGCATTTGCCAAGTGTGTCAAAGTGGGTGGTAGACTATTTGTTCATAAAGGATTGCCATTAGAAGGAGTGACTTATGGAATAGAAGATAATTCGGATTATTGTATAAAAAATATAAAAATAGAAAACGGGACCTACTTATTTGACTTGGTGACACCAACAACCACTCTTACGGGAGTTAAGTTTAGCAAGCCAGGGCAGCACAACTTGTTAAACGCACTAGTGGCTTTTGCCATGGCGGAACAGACCGGTACCCCAACCGGTCGACTCGCCCGTGCATTAGGTAGTTTCAAGGGTGTTAAACGAAGGTTTTCATATCATATTTGTACAGAAAACTTAGTATATATTGATGATTACGCACATCACCCTACAGAGATAAATGCATTGTATCAGGCTGTAACAGAAATGCATCCAAATAAACGTATTGTAGCTATTTTCCAGCCTCATTTGTTCAGTAGAACCCGTGATTTTATGGAGGCTTTTGCCGAAAGTTTATCACAATTTGATAAGGTTATATTGTTAGATATTTATCCTGCAAGAGAATTGCCTATACCAGGGGTTACTTCTAACGAATTATTAGCTCTTGTTAAGGCTACTGATAAAAAATTGGTTCGTAAAGAAGATCTTCTTGAGGAGCTTGTTAGTGAGCGTTTTGAGGTAGTGGTGTCTATCGGTGCAGGAGATATCGGAGAAGAGGTTATGAAAATTAAACAGTTACTTGAATTATATGTCAATTAAGGGCATTGCTAAATTAGTACTATTGTTAGTCTTTGTGGTATTCCTCTATGGCTTTACTGCAAGGCGTCACGCTGCTCGTAAAGTTAATGAGATACATATAGCGTATGTAGGAACTAATAATGTTTTTATAACAGAAGAATCGGTTAATAAATTGTTGATACAAAATGGAGATTCACTTACGGGTATACGTAAAGATGAAGTAGATTTGAATAGATTGGAGCATATTCTGAACGCCAATGATATGATTGAGGAGGCTGAAGTGTATCTTGCTATCAATGGGGAACTTACTGCTAATATTAAGCAACGAGAACCGATCGCACGAGTTGGAGGTGCTGGTACTTTCTATATCGATAGGAATGGAGAACAGATGCCTTTGTCTCCTGTGTTTTCAGCTAGAGTACCTTTAGTAACCGGAATCGTTAATGATGAGAATAGAGGAGTTGTTCACCATTTAGCTATGTTTATTAAAGAAGATGTGTTTCTCTCTAAGATGGTTATTGGAATCGAAGTGAAAAGTAACGAATTTACTTTGCGATTAAGAGATGTCGATTTTACGATTGCCTTAGGAGATACCACTCAATTGTCCCCAAAATTCTCAAATCTTAAAGCCTTTTATCAAAAGGCTGCTAAGGATGAAACATTGAATGCATATCGGCATGTGAATTTAAAGTATAATAATCAGGTAGTGTGCACCAAAATATAAAGTATGGAACACAAGAATTACGCAGTAGGATTAGATATAGGTACCACCAAGATCGTTGCAATGATTGGTGCTGAAAACGAGTATGGAAAAGTGGAAATTTTGGGTGTTGGTAAATCCAAAAGTTTAGGTGTGCACCGTGGAGTGGTTAACAATATTACTCAGACAATTCAATCAATTCAGCAAGCTGTCCAGGAAGCAGAAGGTGTTTCAGGTTTAAAAATTGAAGGAGTTGAAGTGGGTATAGCGGGCCAGCACATTCGAAGCTTGCAACATAGTGATTATATTACTAGGGATAACTCTGAAGCCGTAATTGAAGATATAGATGTTGATCGTTTATGCAATCAAGTGTATAAACTGGTTATGCTCCCTGGAGAAGAAATTATTCATGTATTACCTCAAGAGTTTAAGGTAGATGGCCAAGCTGAAATCAAAGAGCCTGTTGGAATGTACGGCGGAAGACTTGAAGCTAATTTTCATGTGGTTGTAGGTCAGGTATCTTCAATTAGGAATGTGGGTAGATGTATTAAAAACTCAGGTTTAGATTTATCTGGTCTTACCTTGGAACCACTTGCCTCTGCAAATGCTGTTTTAAGTCAAGAAGAAAAGGAGGCGGGAGTTGCTCTTATTGACATTGGAGGTGGAACCACCGATTTAGCAATTTTCAAAGAAGGGATAATCCGTCATACTGCGGTAATTCCATTTGGAGGGAATGTAATAACTGATGATATTAAAGAAGGCTGTTCCATTCTGGAAAAACAAGCTGAGTTGTTAAAGATAAAGTTTGGTTCGGCCTGGCCTGGAGAAAATAAAGATAATGAGATTGTCTCTATTCCAGGTTTAAGAGGTAGAGAACCAAAAGAAATAACCTTGAAAAATCTGTCTAAAATTATTCATGCCCGAGTGGTTGAAATAGTTGAGCAGGTTTATGTAGAGATTAAAAATTACGGTCATGAAGATCCTAAAAAGAAGCTTATTGCTGGAATAGTGCTTACAGGAGGCGGAAGTCAACTCAAGCACATAAAGCAGTTGGTTGAATACATTACTGGTATGGATACACGTATTGGATACCCTAATGAACATCTTGCTGGTGATTCTGATCCTGAGATTGCTAGCCCTGTATATGCTACAGCTGTTGGGTTAGTGATGAATGCTTTGAAAAATCAAAAACGAATACAGATTACAAATACAATTCAAGAAGAGCCCCAAGCTTCTTTAGATGAACCTATAACCGAAACTGCAACTAACGAACCAATACCTGCACCGACCAAAGAACCAAGGAAAAACTTTATGGAACGTTTTACCGAGAAGATTAAAGAATTTTTAGATAACGCAGAATAAAACCAGTAACTATGAGCAGTACAACCGATTTCGGAAACATTTCATTTGATTTGCCCAAAAATCAAAGCAATGTCATCAAAGTAATAGGCGTAGGAGGCGGTGGTAGCAATGCTATTAACCACATGTTTCGCCAAGGAATAAAGGGAGTCGATTTTGTTATTTGTAATACAGATGCACAAGCCTTACAAAATAGCCCAGTGCCTAATAAAATTCAATTAGGAGTTTCACTTACTGAGGGACTTGGTGCAGGAGCTAATCCTGAGGTTGGTGAACAGTCGGCAATTGAAAGTCTTGAAGAAATAAAAAACATGCTTGATTCCAATACCAAAATGGTTTTTATTACCGCTGGAATGGGGGGTGGAACAGGTACAGGTGCGGCTCCTATCATTGCTAAAATGGCTAAGGATATGGATGTGCTAACAGTTGGGATTGTTACTATGCCTTTTCAGTTTGAAGGGAAAATGCGTAATGAACAGGCACAAAAAGGTATTGAAAATTTACGTAGACATGTAGATTCACTTATTGTTATCAATAACAATAAATTAAGAGAAGTATACGGTAACTTAGGGTTTAAAGCTGGTTTCTCTAAGGCCGATGAGGTGTTGTCTACTGCTTCTCGTGGTATAGCAGAAGTAATTACTCACCACTATACCCAGAATATTGACTTGCGTGATGCTAAAACTGTATTATCTAATAGTGGTACTGCAATTATGGGATCTGCTTCAGCGCACGGTGAAAATCGGGCTCAAGTAGCTATTATGAATGCATTAGATTCTCCTTTATTGAATGATAATAAGATTACTGGAGCCAAAAACGTATTACTGCTTATCGTTTCGGGTACTAGTGAGATTACTTTAGATGAAATAGGTGAAATTAACGATCACATCCAGAATGAAGCTGGATTCGGAGCCAATATTATTATGGGGGTTGGTGAAGATGAAACTCTTGGGGATGCAGTGGCTGTCACTGTAATTGCAACTGGGTTTAATGCAGAGCAACAGCATGAGATAGTAAACACTGAGGCAAAGAAAATAATACATACCCTGGAAGAAGAACAACGCGCTACTCAAGATTTATCCCCTAAATCATCTTTCGGGACCTTGCCTTTTCCTGAGGAAAAAAAAGTAGTCGGGCAATCAACTACTAGTTTAGAAACTCCAAGACCTTCAAATACTCCAGAGGCTGTTTTACCTATTAAAGAGCAAGTTGTTGTTCATACGCTGGTTGAAGAAGATGACGATGTGAAGTCATTAATTGATTTAGTACCTACTACCGAAATAATTAAAAATTTGCCAGTGGTATTTGAGGAAGTTACTGTTTTGCCCGAGGTTGAGGATGATTTTGTAATAATTGATACTACTGCTCGAATAAAAGATATAGAAGTTGTTGAGCCAAAGTTTGTACAAGCTGAACCTGATTTGTTTCAATTAAGTTTTGATATGCCATTAGTGGACCATGTTCAAGATGATACTGAAAAAGCTCCCGTAGTTACTTTTACCTTGGATGAAACAGTAAATAATTATGAAGTAAATGATGCTATAGAAGTGGTGCCTGTGACAGAAGCCTCTCATGAAGGGGAAAAACGCTATAGTCTTGATGATTATATGGATTTTGAGAATAATCTTTCTCAAGCAAAGGCTAAGTCTGTAGTTGCTGCTAAGGTAGTAGAGGAGGAAGTTTCTTTTGAGAAAAAGGTTGTATCTGAAACAGAAACTCAGTCTGTAATTAAAGAAGAATGTAATCCTTTTAATAGTTCCATTGAAGAAGGTCTTAAATCCAGAGTCGCTGACCGTCGATTGAAGCTTAAAGAGTTTAATTACAAGTTTAAAAATAATAGTACTCAGAAAATAGATGAGATTGAGCGTGAGCCTGCCTATAAAAGAATGGGTATTGAATTAGATCAGCAATCTCCACAAAGTAACACATCTCGAATGAGTGTTGGTACAGATAGTAATGATGAACTTCAATTGCGCAGTAATAATTCGTTTCTACATGATAATGTAGATTAATGCGGCAATAAGATTAGACACCTTATAAAGGCCTGTTTTTAGTATTAAAAACGGGCTTTTTGCATTTTGGAATTGAGTGTATAAAATAAATTTTGTGACTGTAAAATCTTTTGATAACTAAATGAAATTAGTATCTTCGCATCTGTAAAAAAAGAAAGTAAGGATGAGTTTACAAGCCCAAATTATGGATGCCATGAAGTCGGCAATGAAAGCTAAAGATAGCGTAGCTTTAGAGTCTTTACGAGCTATAAAATCGGCTATATTGTTGGCGCAGACAGAAAGTGGTGCTAAAGAGGAATTGACTGAAGAGGCTGAAATCAAATTGTTGCAACGATTGGTCAAGCAACGAAAGGATAGTGCCGCTATTTTTACGGAACAAGGTCGAGCAGATTTAGCTGAACCTGAATTGGCTCAAGCTACTGTGATTGAACAATTTTTACCCGCTCAACTTAGTGAGGACGAGGTGGGTGAAATAGTTTCTAAAATTATCAAATCTACTGGTGCATCTGGAATGCAAGACATGGGAAAAGTAATGGGCGAAGCCAGTAAACAATTAGCTGGACAGGCTGATGGTAAAACCATTTCTACCCTTGTTAAAAAATTATTGAGTTAGAGTATAAAGGCCCCGTAGTTCAACTGGATAGAATATCAGATTTCGGCTCTGAGGGTTGGGGGTTCGAATCCTCCCGGGGTCACTCCTCATTTTATAAATTTATTAAAAAAGCCATTTGAATTACAAGTTCAGAAGGCTTTTTTAATACTTCATTGAATGCTTATTTATCCTTCATCATATTTCTTGTGGTTGATTTTTTTTAAGGCGAACTGATTTTTGTTTGAAATTAAAAAGAATTCGATTATACGATATTTAAAGTAAAATTTATACGATTAACCAAGAAGGAAGAGTTTGCTTGGTTTCACATAATCACTCCTAAACACCTAGGTGAATTCAATCTGTATTTTTGCATGCAATATTTCTAATGGTCTACCCTAATTTTATGATAGGCTTTTAATAGTTGGTTTTTCACTGTTTTTACTGAAATTTCAAGCTTTTCAGCTATTTCTTGGTATTTATAACCGTCCAGTTTGTGAAGTAGAAAAATTTCTTTACATTTTTCTGGAAGAGCGTCAATTGCTTTTTGAAGTTGACGATATAATTCCTCTTTATATTCCGATTCATTTTTTTCTTCTTCTAGGAATACATTTGTGTAAAGTTCATCTGAAAGAGGGATGTTTTCAGTTCGTCCTCGATATTGATTAACAAACTCATTGTAACATGTCCTGAAAAAATAGTTTTTAATTGATGAATGTATGCTTAGAGTTTCCCTTCTTTCCCATATTTTTAGAAATGTACCTTGTACTATATCCTCTGATGTTTGTAAATCATTGGTGAGACCAAAAACATAGGAGAGTAGGGAGTCATACAATGATTCAAATATGAATCGGTACGCTTCCTGATTACCGGTTTTAACCTGGTCTATTAAATAGAAATGATTTTCGAGTGAAAATTTCATCGAAGTATGGGTGTATGGGGGATTAACGGTATGCTAACAATGATTTAACAAAAATGAAAAAAAAATGAGAATCGCGTGGGCCTTTTTTGATTTTTTTTGTCATTATATAGTAAAGTTACCGTGAAGCAATGGTAAACTTATAAAAATGGAATATGAAAGACAATTTGTTTTCAGAATTGGTATTACTATATTTTTCAGGTGAAATATCTGAAGGTGAATTAATCCAGTTAGATTTATTATTAAAAGATAAAGAGAATGCGGAAGAGTTTAAAAAACTAGTTCGTTTGCATATTGACACCAATAAAGCGCTGCATACTACTATAGTTGATAAGGAATTGATTTTAAATAAACTTTTATCTCATGAAGGTAATAAAAAAAGTTTCTCATATAAAAGGTGGTTGCCTTATGCAGCAGTAGGTATCTTGTTTATTAGTCTCGGATATAAGTTGTTGTTCCCAACTCATAAAATTACTGAACAGCAAATGAATGAAGACGCAATAACCCTTCAATTATCTGACAAGTCAATAAAGAATTTGGGTCCAGACGGCACATTGACTTTTGAAACTCCATCAGGAGTCCAAGTAGAGCAGTATGGAGATACAATTATGTATAAACCTACCTCTAATTCAACCGCGGAAATGGCGTACAACCAGATTTATGTTCCATATGGTAAAACATCTGTGTTAGTGCTTAGTGATGATACTAGGATAGTGCTTAACTCTGGGACTAAGATTAAGTTTCCAGAAAGTTTTAAATTAAAAGGGAATAGGGAAGTAGCAGTAGAAGGAGAAGCTTTTTTTCAAGTGGCTAAAGATGCTGATAGGCCTTTTATTGTCAATTCTGGTGAGGTTTTCATTAGAGTGTTAGGGACTGAATTTAATGTTAATTCCTATCGTGATAATGGT
The DNA here is from genome assembly GCF_028743515.2 of Imtechella halotolerans. Lineage (GTDB taxonomy): Bacteria > Bacteroidota > Bacteroidia > Flavobacteriales > Flavobacteriaceae > Imtechella > Imtechella halotolerans. Next base: position 2,014,192 of record NZ_CP117969.2, on the reverse strand, counting down.
GCTGTGGAGACGGTGTTAATTGAGGGAAAAGTGGCTTTGTATACGAACCAGAATGGATATGGGGATTTAGCATCTGTAAGGCTTGATCCCGGAATGAAAGGGAGTTTTAATGAAGGAAGTGAAGGATTTCAGGTGGAAAATGTTAATGTGTCTACCTATATAGCATGGTTAAAAGGAGAGTTGATTTTTGAAAAGGAAATGTTTAGTGCTATTGCAAAGGTTCTAGAACGCTCCTTTAATGTGAAAATTCATTTTGAAAATGAAGCTATTCAAAATCAAAAGTTTGTAGCTAAGTTTCAAGGAGAGTCAATTACTCAAATTTTAGAGTCAATGAAGCAAAGTTATGATTTTGAGTATGTAATTAATGATGATGATATCTATATAAAGTCAGTAATTAATAACCTAAACTAATAATAAATTAAAAGCCTATGATAAAACCAACATCCATGTGATATGAGGAAAGAATCGGGAAATGCTGCCACATTTCCCGATGAAATAGAACGAATTTTAAAATTTTAAAAAACATTCAACCAATACAAAAGTATGAAAAAAACCACCAAATTAATTGGGATGCAGTCCTGTACCCAAAATTTAAAGCTAAAGATGAGACTTTCCCTAATTTTAGTTTTTGTCGCTTTGTTAAGAATAAACGCCAACACCTACTCGCAAAACATAAGAGTTTCATTTGAACTCAGACAAGTAACGTTGGAAGAGTTATTTAGCAAGATTGAAGAGATTACACCTTATAAATTTCTTTACCATGTTGAAGGAGTTAATCTTAGTCGTAAAGTAAATGTGTCAGTTTTTAAAACACCATTAAGTAGAGTACTTGATGATGTATTCAAGGATACAGATATACGCTATCAACTTCTCGATAGACAAATTGTGTTACATACAAATCATTCAGATAATTTTTCTATAAATAGCGTTTTACAGCAAACTATTATTGGAAAGGTAACCGATACCAAAGGCAATCCATTACTTGGGGTGACTATCTTGGTCAAGGGAACACAAACAGGTACTACTACCGATGCTGATGGACAGTTTGAAATTAAAGCGGATGTAAATGACATCTTGGTTTTGACTTATCTTGGATTTGCAAAAAAAGAAGTGGTAGTTGGGAATCAAAAGGAAATTACAGTGACCCTGGATGAAGAAGCAAGTCAACTAGAAGAAGTGGTACTTGTTGGTTATGGATCTCAGAAAAGAAAAGATATTACTGGATCTGTTTCAAGAGTAAATGCGGTAGAAATTAATAAAATGGCACCGGTTAATTTCGATAATGCAATTGTAGGGAGAGCTCCAGGAGTATATGTTGTACCTTCATCTGGTGCGCCAGGTGCACCAGCTGCAATTAGAATTCGAGGAATTACTTCGGTACTAGGAAATAATGAGCCATTGTATGTTATAGATGGTGTTCCAATCGAATTAGGTCAAGGTCAGGGAAATTCTTTTTATTCTGAAAGTTTTTCAAATTCCATTTCTCCACTTGCATCTATTAATCCACAGGACATAGAAACAATCGATATTCTTAAAGATGCATCAGCTACGGCAATTTATGGTTCAAGAGGTGCAAATGGTGTAATTATTATCAATACCAAAAAGGGAAGTTATTCCTCAGTTCCAAGCATTAGTTTTAGTTCAATGACTACGGTTTCAAGTTTCTTTAACAAGTACAAGATGCTAAACAGTGATGGATTTCATAAGGTGATCAAGGATGCATACACAAATGCAGGAAGACCTCTACCTGATGATGAAGATTTATATCCTTTTGGTGAAGATGTTTATACCAATTGGCAAAAGGAGACAAGTCAACCAGCGGTAAACACCAACTACTATTTGAATATGAATGGTGGTTCGTTAAATGGAAATACTATGTATTCTGTTTCTGCGGGAATTACAGATCAAAATGGACCTATCTATAATACTTCCTATAAAAGAAATAACATACGTACTAAATTAGAAACAAAAGCTTCTGAAAAGTTAAGGATAGGTGTGAATTTTAATTATACCGATTCAAAGAATAAAGGTAGCAATACTACCTTCTATTATCAGACAATACGCTATCGTCCTGATATACCTATATACGATGAAGCAGGTGAGTATGCTGCTGATCCAAATAGTATTTACTCCAATCCTTGGGTTAAGGTGCGCTATCCATCATACGTAGATTCAAAAAATTTATTGATTTCACTTTTTGGTGAATATCAGTTGACCAAGGGAATGGTTTTTAAATCTACTTATTCGTATACAAAGGGAGATAATTTTAGTTTCCGCTATACACCTAGTTATGATGTTTTTGAAAAGAGAAATAATCGTAAAGGAACTTTAAATCAGAATGAATCTGGATATTATTCGCGTATTTTCGACAATACACTTACGTATAATAAGAGCATAGATAAACATAGTATTAATTCAGTGTTAGGTGTATCGTATACCCAAAATGAGAGTGAATATCTGAGTATCAATGCTACTGATTTCCCTGATGATTTTGTAATGGTAACACCTGGAGCTGCTTCTAGTCAAACCCTTTCTAGTGGAGGAACTATTAGTGGTTTGTCTTCCTATTTTTTAAGAGCCAATTATAATTATGACGATATTCTTTATCTCACATTTACAGGGCGTGCAGATAAGTCAACCAAATTTGGGCCCAAAAACCGTTGGGGATATTTTCCTTCTGGTGCAGTATCATGGAGGCTATCTCGGATGAAGTTTATGGATGATGTAACATTCGTTGATGATTTAAAGTTTAGAACTTCATTTGGAAAAACTGGTTCAGCTAATTTCTCAGATTTTCAATATGCTACTTTTTTTGGTTCAGGAAGTTTCTATGACAATAATAATGGAGTAGTAGCTAACACGATTCCTAACCCTGCTATTCGCTGGGAAACAACCAATCAATTGGATATAGCCATTGATTACTCATTAATGGATAGAAGAATAAATGGATCATTTGGTTATTTCAATAAAAAGACTTCAGATCAGATTTTGTCAAGAGATGTTATTTTGGAAACCGGAGGTACAAGTCAGTTTGCTAACATAGGAGATTTTGGAAATAAAGGTTTTGAGTTTCAAGTAGGAGTTGATGTATTTAGAGAAGGAAAGTTTCAATGGACAACTGAATTTAATGTGTCAACTATTAAAAGTAAAGTGCTGCATTTAAATGGAGGCTATTATCGTAATTTGATTGAAGGGGAACCTATTAGCTATTTTTCTGGGTATAAAGTAGCTGGGATTTTCCAATCACAGGATGAGATCGATACATTAAATTCAGCTTCTCCAACTGGAGTATACCAATCAGGAAATACAGCTCCTGGAGATTTTAAATATGTGGATGTAAATGGTGATGGATTTATTGGAACTGATGATAATGGGGTTATTGGAAAAGCGGAACCTGATTTCTTTGGAGGTTGGAATAATATCGTACGCTTTGGAAACTTTGAACTTTCCGCCCTGTTTAATTATAGTGTTGGGAATTACTTGTTTAATAGCAATAAGCGTGATTTGTTAATTTACAGCAATGAAGGGTCCAATTATTCAACCGATATTCTTAATGCATGGAGTCCGACTAATTCATCTAGCAGTATTCCAAGATTAGTGGCTGGCGATCCTAATAATAACAAAAGAACGTCAGATTTCTTTATTGAAGATGCTTCTTTTATTAAATTGAAAAATATTCATCTCACCTATAAGTTTAACCCTAATCTACTTAAAAAGATTTTTGTTCAAAGAGCTAGCATTTCATTATCTGCCAGCAATGTTTTTGTAATTACTTCTTATAGTGGACTAGATCCCGAAGTCAATTACAGTGCTGCTAGTAACTTCAACCAAGGTTATGATAGTGCAGCATATCCACCAGTTAGAACATTTACCCTTGGATTAAACTTAAACTTATAATGATTATGAAACAGTTATATAGAAAAATAGTTACAATATTTACCCTTACAGGGTTATTAACAACTTCGTGTGATATTATTAATGTTACGGATGTTGATCCCGTATATCAGGTTTCTGAAGACAAGGTAATTACTAATATTGATCAAGCTCAAACAGTACTTTATGGAGTGTACGGAAGTTTGGTAAAAGGATTAGATTATATAGTATATATGCCCTCTGTAACGTCACTAATGGGCACTACAATGAAACCCGGAATTTGGGGAGGAGGTTCAGAAAATGCATTTTTCATAAATGATGTCAATCCTGATAACTCCTATTTAGAATTAATGTATTCCAAGATGTATTTTCTAATCAACAATGCCAATCATGTGATTACTAAAACTGAATTATTAAATACTGAGGATTCTCGTAAGGAAGAAATAATTGCAGAAGCGAAGTTTTTGAGAGCGCAGGCACATTTCTATTTACTTAGGTTGTTTGGTGAATTTTTTGATACGAATTCAACTTTTGGTATTGTGTTAAAGACGATGCCTATTAGTAATGCGGATGCCCAGCCTCGTGCATCAGTTGCAGAGACTTATGAATTAATACTAGAAGATTTAGATTATGCCATATCACACGCTCCTGATTTTTCTAGTACATTCTATGTTTCTAAAATTGCCGCTAAAGCTCTAAAGAGTAAAGTGGCACTATACCAAAAGGACTACAGTACTGCGGCTTCTTTGGCTAGAGAAGTACTTGATTCTGATGAAAGAGAATTAGAGGAAAGCTATGCAGATATTTTTACTAAAAAAGTGGTAAGTCCTAATGAGGTTATTTTTCAAACTCCTTTTGATAATCTAAATAATAGAAATAATAAGGCATTTATGTTAAGAGTCTATTTTGAATTGTCTGATGAATATGTAGCCTTGATGGAAAATGATGCACGTTATGGGGCAGCTGTAGCAGTTACCTCAGCAGGTAGCATTCGAAACAATAAATTCAATGGAGCAACCTATAACGGTGTTCCACTTACAGCCGATACGGAGTATTTCTTAAGATTGGATGAAATTTACCTTATATATGCTGAAGCCATATTAAGAGCTGAAACTGATGTAGAGGCTTCAAGATCGGCACTTAATGTTATTAGAGAGCGTAGTGTTAATCCACTAGTAACAACAGCTGTTCCCTCAGAATTACTAGAGGCTATAAGAATTGAAAAAATCCTAGAATTAGGTGCTGAAAGTGGTGAAGAATGGTTTGATCTTGTACGTTTTCACAAAGAAGGAGATATTAATATTAATGATTTCAAAGAGCTTTCTTCTGAAACTCGATTAATACTTCCATTACCAATTCAAACCGTTGAATTGTCAAACAATGTTGTTAAACAAAACTCTGGATATTAATGAGAAAAATATTTATTATAACAGTTGCCTTTCTGATTTCGTTTTCATGTAAGCAGAAAGAAGAAAGAAAAAATAGTACTTACGATGATATAAATTTTCTAGAAGGTAATTTTCAAGAAATGCTGGATAAGGCAGCCATTGAAGATAAGCTTGTGTTTATTGATTGCTATACCTCTTGGTGTGCGCCATGTAAATGGATGGACAAAAACGTTTTTGTAAAAGAAGAGGTATATACTTTTTTCAATGAGAATTTTATCAATTATAAGATAGATATGGAGAAGGGTGAAGGTCCAGCTCTAGGAAAACGATATAATGTAAATTCATATCCAACATATCTATTTGTAGATAGTAAAGGGAACCTAGTTCACTTAGCTAAATCTAGAATGGAGGTGGAAGAGTTTATTCAAGAGGCTAAAAATGCTTTAAATCCGGAAAAGGCATTTGGGAAACTGACTGAAAAATATCAAAGTGGGACTATGAATCTAAATCAATTGGCTTCTTATGCGATACAATTAAATAAATTAGGAAGTCGTGATGGCGGTAAGATAGTTGATGAAATCCTAAAAAAGGCGGATAGCCAATGGATGAAGTCAGAAATTGGTTGGGATTTGATCGAGAGTTTTACTAAAGATAAGGAATCAGAATTGTTTAAAGTTTTGAATGCAAATAGGGATTTCTATGAGCGAAGTTACGGCAAAGAGAAAATTTACTCTATTTACCGAGGAATTTTACAAAGAGAGTTATATCAATATTCAAGAAATGGAGAAAAGGAAATGTTTTTTCAAAGTCTGGATTCTTTAAAGGCATTGAACGCTCCTATTCGTGATATTGCCATTATGCATAGTAATTTTTATTTGCAAAATCTAGATGTTGAATCCTATATAGAGACTTCAGACATGTATGTAGACCAATATCTCCAGCAGGATGAAGAAACAATAGCATTTATAGCTAGATCCGTATTAAATTATCATACAGAGGATAAAGCCTTAATGCAACAAGCAGCCAAAATTATTAAGAAAGCGTACGCTATGGCTCCTGATAATTATGGGATTGTTAGTACATATGCGCAAATTTTAGGGCACATTGGTGAAAAAACAGAAGCTATTAAAGCTGCTGAGTTAGCAGTAGCAATGGCTGATACAATAAGTAGTAAGGTTAAAGATCGTGCCTTGAAAAACCTTGAAGAAATCAAAGCTTTAAAATAAGATTTCGAGGTAAAGTACTTTAACAATTTTATGCAATAATTAATACCGTCTTTCAACTTGGAAGACGGTTACTTTTCCTTTTTTAAAACTTAAGAAAATGATAAAAAAAGTTCTGTCGATCACGATGGTGCTCACTCTCTTATTGGGATGTGAAAAAGATGTTACGCCTGCACCCAAGACAATTTTAACGGGTTCTATAATAAACCCAACGGATTCCCTACTTACCATAGTTGGTAGTGATCATTTTAGGGATACTATAAAAGTTGATACTAATGGTAAGTTTAGAGATACATTGGATTTAATGCCGGGTTCTTATTTGTTATCCTATGGAAAACTTTTTTGGAGAGTGTACACTGAGAATGGGTATGAATTAGATATTTCATTCAATACTAAAAGATTTAATGAAACATTGGCCTATAAAGGAATTGGAGGGAATGAAAACACCTATGTTTTTGCTAAACTGCAAAAACAACGTACAGAAATGGGGTTAAGAGAAGAAGCAATGAATATAATTAATGATTCTAGTCTTATACAATTGGAAACTTTAAGAGAACAAGCCTTGCTATTTTTAGAACAAAATTCTACTCTTTTGCCTTCCTTCAAAACATTAGAAAAACGTAATATAGGCTACGGGTATTTACTGGACCTTAAAAGACTTCAAAAAAGAGATACGATAAAAAATGTTACAGGCTTGAACAAGGAAATAGAAGTTTTGGAAAGAGAGCTCACATATGATAATGCTATGGATTTTTTGTTTTCAAGCAGTTATAGACGCCTTGTGGAGGATTACTACAGGGATCTTGCTAAAAGTTCTGCTTTAGCAAATGGAAGAGATCAAGACATAGCCTACTTGCAAAGTATTTTAAAAAACGGAAATGATACTATTAAAAATAGTTTAGCATTTGATTTTGCAAAATATGGAATTACCTATACCAATGATTTAGAAGCTTTTTATGAATTGTATGTAGAAATAGCCACCAACGCTCATTATAAGAAAGTCGTGGCTGAAGATTATGAAATTTTACGAAAGGTGGCCAAAGGAGCACCATCACCAAATTTTGAAAATTATGAAAATTATTTAGGAGGTAAAACATCTCTTAGTGATTTGGAAGGTTCATATCTTTTTATAGATGTATGGGCAACATGGTGTGGTCCATGTAGATATGAAATTCCATATTTGAAAAAACTTGAAGAAAAGTACCATGGCAAAAATATTCGATTTGTGAGTATATCAATTGATAGACATAAAGATCGTGATAAATGGAAAGAAATGGTTAAGAGTAAAGAATTGGGAGGTGTGCAATTGTTAGCGGATAGTGATTGGGAATCCTCATTTGTCAAATCATATCTTATAAAGGGGATTCCTCGGTTTATAATTCTTGATCCTAAAGGGAATATTATAGATGCTAATTCACCAACACCCTCTTCTGGTGAACTTGAAGCAATTTTTGATGAGTTTGAATTGTAAATGAATGGTTATATAAAGTGAAAATCTTTCGTTTTATGATAACAAAAGTTAACACATGTGTATCGAGCAATATGTTTAAAAAAATATTTTTAGGAGTACTTTTATTTTTTTCTGGCACCTTATATTCTCAGATGGTCACGCCAGTGGAATGGGGAGTAGAGGTAGAAGAAGTATCCTCCAGTGAATTCAATCTAATTTTTAATGCCAAAATAGAGCCTCATTGGCATCTGTATTCACAGCATTCGCCTGAAGGAGGCGCACTACCTACTGTATTCACCTTTTCGAATGCAGGAACTGATTATGAATTGGTAGGTGAAACAGAAGAAAGTGAAGCGATAACAGATTATGATAAAGTATTTGAAATGAACCTCACTTATTTTGAGGACAAAGCTCGTTTTGTTCAAAGAATAAGGCTTTTGAATCAAAATGTGTCCACTATCTTGGCGGAGATAGAATATCAAGCCTGTGATGATGAACAGTGTATTTTTGATAGTACCGAAGTTAATTTCATCATTTCTGAAAATCATAGTGCTACTGAGGAAGTTGCAAGTATTAAGGACGGTCAAGAATCATCAATATCCTCTGATTCAGACACCTCAAATACCACCCCCCAACGAGGCCTATGGTCGATATTTATCATCGCTTTTTTCTCTGGTTTTGCGGCTCTTTTAACCCCATGTGTGTTTCCGATGATTCCGATGACGGTTAGCTTTTTCACCAAGCAAAGTAAGACCAGAGCTAAAGGGATCAAGAATGCTATTTTGTATGGGATCTCCATTATAGTGATCTACGTGCTCCTAGGCTCGTTAATCACAGGAATCTTTGGAGCAGACTCCTTGAATGCTCTTTCGACCAATGTATGGTTTAACCTTTTGTTCTTTTTGTTGTTGCTGGTCTTTGCTGCCTCTTTTTTAGGAGCCTTTGAAATCATGCTACCCAACTCATGGGCCAATAAGGTAGACCGTCAGGCCGACAGAGGCGGGCTACTAGGGATTGTCTTTATGGCCCTGGCTCTAGCCATAGTTTCCTTCTCCTGTACCGGTCCTATTGTAGGTACCCTTCTAGTAGAGGCAGCCAGTAAAGGGGGAATTGCCCCCATCATAGGGATGCTCGGATTCTCTTTGGCCCTAGCCTTACCCTTTATGCTATTTGCGATGTTCCCCGGCTGGTTAAACAGTCTCCCAAAGTCAGGAGGCTGGTTAAACACAGTGAAAGTAGTACTGGGCTTTTTAGAACTAGCCCTAGCCTTTAAGTTTTTATCAAATGCCGATTTGGTATTACAGTTACACCTATTGGAGCGAGAAGTATTTATCGCCATCTGGATTGCTATATTTGGGACCCTGGCCTTTTACCTATTTGGGAAGCTTCAGTTACCCCATGATTCCCCTGTGAGTCATATCTCTGTGGGACGACTAGGTCTAGGCCTTTTAGTACTATCCTTTACCATCTATATGATCCCTGGCCTTTGGGGCGCCCCATTAAACCTTATCAGTGCCTTTCCACCCCCACAGCACTATAGTGAATCCCCTTATGGAGTGGGGTATACCCAACTAGGTAGTGGCGGTGTTGATGTAAGCGGAGAGAACTTACCAGAGGGAGCTCATCTACTGGCCCCACATAATATCGTCGCCTTTACCGATTATGACAAAGGACTAGCCTATGCCAAGGAAGTAGGCAAACCAGTGATGCTAGACTTTACCGGCCATGCCTGTGTGAACTGTCGCAAGATGGAGCAGCATGTATGGGTAAAGCCTGAGGTACTGAGCATTCTAAAGAATGAAGTGGTGCTAATCTCATTGTATGTAGACGACAAGCGAGCTTTAGAGGCGGATGAAGTGGTAGACTCGAAGCTTCGCCCTGGTAAGAAGTTGAAGTATATAGGTCAGAAGTGGAGTGAGCTACAGACGCTGCGATATCAGACCAATTCTCAACCTTTTTATGTTCTTATGGACCATCAGGAGGAGAATCTGAATACGCCCGTAGGCTATACCCCAGATGTGGAGGCCTACCATAACTGGTTACAAGAAGGAATCTCCCAATTTAAATAACATGATAAACATGTAAAACCGCTTAAAATCTTACTGATTTTAAATTTGAATTAGCTAGCAAAGGCTGTGAGACACTCACAGCCTTTCAATTTAATAATTGGAAATTATTTGTTTAAACTTGGATTATATTAGTAAAGGGATTTAACTTTCTCATTTTAGTGAATTGCAGTCATTTTAATGCCTTATCTTGTTATAAATGAGATGTTTCTTGAATATTAAATTCGTTGAAAGGGGTATTTTCCTCGATAAACTGACTCTCATTTTTATTAATAAAGTGTTAATTTTGATTGTTTGTTAGTGCGCTCGTTGTGAGCTATTTAGATCGTTATTGTTAAAAAGCCATCTCCCCTTTTCTTTTTAGCAAAAATTAAGAACCACATTATATACTCGCCCAAAGAATTATTTCCCTATGATTTAGGTCTAGGTTTTGCCCCTGTTTTATTATTTAATAGCAGACTTATGTAATGGTAGTTAACCAAAAAACTATCATTATGAATTATTTTACACGAAGCAAAAAAAATGGTGACACAGAAGATCGTTTGGTGGAAGAACCTGCGGATCCCTGGTGTGACCCTTCCTGGCGGGTTTTGCAACCGTCATATGTCGGGATAAAAAAACTGCTAACATTTATGGTAGCAGTGATGTTCTCTTTTGGACTCTATGCTCAGCTTAATGTTTCCAAAGGAAAAGTGATTATTAATTTTGGAATTGATGCAGATGTTCATTCAGGAGTTGTAACTTACAACAGCTTTGGAGATGCTGCCTTCGGAACTGATGATTGGTTTCAAGGAGCATCCGGCCTGGGTGTAATTGATGAAACACAAGGAAATGCTCTTTTTCAAGGACAGGCCAATCCTGCTGGACTTCTTCCAATGTCAGTACCACAATTTAGTGTTGTTGATGGGAGACTTTGGGTAGATGCAATTTTTGCCAGGGATAATCATTGGACCGGTAATAACAAAGATGCCACTATTTTTCAAGGTAGTAATAAAAACTTCGATAATCCTGTTTCATGGGGAGCGACCAATGGTAGTAATCCTCAAAAAAATGATATTATTGATGGGTTTGGGCATTTAAGAATTGGTCGTCCTGATATGCAAGAAATGGGAGCATTATGGGCTTTCTTTGGAGCATCTACAAGAGCAGATAATGGGACTAGCTATCTGGATTTTGAATTTTTAAGAAATGAGGTAACTCTTAATGGACTGGGTAGTGGGTTCGTATCTTCTGGACTTGACGATGGGCGAACATCCTGGCATTTTGATCCAGTTACCCAAAGTACAAGTCAATACGGAGATATTATTTTTTCTACCAATTATACTAATGGAGGGAGTGTAGTGGATGTCCGTATTTTTATATGGGTACATGAGAATACCGACTTTGCAGCCATTAGTAATTATGCCAATGTTCCATTTGAATTTGTAATGTCAAACAACACTTACGTATTTCATGGAGATGGAAAATTAGCTCCTAATTTTGGATATGCTCAAATTGTGTTAAAGAATAATTCACAAGATGTACTTCACGCTCAAGTTAATGAGACGGGTATTGTGGGTATTGATCCAATGGTGCCAGCTCCTATGTGGGGAACTATAAGTAGTGGTGGTAATATTTCAAATACGTATACTCAAACTACTTTGGCAGAATTTGCATTAAATTCTGATGCCTTTGGATTTAATAGTGGTCTAGGAGGAGCTTCTTGTGGAAAAGCTTTAGGATATGTTGTAATTAAAACACGTTCTTCTGACTCTTTTACTGCAGAGTTGAAAGATTTCTTAGGGCCTATCCCTTTTGGAAATATTCCACTTGGACAGGTTGACTTGGGAGATGATATTTGTAATGCTGAGGGGGATATTACCCTTACAGCTACCACTGTTCCTAATGATCCTAGTAAGTTTACTTTTAAATGGTATAAAGATGATGTGGAAATTCCTGGTGAAACTTCATATCAACTTGTGATATCTGGAGATGATAAGAGTGGTGTATACAAAGTTGAAGCTACAACTCAATTTGTGCCTGGTATACCAGGATGTACAGTAGATGATACTATAGTTATTAATGGCTCCCCTGTTTGTAGTATTTCAGGTGATTTAGAAGCTTGTCCAGAAGATTCAAAGCAATATTCTGGTCCTGTAGGTATGGCTTCATATCAATGGAGTGTAGAAGGTAATGCTTCAATAGATGGAGCGGATGATCAACAAACGGTAACTGTAACAGTTGGAGAAGATTGTTTATTATCATTTACATTGACACTTGTGGTGGCTAATGAAAATGGTTGTGAATCTTCATGTTCATTAGAGGTCTTTATGAAAGAAGGAGATTTTACACTTCCTGAAAATGGTTCATTAGTAATAGCCTGTGCATCTGAATTACAGCAACCAACACCACCAGCCAATGTTGTGGATGTTTGTGGAAATTCAATTACTCCTAGTGGTCCTGTAGTTTCTCAGACTCCCGATTGCGAAGGGGATGTTTCTTATACATGGACCTATGAGGATTGTAGAGGCAATAGCCATGACTGGACTTACACCTATACAATCGACTACCAAGACTTTGCAGACAATATGCCTGCCAATGGAAGTAGTACTGTAGCATGTGCTAGTGAGATCAGCCAGCCAGAGCCTCCAGCGGTAACCGACAACTGTAACAATCCTATAACTCCTGTCTTTAAAGGCGCTAGTGATCTTCCATTATGTGAGGGAGATGTAGTGTACACATGGACCTATACAGATTGTTCAGGCTTCGAGCATGACTGGACCTACACCTATACAATCGACTACCAAGACTTTGCAGACAATATGCCTGCCAATGGAAGTAGTACTGTAGCATGTGCTAGTGAGATTAGCCAGCCAGAGCCTCCAGCGGTAACCGATAACTGTAACAATCCTATAACTCCTGTCTTTAAAGGCGCTAGTGATCTTCCATTATGTGAGGGAGATGTAGTGTACACATGGACCTATACAGATTGTTCAGGCTTCGAGCATGACTGGACTTACACCTATACAATCGACTACCAAGACTTTGCAGACAATATGCCTGCCAATGGAAGTAGTACTGTAGCATGTGCTAGTGAGATCAGCCAGCCAGAGCCTCCAGCGGTAACCGATAACTGTAACAATCCTATAACTCCTGTCTTTAAAGGCGCTAGTGATCTTCCATTATGTGAGGGAGATGTAGTGTACACATGGACCTATACAGATTGTTCAGGCTTCGAGCATGACTGGACTTACACCTATACAATCGACTACCAAGACTTTGCAGACAATATGCCTGCCAATGGAAGTAGTACTGTAGCATGTGCTAGTGAGATCAGCCAGCCAGAGCCTCCAGCGGTAACCGACAACTGTAACAATCCTATAACTCCTGTCTTTAAAGGCGCTAGTGATCTTCCATTATGTGAGGGAGATGTAGTGTACACATGGACCTATACAGATTGTTCAGGCTTCGAGCATGACTGGACCTACACCTATACAATCGACTACCAAGACTTTGCAGACAATATGCCTGCCAATGGAAGTAGTACTGTAGCATGTGCTAGTGAGATCAGCCAGCCAGAGCCTCCAGCGGTAACCGATAACTGTAACAATCCTATAACTCCTGTCTTTAAAGGCGCTAGTGATCTTCCATTATGTGAGGGAGATGTAGTGTACACATGGACCTATACAGATTGTTCAGGCTTCGAGCATGACTGGACCTACACCTATACAATCGACTACCAAGACTTTGCAGACAATATGCCTGCCAATGGAAGTAGTACTGTAGCATGTGCTAGTGAGATCAGCCAGCCAGAGCCTCCAGCGGTAACCGACAACTGTAACAATCCTATAACTCCTGTCTTTAAAGGCGCTAGTGATCTTCCATTATGTGAGGGAGATGTAGTGTACACATGGACCTATACAGATTGTTCAGGCTTCGAGCATGACTGGACCTACACCTATACAATCGACTACCAAGACTTTGCAGACAATATGCCTGCCAATGGAAGTAGTACTGTAGCATGTGCTAGTGAGATTAGCCAGCCAGAGCCTCCAGCGGTAACCGATAACTGTAACAATCCTATAACTCCTGTCTTTAAAGGCGCTAGTGATCTTCCATTATGTGAGGGAGATGTAGTGTACACATGGACCTATACAGATTGTTCAGGCTTCGAGCATGACTGGACTTACACCTATACAATCGACTACCAAGACTTTGCAGACAATATGCCTGCCAATGGAAGTAGTACTGTAGCATGTGCTAGTGAGATCAGCCAGCCAGAGCCTCCAGCGGTAACCGACAACTGTAACAATCCTATAACTCCTGTCTTTAAAGGCGCTAGTGATCTTCCATTATGTGAGGGAGATGTGGTGTACACATGGACCTATACAGATTGTTCAGGCTTCGAGCATGACTGGACTTACACCTATACAATCGACTACCAAGACTTTGCAGACAATATGCCTGCCAATGGAAGTAGTACTGTAGCATGTGCTAGTGAGATTAGCCAGCCAGAGCCTCCAGCGGTAACCGACAACTGTAACAATCCTATAACTCCTGTCTTTAAAGGCGCTAGTGATCTTCCATTATGTGAGGGAGATGTGGTGTACACATGGACCTATACAGATTGTTCAGGCTTCGAGCATGACTGGACTTACACCTATACAATCGACTACCAAGACTTTGCAGACAATATGCCTGCCAATGGAAGTAGTACTGTAGCATGTGCTAGTGAGATTAGCCAGCCAGAGCCTCCAGCGGTAACCGATAACTGTAACAATCCTATAACTCCTGTCTTTAAAGGCGCTAGTGATCTTCCATTATGTGAGGGAGATGTAGTGTACACATGGACCTATACAGATTGTTCAGGCTTCGAGCATGACTGGACCTACACCTATACAATCGACTACCAAGACTTTGCAGACAATATGCCTGCCAATGGAAGTAGTACTGTAGCATGTGCTAGTGAGATCAGCCAGCCAGAGCCTCCAGCGGTAACCGACAACTGTAACAATCCTATAACTCCTGTCTTTAAAGGCGCTAGTGATCTTCCATTATGTGAGGGAGATGTAGTGTACACATGGACCTATACAGATTGTTCAGGCTTCGAGCATGACTGGACTTACACCTATACAATCGACTACCAAGACTTTGCAGACAATATGCCTGCCAATGGAAGTAGTACTGTAGCATGTGCTAGTGAGATCAGCCAGCCAGAGCCTCCAGCGGTAACCGACAACTGTAACAATCCTATAACTCCTGTCTTTAAAGGCGCTAGTGATCTTCCATTATGTGAGGGAGATGTGGTGTACACATGGACCTATACAGATTGTTCAGGCTTCGAGCATGACTGGACTTACACCTATACAATCGACTACCAAGACTTTGCAGACAATATGCCTGCCAATGGAAGTAGTACTGTAGCATGTGCTAGTGAGATTAGCCAGCCAGAGCCTCCAGCGGTAACCGACAACTGTAACAATCCTATAACTCCTGTCTTTAAAGGCGCTAGTGATCTTCCATTATGTGAGGGAGATGTAGTGTACACATGGACCTATACAGATTGTTCAGGCTTCGAGCATGACTGGACCTACACCTATACAATCGACTACCAAGACTTTGCAGACAATATGCCTGCCAATGGAAGTAGTACTGTAGCATGTGCTAGTGAGATTAGCCAGCCAGAGCCTCCAGCGGTATCCGACAACTGTAACAATCCTATAACTCCTGTCTTTAAAGGCGCTAGTGATCTTCCATTATGTGAGGGAGATGTAGTGTACACATGGACCTATACAGATTGTTCAGGCTTCGAGCATGACTGGACCTACACCTATACAATCGACTACCAAGACTTTGCAGACAATATGCCTGCCAATGGAAGTAGTACTGTAGCATGTGCTAGTGAGATTAGCCAGCCAGAGCCTCCAGCGGTAACCGATAACTGTAACAATCCTATAACTCCTGTCTTTAAAGGCGCTAGTGATCTTCCATTATGTGAGGGAGATGTAGTGTACACATGGACCTATACAGATTGTTCAGGCTTCGAGCATGACTGGACCTACACCTATACAATCGACTACCAAGACTTTGCAGACAATATGCCTGCCAATGGAAGTAGTACTGTAGCATGTGCTAGTGAGATCAGCCAGCCAGAGCCTCCAGCGGTAACCGACAACTGTAACAATCCTATAACTCCTGTCTTTAAAGGCGCTAGTGATCTTCCATTATGTGAGGGAGATGTAGTGTACACATGGACCTATACAGATTGTTCAGGCTTCGAGCATGACTGGACCTACACCTATACATTGAAGGATGATGTTCCTCCAGTAATTACGTTACCAACTTATGATGACTATATATGTAATGGAGAAGTTCCTGTAATGTTAACAGCGACATGGGTAGATAACTGTGGTGGTGAAGGTACTAGTGATGCGTATGCTGAGTTAGTAGGAGAAGATGATTGTACCAAAACCTATAAGTACACTTTTGTAGCTACTGATGCTTGTTTTAATGAGGCTAAAGAAGAGATTTTCATTGTTCAAGAAATTGAACAGATGGAATGTGAGACTGTCTTTGCTTATTATGATGATGAAATGTCGACATGCTTCCTTGACATGCCTGAAATTAAAAATAGCCGTTGGGGTTGGACAAATTATATCACTGAACCAGGTGAATATGTTCTAAGTCTATATGCGGGTGCTGCTGATTGTGATACTAATAAGGGTGTTTACAGTGGTACAGCAACTATTTCATATGATGGATCTCAAGTAACAGTGATGTATGATATGGTTGAAGGTTTCGTCCTTTCAGCAGCTCATGTATACGTTGGATGTGAACCATATCCAATGTCCAAAAATGGTGATCCTATTATAGCACCTGGACAGTATCCATTTAGTCCTAATTTAGGTGGAAATGTAGACACCTATACCGTTGGACCAATTAATGTAACAGGAGATTTCTATGTCATAGTACATGGTGTTGCTTGTGAGGTTATTTGTGCTTGTTCTGGAGATGATATAATTTCTGGAGATAACGGAGGTCAATCATTTGAAGGTGGTTCTATTGAATGTGATGATTCTAGTGAGGAAGTCATTGTGATGCCAACTGAGCAAACTGCTTCAGCTGATTTTAATGTGTATCCAGTACCATTTAAGGATGTATTGAATGTCCAATACAAGTTTAACTATAAATCAGATGTAACCATTGAGGTATTTGATATGAGAGGAGTACTTGTAAAAACAGTTAAAGATCAACAGGCTTATCCTGGTAAGGTGATGAGTATGCCAGTTGATTTTAAATATGCTGCAGAACAAGTTTACTTTATTAAGATAAGTACTAAAAAGGGAAGTTACATTAAGAAAGTGATTTCAGCTAAATTTTAAATTATAAACCCAATTTACAATGAAAAGGGCTGTTCAACTTGAGCAGCCCTTTTTTTTTATTCTATAAGAATTTTATAGTTCTTTCAAGAGCCATTCCTCTGGAACCTTTTATTAGTAGTAGTTTTTGCTTCACAGGGTATTCAGACAAAAAGTATTCTAAGTCTTTAAAATTTGGAAATTTTTTTAATGAACTAATTGTATTTGAAAAATTATGGCCCACTAGCCATACATCTGTATTCACTAAAGATGCCGCATAGTCGGCAATTTGTTGGTGTTCATTAGCTGCAGCTTCACCCAGTTCGAACATGTCTCCAAGTATCGCGAGTTTTGATGTTTCTTTTTGAAGTGCAAAATTATCTAATGCCGCATGCATACTGCTGGGATTTGCGTTATAGGCATCTAAAATAATTTTACGTCCATTTTGTTCAATTATCTGAGATCGATTATTGGTAGGAGTGTAGTTTTCAATAGCGTTTTTGATATTGTCCATAGGAACATTAAAATAACAGCCGATCATTGCAGCAGCAGCGATATTATTTAAATTGTAGGAGCCAATTAATTGAGAATGAATAGACATATTATTTACTGAAAGTTCAACAAATGGTTGGGCATTTATAAACTTAATAATAACATCTCCATGCTCATGTGAAAATGAAAATTTCCTGGGATAGTTGGCCGTTTTATTATTTTGTATTGGGTCGTCAGCATTGATGAAAATTGTTTTCTGGTGTTTTATAAGAAACTGATAAAGTTCGCTTTTTCCTTTTATCACACCTTCAACCCCTCCAAATCCTTCCAGATGAGCCTTTCCAAAATTTGTTATATATCCGAAATCGGGCTCTGCAATTGTACACAAGGTTGTAATTTCATTTAAATGATTGGCTCCCATTTCAACAATACCAAGTTCTGTTTCTTTAGTCATTGAAAGTAAGGTCAGAGGTACACCTATATGATTGTTGAGAT
The DNA here is from genome assembly GCF_028743515.2 of Imtechella halotolerans. GTDB lineage: Bacteria > Bacteroidota > Bacteroidia > Flavobacteriales > Flavobacteriaceae > Imtechella > Imtechella halotolerans. Next base: position 1,995,868 of record NZ_CP117969.2, on the reverse strand, counting down.
TTCCTTTGGTTGCAATCGTTTTGTACGTGGTTTTTAGAACCGAGTGAATAAGTTCTTTTGTGGTTGTTTTTCCATTACTACCTGTAAGTGCTATTATTGGGATTCCGATTTGTTTTCTGTGATAATTAGCCAACTGTTGGAGTGCAGTAAGAGTATTATCTACTAAAATAATATTAGGGTGATTTTTGTATTGTTCTTCATCTACTACTGCATAGATTGCCCCCTTCCGTATCGCTTCTTCTGCAAATAAATTTCCATTGAAGTTTTCTCCTTTCAGAGCAAAAAATATACTGTTTTTAGGTATTGAACGAGAGTCTGTAGTTAGTGCTTCCGCTTTTAAAAAATACGTGTACAATTGAGCTGTTTCCATGAAGTAAAAGTAAAAAAAAGCCCTGAAATTTCAGGGCTTAGTTTATATTTTGCTTGCGAATTAACCTCTTGGTTTTTTCTTTTCTTTAGTTTTTGAACCTAATCGGCTCATGGCATTTCTAAATCCAATATAATCAGTTGCCATGTATTGTGGTAAATAACGACGTTGAGCTGGATCTAGCCAATAAGCTCTATCTCTCCATGACCCCCCTTTGTAAACACGTACTTCATCATTGATAAGAGATGTGCGCTTACTAGATTTATCGTATTCACGAATCATGTTGCCTGTGCTGTCAGTACTTACGTTGTGTTTAGGAGAATTGTACATCTTTTTTTGTGCTGTTATATCATCTCCAAATCTGTCAAAGAAACGGGAAGATCCTGGATCGCCATCACGGTATCCTCTATTGTCGCTTTGGGAGAAGTTAGGACGCAAATAGGTTTCTTGATCATCAACCGCAACCTTTGCTAATTGACCTGGTAAGTTTCTGGCAATAATACGACCATTACTTAATGTATCGTATTTAACCTCATTTGGTTTGACAATCATTACTTTACCATCATCTCCAATGGCATTTTTGGTATATACATTCCCACGGTAGTAATTGAAGTCATTTGCTTCATCATCTACTATAGGGCGATATACGTCAGCAACCCATTCAGCCACGTTTCCTGCCATATCATACAGTCCAAAATCGTTTGGTGGGTATGATTTAACTTCCGCTGTAATATCTGCTCCGTCATCAGACCAGCCGGCAACTCCACCGTAGTCACCCTTCCCTTGTTTAAAGTTGGCTAATTGATCACCTCTTCTATTTCTAGATCCATCACGTGTGTACTCTCCATCCCACGGATATTTTTTTCTACCTCTTATATTATTGTATTCTCTAAGGCCATTAAGAGCATTTGCAGCGTATTCCCATTCTACTTCAGTAGGTAGACGATATTCAGGAAGTAACACCCCACTTGTTTGTTTAGCAAATGTTATTTCACCTTCTCTATTTGTGCCATTTTTTCCTTGAAATTCTGTTATTTTTCCTCCGTAAGTTTCTTCTGGACGGTTAAGGTAGGTCTCAGTGCTGAAGGTTCCTTCTGCGTCTACTTGATATCGAGAATTACGCTCAATATAACCCTCTCTTTCCAAGATATGCTCATTGACACGCTCAGTTCTCCATTCACTGAATTGAACTGCTTGTATCCAATTTACACCTACTACAGGATATTCGGCATATGCGGGATGACGTAGGTAGTTTGTTACCATATTTTCATTAAATCCAAGACGGTTTCTCCATACTAAGGTGTCAGGTAAAACTCCGTGATAGATGTTTGTGTAGTTTGGATCATCTGGAGGAAAAACACCTTTAATCCAATCCAAGAATTCCGTATACATTTTATTGGTAACTTCAGTTTCATCCATATAAAAGGACTGAACGTGTTGTTGGTTCGGAGTGTTATTCCAGTCATGCATAACATCGTCTTGTACTTTTCCCATAGTAAAGGTACCTCCTTCAATAAACACCAATCCTGGAGCTGTCTCCTGGTCTTTGAAATCAGTGTTGTACTGGAAGCCCCCTTCTTTGGAATTTATATCCCATCCGGTTGCTCTGGACGTATTTTTGTTGGATGATGATGAATTTTTACAACCGATTAATGCGGTTGACATCATCAAGGTAAAGAGCACAATTTTTAAAGATTGCTTTCTCATTAGTTAAGATTTGAGTTGTCTAAATTGGTATGCAAGATAGTAATTAACACGAAATAATCAATTCTCTTTAAAAAATTATCCCGTATCGTACTATCCGTGCGTTTGGTTACTAATATCCTCAAAACGCAGAAGTACCTACTTTATTATTTATTGTTTTGTCTTTTTTAGTATTTTCAATTGTTTTTACCTGACAACCTAATAAAGAATGTCGGATTACTCGTTAGATGTTCGAGTAGTTGATGTTTAATTTGTATTGATATTATTTTGTTACGAGAAAGTGAGTACGGATCGTAGTTGAATTTAGCCAATTCGCTTGTTTCTTACAAGTTGCATTTGAAAGTTCTTTCCTGTTAGAACTAGTTTCTTTCATTAGTAGTTTTGTAAAGTTAGGATGATTAGAGCTTTAAAGTAGGAAAAGGTGTATTGTTATACAAGATTAATGTGAAATATACGTTAATAAGTAAGAAAGTGTACAAATACGAGAAATTGGTTATCTTGTAGCCTGTTTTGTTTGTCGAAAAACAACTTTATGAAAAAACTTATATTGTTAATTATTGCTGTTGCTTTGGGGGGCCACATGCAAGCTCAAGCGCCACAAGATTCCAGGGTGATTACTACGGGGGTGCCTTTTTTAATGATAACTCCTGATGCTCGATCAGCAGGTATGGGTGAGTTGGGGGTCGCGACTTCGCCTGATGCCTATTCCCAACAGTGGAATCCAGCTAAATATGGTTTTATTCAGAAACAGATTGGAATTGGGATAAGTTATACTCCTTATTTGAGTGAGTTGGTCAATGATATTTTTTTAGGAAATTTAACTTTTTATAACCGTCTAAGCGAACGCAGTGCATGGGCTGCCAGTATTAAGTATTTCAGTTTGGGTGATGTGGAGTTTACCGAGTTGGTAGGAAATGATGTTGTTTCACAAGGTATTGAACGTCCTAATGAATTGGCAATTGATGCTTCTTATACATTGAGATTAAGTGATTATTTTTCTATGGCTGTGGCTGGAAGGTATCTTCGTTCGGATCTTCGTTTAAGTGTGGATACTGATGCAAGTGCGGCTAGTTCATTCGCAGTTGATATTGCTGGTTATTTCCAATCGGAAGAAGTAGCATTTAACGATTTTAATGGCAGATGGAGAGCTGGATTTAACATTTCGAATGTTGGTCCGAAATTAAAATATGATGATTTAGGGCAAGAGAATTTTATACCTACAAACTTACGTTTAGGAGCAGGGTTTGATTTTCTTTTTGATCAGTTTAATAAGTTGAGTGTTTCGGCCGAGGTTAACAAATTACTTGTGCCAACACCACCGATAAGAGGAGTAGATCTTAATGAAGATGGTCAGATTTCAGGCCAAGAAGAGCGTGAGGCAATCGCTGAAGGAAAGGATGATAATGTGTCTTTTGCCAAAGGAATCTTTCAATCTTTTGGAGATGCTCCTGGTGGTTTTAACGAGGAGTTGAAAGAATTTACTTGGGCAGTAGGTGCCGAATATTGGTATCAAGATCAATTTGCCTTTAGAACTGGATATTTTAATGAAAGCGAAGAAAAAGGCGCGCGTAAATTTTTTACTTTAGGTGCGGGTTTCCGTTTGAATGCTGTTAATATAGATTTGTCGTACCTATTTTCAGCTTCAAAGGTGCGTAATCCTTTAGAAAATACACTTCGTTTTGGGTTAACCTTTAACTTGGGGAACGAATACTCGGAGTATTAGTAATCAATATTTTACCAATTTGAAAACAATAGATATAAAGATACAATATGCGGTTTATGATTCGATAGAAGAATTGCCTATAGAAGTTCAAGAACTTATGAAAAGGGCTGTAGATGCTCGTAGAAATGCTTATGCACCATATTCTCATTTTAAGGTGGGTGCAGCCTTGTTGTTGGAAAACGGAGAGGTTGTAATAGGAAGTAATCAAGAAAATGCTTCTTATCCTTCTGGGTTGTGTGCCGAACGAGTTGCAATATATCATGCAGGGGCGCAGTTTCCTAATCAGAAAATTACTCAAATGGCAGTTACCGCTGCTTCGGATCATAAAACTGTAATGACGCCAGTTCCTCCTTGTGGAGCTTGTCGTCAGACTATTGCTGAATATGAGGTAGGGCAACAAACTCCTATTGAAATTTATTTTATGGGAGAAACAGGTAAGGTAATAAAATCAGATTCTCTTAAAGATTTATTACCCTTGATTTTTGATGGATCTGCATTATCCTAACATCTAAATCGATTTAGTTTTAGGGCAGTAAGTGTGCTTTTTATAGATGAATTTTTTTTTTAACAAAAATCACTTATAAAAGCACTTTTTCATTTTTCCACGTTTGCTGAAAACACTACTTTTGTACTTCGCATAAAATTACGTGCGAAAGAAAATGCTTTACAAAATATCTGACTATTATTTTTTTTGAAAAATTAGGTGGATTTCATGGTAACAAAGCAATAATAGAACATTAGCAATGAAAAAAGTGACTAAAGAAGTGTACCTGAAGTGGTACGAGGACATGCTCTTTTGGAGAAAGTTTGAGGACAAACTTGCCGCAGTTTACATCCAACAAAAAGTGAGAGGATTTCTCCATTTGTACAACGGACAGGAGGCAGTATTGGCGGGTGCTTTGCACGCAATGGATCTTACTAAAGATAGAATGATAACCGCCTACAGAAATCACGTACAACCCATCGGTATGGGTGTTGATCCACGTAGGGTGATGGCTGAACTGTATGGAAAAGGAACCGGAACGTCTTTTGGACTAGGAGGTTCAATGCACATTTTCTCTAAAGAACACCGTTTTTACGGAGGTCATGGTATTGTAGGAGGACAAATTCCTTTAGGAGCTGGATTGGCTTTTGGGGATAAGTACTTCGGAAGAGATTCAGTTACTCTAACATACATGGGTGATGGTGCAACTCGCCAGGGGTCATTGCATGAAACCTTCAACCTAGCAATGCTTTGGAATCTTCCAGTAGTGTTTATTGTTGAAAATAATGGATACGCAATGGGAACCTCTGTTCAACGAACTGCAAATCATACTGATATTTGGAAATTGGCATTAGGTTATGAAATGCCATGTGGTCCAGTAGATGGTATGAATCCGGTGAAAGTAGCGGAGGCTATGCACGAGGCAATTGAAAGAGCTCGTAGTGGAGGTGGACCTACTTTCCTTGAAATGAAGACATATCGTTACCGTGGACACTCTATGAGTGATGCTCAGCATTATAGGACTAAAGAAGAAGTAGAAGAGTACAAGAAGATAGATCCTATAACTCAAGTTTTAGATGTTATTAAAGAGAAAAAGTATGCTACCGATACAGAAATCGAAGCAATAAATCAACGCGTAACGGATTTGGTTAAAGAGTGTGAGGAGTTTGCTGAAAATTCTGCATATCCTGATAAGAATGTAATGTACGATGTAGTATACTCTCAAGAAAATTATCCTTTTTTACCACATAAACTTTCATAATAATGGCAGAAATTATCAATATGCCGCGATTAAGCGACACCATGGAAGAAGGTGTAGTTGCAAAGTGGCTTAAAAAAGTTGGAGACTCCGTTAGTGAAGGCGATATTTTAGCAGAAATTGAAACTGATAAGGCTACCATGGAGTTTGAATCATTTCACTCAGGCACACTACTTCATATTGGAATTCAAGAAGGAGAAGGAGCTAAAGTAGATACGCTACTTGCTATCATTGGTCAACCTGGGGAAGATATTTCATCATTACTAGGAGCTGGAGGAGTGTCAAAAGAAGTTATTTCAGAACTGCCGAAAGAAGTTGTTTCTAACAATACTTCTACTGTTTCCATACCTAAAGGGGTAGAAATAGTAACTATGCCACGTCTTAGCGATACAATGACAGAAGGTACTGTTGCTGGCTGGTTGAAAAAGGTTGGTGATGAAGTAGTTGAGGGCGATATTTTGGCAGAAATAGAGACAGACAAGGCCACAATGGAATTCGAGTCTTTTTATAAAGGAACATTGCTTTATATTGGTATAGAAGAAGGAGGTTCGGCTCCTGTGGATTCTGTATTGGCTGTAATTGGACCTAAGGGAACAGATATTAAATCGGTTTTAGCTGCATTAGAAGACGGTGTGGCTCATACCTCTAGTACAGAGGAGGTGTCATCCGTTAATGAAAGTCCAAAAGCAACCAATACAGTAGATATACCTTCTATTGTAAATGATGGAGGGAGAGTTTTTGCTTCTCCATTAGCAAAAAGGATAGCTCAAGAAAAAGGTATTAATCTAGCGGAGATTAGAGGTACCGGTGAAAATGGGCGCATTGTTAAAAAAGACGTAGAGAACTTTACTCCTCAAGCTGTATCAACTTCGGAAGTTAAATCGATGACTGATGGAGGTAAAGTTGCTTCTGTAATGCCATTTGTACCTGCAGGACAAGAGTCTTTTGAGGAAGTGAAAAATTCACAAATGCGTAAGACTATTGCTAAGCGTTTGGGAGAATCTAAATTTACAGCTCCTCATTATTATTTGACTATAGAGGTGGATATGGAAAATGCTATGGCTTCAAGAAGCTTTATCAATGCACTTCCAGATACCAAGGTATCTTTTAATGATATGGTAGTTAAAGCATGCGCAATGGCTTTAAAAAAACACCCACAGGTAAATACTACTTGGAATGCTGATACTACTCGTTATAATCATCACGTTCATGTTGGAGTAGCTGTTGCAGTTGAGGACGGCTTGGTAGTTCCTGTGTTGAAATTTACTGATCAGATGAGCCTTTCGCAAATAGGAAGCCAAGTTAAGGATTTAGCTGGAAAAGCAAGAAGTAAAAAGTTAACTCCAGCTGAAATGGAAGGAAGTACATTTACGGTATCAAACCTTGGAATGTTTGGTATTCAGGAATTTACATCTATCATTAATCAGCCCAATTCTGCCATACTTTCTGTAGGTGCTATTGTTGAAAAACCTGTAGTGAAGAATGGTCAGATAGTTATTGGCAATACTATGAAAGTTACCTTAGCTTGTGATCACCGAACTGTTGATGGGGCTACAGGTGCGCAGTTCTTGCAAACTCTACAGGCATATTTAGAAAATCCTGTAACAATGTTAGCATAAGCTAATTCCTAAAATAAATACTAAAAAGCTGCCTATTTTATGGGCAGCTTTTTATTTTAACGGTGTATTTAGTTGGGAATTTTGACCTGTTTTTTGACTTAAAGGAATATTATTAACTTCTTTTTTTATCTTTAACCATTAAAACAATTCTAATCTCATGAAAATTTTTTTTCTACTATTTATCTTAATTGCAGTTTCATGTAAATCTGTTGATAATACGGACAAGGCTTCAAAAAAATTTACTGATAATATTCCTTTATCTACCGAGGAGTCTGTAGGTGATTTAATGAAGTTTCTTGCCTCTGATGAATTGCAAGGTCGAAATACAGGAACTATTGGAATTGAGTTAGCTGCTGATCATATTGAAGGGATTTTTACAAAGCATGGAGTTAAGCCGTATTTTGAATATTATAAGGATACGCTTCAACGTATGTCAAATGCATTTAATGTAGTTGGATATTTGGAGGGGACAGACCCAGTTTTAAAGAACGAGTTTATTATTATCGGTGCTCATTATGACCATATTGGTGTTGTTAAACCGATAGAAAATGACAGTATTGCTAATGGTGCTAATGATAACGCGACTGGCACAACTGCTGTGGTTGAATTAGCTAAGTATTTTGGGCGAGCAAAAACGAATAAGAGAAGTTTATTGTTTGTATTGTTTACAGCTGAGGAGATGGGGCTTGTTGGCGCAAAGGATTTGGCAAAACGATTGAAAGAAGACAATTTTTCGATGTATACAATGGTGAATTTTGAAATGATTGGTGTACCGATGACTTCAACTTATAAAGCCTATTTAACAGGATTTAAAAAGTCGAATATGGCTCAAAAAATTAACGAATATGCCGGGAAGGAATTAGTAGGTTTTTTACCTCAGGCTGAAGAATATCAGCTTTTTAAACGATCTGATAATTATTCGTTTTTCGAGGAATTTAAATTACCTGCTCAAACCATTTCAACCTTTGATTTTACCAATTATGAATATTATCATCATGTAAAGGATGAGGTGCAGTTTATGGATTTTGGCTTTATGTCAACACTTATAAATGATATGATACCTGTAATTGAAAAAATGGCAGGGACTTCCGATAAGGAAATAAAAATGTATTAATATTATTATTTTGAATTACATCCTAACTAAAGGTCAAACACATTACTGTTGTTTGACTATTTTTTATTGTTAACAGCAAAATAAAATTACCTGACCATGAAACATGTTATTATCACTGGTGCCAGCAGAGGGATAGGTTTTGAAATGGCCCAACTTTTAGCTAATGAAGGACATAGTGTTTTAGCACTTTCTAGAAACCAGCAACCTTTGAGTTCTCTTAAAAACCCTAATATAACTTGTTTGCCATTTGATATTAGTACAGCTGGTGATATGTTGAAATTGTCACAATGGGTGACAAATCAGTGGAGGCATATAGATATTGTAATCAATAATGCTGGAAAATTAGTTAATAAACCATTTAGTGAAATCACTTCTGAAGAATTTTTAGAAGTTTACCAAGTAAATGTTCTTGGAGTAGCTAGCCTAATTAAAACTATACTTCCATTTATGTCGAAAGAGGGGCATGTGGTGAATATCAGTAGCATGGGCGGTGTGCAGGGTAGCGTGAAATTCCCTGGACTTTCAGCATATAGCTCTTCTAAAGGTGCTTTAATTACTCTTACTGAGCTTTTGGCAGAAGAATACAAAGAAACCGGTCCTTCTTTTAACGTATTGGCATTAGGGGCTGTGCAGACTGAAATGCTTGAAGAAGCATTTCCTGGTTATAAGGCCTCTTTGACTGCCAGTGAAATGGCTCAATATATTGTTGGTTTTGCCCTAACGGGACACAAATATTATAACGGAAAACTATTACAGGTTTCAAATAGTACTCCTTAAAATTAGGTTTTACATTTAGAATTGCACCCAGTATTACATAAATATGTTCCTGAAAAGGCGGTATCAACCTGTTTGGAGTTGATCACTTCATATGAAGTGCATCTTAAAATTGTCAATGAGCGAGTAACACGACATGGTGATTATAGGAGATTGCCGAACGGTTTACATCAAATAACTGTTAATGCAAATCTTAATAAGTATCGCTTTCTAATAACACTTATACATGAAATTGCACATTTGGCAGCCTTTAAGAAATATGGTACAACTATTAAACCTCATGGTGTTGAGTGGAAGTATACATTTCAATTCTTAATGTTGCCGTTGATTCATCCAGAGATATTTCCATCTTCTATATTGCCTGTTTTGGCGCGCCATTTTAAAAACCCAACAGCTAGTAGTGATACGGACGTTAAATTATCGTTGGCATTAAAGCAGTATGATCCTTCCAATGAGAAAAGTTATATCTTTGAAGTACCTTATGGTGGTTTTTTTCGGATTTATAACGGGAAGATATTTCAGAAAGGAAACAAACGAGTGAAGCGTTATGAATGTACTGAGGTGAGTACAGGAAGGGCTTACTTGTTTCAGCCTAATGCCGAAGTTGAGTTATTGCCATAAGATTGAAAAACGATAAGAAGACAGCTTTAAAAAATGAAAAAAAACTATTATGCCATTTTGATGGCCGGTGGGGTAGGCTCGCGCTTTTGGCCTGTAAGTACGTTAGCATTTCCCAAACAATTTCACGACATGCTAGGGACCGGAGAAACGCTTCTACAGCGCACTTTTAAAAGGTTAGAAGGTTTGATTCCACAAGAAAATATATTTGTATTAACTAATTCACTGTATAATTCTCTTGTATTAGAGCAGTTGCCTAACATTACTGAAAGGCAAATACTGTTGGAACCTGCCATGCGAAATACGGCACCATGTATTTTGTACGCAGCCTTTAAAATTCAGAAGGAAAATCCTGATGCAGTAATGGTTGTGGCTCCAAGTGATCATTGGATTGAGGATGAAGTAGCTTTTACAGAGGATATTCAGAGAAGTTTTGATGAGGCTACTTCCAAGGATGTATTAATGACTTTAGGTGTCAAACCTACATTTCCTAATACTGGTTATGGGTATATACAATATGAAAAAGGGAATTCAGATGGAGTTCAGAAGGTCCAACAATTTACAGAGAAACCGAATTACCAAACAGCGAAGTCGTTTTTAGCGGAAGGAAATTATTTGTGGAATGCAGGAATCTTTATTTGGAGTGTTTCAAGTGTTTTAAGAGCCTTTCATAACTTTCAGCCGAAACTTTATCAATTATTTGAAAAAGGGTTGCCCTTTTATAATACAGAAAGTGAGTCAGCTTTTATACAAGACAACTATGCATTGGCGGATAATATTTCGGTTGACTATGCAATTTTAGAGTCATCTCCTAATATCTATGTATTGCCGGCATCTTTTGATTGGAATGATTTGGGAACCTGGGGGTCTTTATATGAAAAATTGCCTAAAGATTCTTCACGTAATGCCATTGTTAATGCCCAAGTGATATGTTATAAGGCAGAAGGCAACATGATACGTACTGCAAAAGGAAAAGTTGTTGTAATTGATGGTTTGAATGATTATATTGTAGTCGATAAAGAAGAAGTGTTGCTTATATGTCCAAAAAGTAAAGAACAAGATATAAAAATGATGCTTGCAGAAGCAAAAAAGCAATTTGGAGAACAATTAGCGTAAGATTTATATGGAACAAACCCACCCAAATGACAGTTCGCCCCAAGAGCAAGACAAGGCATTATTCAATGGCATAGATTGGTTTAAAAATTTTTTTAGAGACTTATTGGATATCCGTAATGAAACCGATCAGGATGCAACTGTTGAAAGTATAAAAGCCGATATTAATTTTAGAGGGCATACTTCATGGATTTTGATCTGTTCAATTTTTATTGCTTCAGTTGGTTTGAATGCCAATTCTACTGCAGTTGTTATTGGAGCGATGCTTATTTCACCATTAATGGGGCCAATCTTAGGGATTGGATTGTCTTTAGCGATTAATGATGTTGACACTCTTAAAAGATCAGTTAAGAATTTTGCTGTGATGGTAGGGTTAAGTATTCTTACAGCCTTTTTGTTTTTTAAATTCTTTCCATTACGGGATGCCTCATCAGAGCTGCTAGCCAGAACAGCACCAGATATTAGGGATGTTTTAATTGCTTTCTTTGGAGGACTTGCATTGGTAATTGCTAGGGCTAAAAAAGGAACCATTGCAAGTGTTATTTATGGAGTTGCTATTGCAACTGCCTTAATGCCTCCCTTATGTACTGTTGGTTTTAGCTTAGCTATAGCAAACTTTAATTATGCTGCTGGGGCCATGTATCTTTTTACTATAAACACCATTTTTATTGCTTTGGCGACCTTTTTGGTGCTTAAAGTACTTAAGTTTCCAATGGTTGAATACGCGGATTCTTCTAAGCGTAAACGTCTTTCTAGGTTTGTATCTATATTAGCTGTGTTGGTAATGATTCCAGCTGGATACACTTTTTATAAAGTATGGCAAAAATCAACTTTTAATAACAGTGCATCTCAATTTATTTCGGATACTATAGTTCCTTATCGTTTTTCAGAGGGAGGGATGTTTTTAAAAGAGCTTTCAAATGTTGAGTATAATGATGGTCATCCTTATATTGAATTGGTTTTTATGGGAGATGAAGTGATTCCAGAGAATGTTATCAATACTTGGAAACATCAATTAGGAAACTATAATTCCTTAAAAAATACAGAGCTCAAGGTTATTCAGGGAAATAAAGATGGTGCCCAGCAAGGTCGCTATATTATGGAGTTATACGAATCTCATAAAGAGGAGCTTGCAAATAGTAAGTCTAGGGTAAATGTATTGGAGAATGAATTGGAACGCCTAAATAAGCTAACCAAAGGGAGTACAGAATTTGAGCAGATTGTTAAAGAAGCGCAGATTAACTATGAATCCCTGAGTGAACTCTCATATGCTAATGTTCTTAAGTCTAATTTTGCTAAAATAGATACAGTACCTACATTTATGGTGAAATGGAAGCCTGGAGTAGGTGAGGCAACTCAGCAACGCGATTTAAGAAAATTAAGAAAATGGTTGCAATTAAAGATAGCGTCTGACACCTTGATAGTAAACACGCAATAATATTTAATACACTCTAGGCACGTTCTTCCAAATACATTTGACGAACCTTTTTAAACAACTCCGAAGAATATACGAAATTGGTAACGGCTTCATTATCGGTTTTGAAGATTTCATGTTTTGTGCCTTCCCATTCCTTGTATCCATTTTTTAAGAATACAATTTTTTCGCCAATTTCCATTACTGAATTCATATCATGTGTATTGATAACAGTAGTGATGTTGTATTCTTCAGTGATTTCTTTAATCAAGTTATCAATTACCATTGCCGTATTAGGGTCAAGTCCTGAGTTTGGTTCGTCACAAAACAGGTATTTTGGTTTGTTAACAATGGCACGCGCAATTGCTACCCTTTTTTGCATTCCTCCAGAAATTTCAGAAGGATATTTATGGTGGGCATCAACCAAATTAACTCGATTTAATACAAAATCTACTCGTTCTTTCATTTCAGCTCTTGACTTATTAGAAAACATTTTTAGTGGAAACATGACATTTTCTTCCACCGTCATTGAATCAAAAAGTGCGCTTCCTTGAAAAACCATCCCCATTTTTTGACGAAGCTTTCGTTGATCATCTTTTTGTAGGTTTAGGTAAATTTTTCCGTCGTAGCTAATGGATCCTTCCTCAGGTGTGAAAAGACCCAGTAGTGATTTAAGAAATACAGTTTTACCTGATCCACTTTGTCCTATGATTAGGTTTGTTTTTCCTTTTTCAAAAACCGTGGAGATTCCCTTTAATATGTGAGAATCTCCAAAAGATTTATGTACATTTTCTGCAACTATCATTATCCTAAAAGTAATTGAGTAATAACATAATTTACCAAAATAATAACTACACTGGTCCAAACAAAAGACGTGGTAGCGGCTTTACCTACTTCAAGCGCACCCCCTTTCATGTAATAGCCGTGATAAGCAGGTATGGTAGCTAATATAAAAGCAAAAACATATGTTTTTGTGAATGCGTAAAAAACGTGAAAAGGTTTGAAGTCACTCTGTATTCCCATAATATATTCGGCACTTGTGCTGTAGCCTCCGTATACTCCGGCAACCCAGCCTCCTAAAATACCTAGATACATCCCTATGGCAACTAAAAATGGATAGAACATAAGTGCGACTATTTTTGGGAAAATAAGGTAATTTACTGAATTAACACCCATTACTTCCAATGCGTCAATTTGTTCAGTAACACGCATTGTTCCTATACTTGAGGTAATGTAGGATCCAATTTTACCTGCCATAATAATGGAAGTGAAGGTAGGAGCAAACTCCAAAATAACGGATTGACGTGTGGCAAATCCTACTAGGTATTTTGGAATTAAAGGATTATCGATGTTTAGAGCTGTTTGAATTGCAACTACCCCTCCAACGAAAAATGAAATAAATATAACGATACCTAGAGCTCCGTAAATGAGGTCGTCAATTTCTTTAAAAATAAGATTTTTGGTGATAGACCATTTTGTAGGTTTGTGAAAAACCTCCTTAATCATTAGAAAATATTGACCTATAGCGTTAAGATGTTTCATGCGCAAAAATTGACAGCACTAAAGTAAAAAAAATAATAGTAACCTTGATTTTACTTTACTCTAAAGTTTAACCCTTATTTTTGTGGAAATAATAGTACAGAAATGAAAAATATACTAAGCTTTTTAATTGCTTTTATTTGCAGCTTAACTGCTGTGGGTCAAACATCTGCACCTTATGAGTCACCTAAGTTGGTGGTAGGTATAGTCGTGGATCAAATGCGTTATGATTATATTACCAGATATTGGGAACGTTATAGGGAAGATGGGTTTAAGCGAATGATTCGCGAAGGTTTTAATGCTAGAAACCATCACTTTAATTACGTCCCAACCTATACTGGACCAGGACACACTTCTGTTTATACTGGTACAACCCCAGCCGTTCATGGTATTATTGGTAATGATTGGTATGATAAAACTATCGATAAGAGTGTATATTGTGCAGGAGATGATAATGTGACTCCGGTAGGAACTCAAGATGCAGCCGGGAAGATGTCTCCACATAGAATGAAAACAACTACAGTAACTGATCAACTTAAATTGGCAACACAGTCTCGTAGTAAGGTAATTGGTATAGCACTAAAGGATAGAGGTGCTATTTTACCGGCTGGACACACTGCGGATGCGGCATATTGGTTTCATGGAAAGAACGAAGGAGCTTGGATAACTAGTAGTTATTATATGGAAGAGTTGCCAAAATGGGTTAAGGACTTTAATAAAGCAAAATCAGTAAGCAAATACAAGAAGGAGTGGAATACATTATATGATATTCATACCTATGTTGCTAGTGGAAGTGATGACAACACGTTTGAAGGTAAATTTAAAGGAGAAAATGCTCCAGTTTTCCCTCATAATCTCCCTAATTTATGGAAAGATAATGGAAGCTATGATATATTAAAAGCTACCCCTTTTGGAAACAGCATAACCACGGATTTTGCTTTAGCTGCATTAGAAGGTGAGCAATTAGGACAGGGCAAGACGACTGATTTTTTAGCAATTAGTTATTCCAGTCCAGATTATATTGGCCATTCGTTTGGGGTGAACTCTATAGAGGTAGAAGATTGTTATTTGCGTTTAGATTTGGAACTTGCACGTTTGTTTTCAGCATTGGATAGTCGTGTAGGTAAAGGGAATTATACCGTATTTCTTACAGCTGACCATGGGGCTGTACATGTACCTGCCTATCTAAAATCGTTAAACATACCAGCAGGATATTTTGAGAAAAATGAATTTGTTGGGCGGTTAAAGAATTTTTTGAAAAATAAATTCAATTCAGATAAGTTGATAAAAAATGTATCCAATAACCAACTGTTTTTAGATTATGATGAGCTGGCAGCAATTAATCAAAGTGCCAAAGAGGTGCAAGAGGCAATTGCAGAAGAAATTTTGAATTATGATGGAATAGCTGAGGTGTACACAGCACATAGTATGAAAACTCAACATTATACAGAAGGAATGGCCTATATGCTTCAAAAAGGATTTAATCATAAAAGATCTGGAGATGTATTGGTGGTCCTTGACGCTTCTTTTATTAGTTATTCTCGTACAGGCTCTACGCATGGATCTGGGTTTAATTATGATACTCAAGTGCCTTTTTTAATGTTTGGGAATGGGATAAAGCAAGGTTCGACCACTCGACGCACGGAAATTCCAGACATTGCACCTACCGTAGCAGCGCTATTAGGAATAGCATATCCAAATGGGACAACTGGTAATCCTGTTGGAGAGGCGTTAATTGAAAAATAACCATAATGCGAAAAAAAACATGGTATACTCTATTAGCTCTTTTGGTAGTTGCGGCTGGATATTGGTTGGAAACCAAAGGAGTTGATAGAGAATCTTATCTGGAACAATTACATGTAGATTGGGGAGGAAACACATCCAAAAATGACACCATATATCAGGATGGCTCTCATTTCTTACCAAGTAGTACAACAGGACAAATTATCCATCACAAAGGGTATTCGCTATCCTATAGTGAGCCTCATGAACAAGCCGAATGGGTAGCATATAAATTGGAAAAAGAACATCTTTCAGGGGTTGATTATAAAAGACCATATTTTGAAATGGATGATGCGGTAATATCTGGATCAGCTCATTGGAGGAATTATAAGGATTCTGGCTATGATAGAGGTCATTTGTGTCCAGCTGCTGATCGTAAATTTAGTAAAGAAGCTTTTACTGAGACTTTCTTAACTAGTAATGTGAGTCCACAAGAACATCAATTTAATTCAGGCATTTGGAATCGTCTTGAACAGAAGGTGCGTTTTTGGGCGTCTCGTTATGATGGAGTTTATGTCGTTACGGGAGGAATTCTGAAGGAAATTGACATAACTATAGGGGAAGAACAGGTGGCTGTTCCAAAGCAATTTTATAAGATTGTCCTCGATTATAATTCGGGTAATCCTAAAGTTATTGCTTTTTTGATTCCTCATGAAGAATCCGATAAGCCCTTGTACGATTTTGTTGTTTCCGTGGATAGTTTAGAAGTTATTTCTGGAATTGATTTTTTTTCATCCATGGATGATGACGTTGAGAATAGAATAGAGGCATTTGAAAAATGGGAGAATTGGCATTTTTAGTCAGTTGAAAAAAATTTTTGTGTAATTCCTTTCCAACGTAGATTTCGTATAAATTCACCCTCCTTCTTTGAAACTAAAAATGTTTTATTTTCTTTTTTAGCTTTTATATAGCCTAAGATATTGTTTCTGAATGGGGTAAATGAGCGCTGTTTCCAAGCCATTTTAAGAGAGGCAATACAAGTAATACACAAGCCATATCTCATTTTATACATTGCCTCGCCTTGTAATAGTCGAGCCTTTGAGTTATATGATTTGCCAACTGGTCTAAGATGTTTAACTTGAAGAGTTTCGTCTGTTTGAATTATATAAGAATGGTATTTTGCTAGAAGTTCATCCACAGTGTCCCAGCCTATACTGCTTTTTAGACCACCAATGGCCTGAAAACAACTTTTTCTATAGGCTTTAAAGGCACCTCTTACATGATCTCTATTCATGGGGTGAGTGCGGATCCATTCTCCTTCTTTGTCTTGTTCATATGCAATACCCCCTGCAATTCCGACTCTACTGTCTTTAAATATTTCAGTGAGTTTTTCAAAATAGTTTGGAGGCAGTATAATGTCAGCATCTAGCTTTACTATGATATCAAAGTCCTGGTCAAGCAATTCAAAGCCTTTATTGAAGGCATTGACAACTTTACTTCCCGGCATATGTGTTACTGATGAGACACTGTTAATTTTTTTTATTATTGAGTGTGAGCAACTATATTGATCAATAATCTCCTCGGTGGTATCTGTTGAATGATCATTTACCACGATTATTTTATCGGGTAATACAGATTGCATTAATAGTGAATTTAGAGTTTCACTTATGTAGGAGGCTTCGTTGTGAGCAGGAATTATTACGTAGTATTTCATTTTATTTAGTATCACGCTCAGCATAAATAAGATAGTAACGAGGTGTAAAGAGTCTTAATATAGGTCTTATCCCGATTTTTTTTACAGGGTGAGTGAATTTCTCAGTAGCCATTATTTTCCATCCTGTTTTTTCTAGTAGCCACTCTAATTGCCAATCTTCAAATTCATGATAATGCCTGTCACGTATATCTGTTTTACTACGGTAAGCAGGTGCAAACCAAAGTCTCAAAGGAACAGAAATGACAATTTTAGAAGCTTTTATGTTTTTTAAGATGCCGTAGGGGTTTAATAGATGTTCGAGTATTTCAAAAGCCGTAACAGTGGTATAATTTTCTTCCATGATAGCCCGGAGCTCTTGGTCAAGATCTTCTCCATTTGTGTTTTTTACCCTGTAACCTTCTTGAATTAATAGGGAGGATAAAGGGTTTTTAACGCCTAGATCTAAAAGTGATTCATCCTTTGAAATATGTTTAGAGACAAATTGAATTGTTCGTTTAAAACGTTTAGATGGATAAGTATGTTCGTACATATGGTAGTTTAGGCATTGTTAAACAATCTAAATTTGAGTAAAAATACGCTTATTCTAACTTTAAGGTGGCTAAAATCGGAAAATGATCGGAGGGATATCTGTTTTGGTACTTAATGTCTAAGGTTTTAAATTCAATAGTTTTCCAACTATAGGAATGGAAAATGTAATCGATTCTTTTTTCATCAGTTGGTACCATAGAATGCTTGAAGGCATTGTAAGTCCCGTTCGGTCCAATTAGTTGGAGTGCTGTGGAGTGACTATCTTTTAGTTTAGATTTTAGGGTTTGAATGGCGCTTGAAGAAGGAGAAACATTCAGGTCTCCTGTTAAGATGATTGGTAAGTCCTTTGAAAAACGCTGTGATTTTTCAAGAATTAACTGGGCACTTTCGTATTGGGCTCGTGTTCCTTGGTGGTCGAAATGGGTATTAATAAAGAAGAATTGGCGATTTTTTACTTTAAAAATTGCCCATGTTGCAATTCGATTACAGCAATTGGCGTCCCAACCTTTAGAGGGTTTGTTAGGTGTTTCTGAAAGCCAAAAATACCCCCATTTTTTGAGTTTGAGTTTTTTGTGATTATAAAATATGGGAGCGTGTTCCCCTTCAATTTTACCATCATCTCTTCCTACACCAATCCATTTGTATTGGATTAGTTGATTGTTTAGATAGGTTAATTGATGATGTAAGGCTTCTTGGATACCTATGACATCTGCATTTAATTCATTTAATAATGAAGCTACTTTTTGGTTTCGTTTGGATGCTGTCCAGCTGTCTAGTCCATCATCTTGATTGTCATACCGAATGTTATATGATAAAACCTTGATTTCTTGACTAAAAGTACTATTGATAGTTAAAAAGAAAAGGGAAAGTAATATGGTGTACTTCATGTTAAACTTGATATACGATAGCATTTATGTTCATACCAGCACCCACGCTAGCAAAAAGTACAATGTCACCTTCTTCAATGGATTGGTCTTCAATTTGTTTATTTTTAACCATATCATAAAGAGTTGGAATGGTTGCCACTGAGCTGTTTCCTAAAAAGTGAATATTCATAGGCATAGTATTAGCTGGCGCAGTACGTTGATAAAGTTTGTAGAATCGTTTAACAATTGCCTCATCCATTTTTTCATTAGCTTGATGGATGAATATCTTTTTGACTTGATCTATGGTTATTCCACTTTTGTCTAGGCATGATTTCATGGCTAATGGTACTTGCACACAAGCAAATTCATATATTTTTCGCCCGTGCATTTTAATATAGCGATGATCTTTTTCCAGTGCTTGATTGTAAGACTCTCCAAAGAAAATAAAATAGGCTTCCTCTTCGGTGAATGAAGCGGATTCATGAGCAATAATACCACCTGGTCTATCGGTGGCTTCTATAATAGCGGCACCAGCACCATCAGAATATATCATACTGTCACGGTCATGTGGATCTATTACTCGTGACAATGTTTCTGCTCCGATTACTAAGCATTTTTTAGCCATCCCTGCTTTGATGTATGCTTGAGCCTGAATGACACCTTCAACCCAGCCAGGGCATCCAAAAAGTAAGTCATAAGCAACACATTTTGGGTTTTTTATTCCTAACGAATGCTTTACCCTACTAGCGAGGCTAGGTACACTATCTCCTTGTAATGTTCCATGTTTTACATCTCCAAAATTATGCGCTACTATAATGTAATCTAATGTTTCAGGAGCAATTTTGGCATCTTTTATTGCTTTTTCTGCTGCAAAGAACGCTAGATCTGAAGCCTTGTGTTCCTTTTCAGCATAACGACGTTCTTCAATCCCAGTTATAGCTTTAAATTTCTCAATAATTATTTCATTTGAGCTTTCAAAGAGAGATCCGTCAGTATGTAAAAATTTATGGTTTGAAAAATTATTATTAGTTTCAATTTCGGAAGGAATATAGCATCCGGTTCCTGTTATTTTAATATTCATTTGTTGTTGTTTAGGATGAAATAAAGGTACGACTACCTTTTTTTGTGATGTGAAGGAATGGAAAATTGCTACGATGTCCAAACATTATTTTGTGAAGTATAAATAAAAACGCCCTGCATTGAGATATTTGTGCAAGGCGTTGTTTTATAATTATTTATATTCTGTTTTTATGCTTCCATATAGGCCTCTATAGGTGCGCAAGTGCAAATTAAATTACGATCCCCAAAGGCTTCGTCTACTCTTCTTACAGTAGGCCAAAACTTATTTTCAGCTATGTGAGAAAGTGGGTATGCCGCCTTTTCGCGGCTATATGGAAATGTCCAACTGTCTGAAGTGACCATGTTAAGGGTGTGCGGTGCGTTTTTAAGAACATTGTTTGTATCATCCAAATCCGCTTCTTCTATTTCCTTTCGGATAGATACCATGGCTTCTATAAAACGGTCTAATTCGGCTTTACTTTCGCTTTCTGTCGGTTCAACCATCAATGTCCCAGCAACAGGAAATGATACTGTAGGAGCGTGGAATCCGTAATCCATCAAACGTTTGGCAATGTCGGTCACTTCAATTCCATTTTTCTTAAATGGTCTACAATCCAAAATCATTTCGTGAGCTGCTCTACCGCATTCTCCCGTGTAAAGTACAGAGAAATGTTCTTCAAGTTTAGATTTTAAGTAATTCGCATTAAGGATGGCATATTTAGTTGCGTTGGTAAGACCTTCAGAGCCTAACATTGTGATATAGGCATATGAAATAAGACATACCATTGCACTTCCCCATGGAGCAGCTGATATGGCTGTAATGGCCTCAGCGCCTCCAGTGGCAATTACTGGGTTAGAGGGTAGGAATGGTACTAGGTGTGAGGCTACACAAATTGGGCCAACTCCAGGACCGCCTCCACCATGAGGTATGGCAAATGTTTTATGTAAATTTAAGTGGCATACGTCTGCCCCAATTGTGGCAGGATTTGTTAGACCAACTTGTGCGTTCATATTGGCACCATCCATATAAACTTGACCTCCATTTTCATGAATGATCTGAGTGATTTCACGAATTGAAGATTCAAATACTCCATGAGTAGAAGGGTAGGTTACCATTAATGACGAAAGCTCATCTTTGTATTTGATTGCCTTTTCCCTTAGGTCTTCTACATCAATATTACCTCGTTCGTCAGTTTTGGTGACTACAACCTTCATGCCTGCCATTACAGCTGAGGCAGGATTGGTTCCATGGGCTGAAGAAGGAATTAAACAAATATGACGGTGACCTTCTCCTCGAGATTCATGATAGGCACGAATTACCATTAATCCTGCATATTCCCCTTGGGCCCCTGAATTGGGTTGAAGTGAAGTTCCTGCAAATCCGGTAATAATGTTGAGCTGGTTTTCTAGTGACTTCAACATTTCTTGATATCCTTGGGCTTGTTCTAAAGGAACAAATGGATGTATGTTAGACCAATTTGCTTGACTTAGCGGAAGCATCTCAGAAGCAGCATTCAGTTTCATTGTACAAGATCCAAGAGAAATCATGGAGTGGTTTAATGAAAGATCCTTACGCTCTAATTTTTTAATGTAACGCATCAATTCAGTTTCTGAATGGTACGAATTGAATACAGGGAGTGTTAAAAATTCGCTTTTTCTTTTTACTTCCTCACTTAAAGGACTCTCCTGGAGTAATGAAGATGTGGTAAGTGCGATTCTTCCTCCAGCTTCAGCGAATATGCGTAAAACTGTATTGATGTCTGTGAGTGATGTGGCTTCATTTACTGCAATACTAATAGTGTTTTCATCAATATAGAGGAAGTTAACACCGTTGGCTTCTGCAATTGGTTTAATGATGTGTTTTTCTGCTTTTACTACAATGGTATCAAAGTACTGAGCGTTTGTTTGTTGGTAACCTAATCGGTTTAGTTGGGCCGCAAGTGTTGTGGCACTGTGATGTACTTTTTGTGCAATGTATGTAAGTCCTTTAGGACCATGGAATACTGCATACATTCCAGCCATAACCGCAAGTAAAACTTGAGCCGTACAAATGTTAGAAGTAGCCTTGTCTCTTTTAATGTGTTGTTCGCGGGTTTGTAAGGCCATACGAAGTGCTCTATTACTGTCAGTATCTCTGGTGACCCCAATAATACGTCCAGGGATATTACGCTTGTATTCGTCCTTGGTTGCAAAAAATGCAGCGTGAGGGCCCCCGTAGCCCAAAGGGATTCCGAACCGTTGAGTTGTTCCTACTACAACATCAGCTCCCCATTTACCAGGAGCTTCTAGTAATACCAAACTTAATATATCAGCAGCAACTGCAACTTTTATTTCATTGTTTTTGGCTTTGGCAGTAAAGGATGCGTAATCATAAACTTGACCATATTTTCCCGGATATTGAATTAAGGCACCATAAAAGTCAGTAGAGAAGTCGAAGGATTGATGATTGCCAATAACTAATTCTATGCCTAGAGGTATAGCTCGGGTATAAAGTAAAGATATCGTTTGTGGTAATACTTCTTCTGAAACAAAAAACTTAGTTACATTGTTTTTTTTCTGGTCACGATTTCTTAGTTCGTAGAGCATCGTCATTGCTTCTGCAGCTGCTGTACTTTCATCTAAAAGCGATGCGTTTGCAAGTTCCATTCCTGTAAGGTCAGTAACCATGGTTTGAAAGTTTAGAAGTGCTTCTAAACGTCCTTGAGCAATTTCAGCCTGATAGGGAGTGTAGGCGGTATACCACCCTGGGTTTTCAAAAATGTTTCTTTTGATAACGGAAGGAGTGATAGTCTCATGATAGCCTAGCCCAATATAGGTTTTGAATATCTTATTTTTTTGAGAAAGTTGTTGAATATGATTTAAAAATTCATTTTCGCTAAGTGCTTCAGGAAGGTTGAGAGGTTGTTTTAAGCGAATATCATCTGGGATGGTTTGGTAGATAAGTTGGTCAAGATTTTCTACTCCTACGGTTTGAAGCATTTGTGCTAAGTCCGTCTCATTGGGACCTATATGGCGCAATGCAAAAGAATCTGTTTTCATTCGTTATCGAGATTGAGTGATAAGTTGTGTTTAAGACTGCAAAAGTACGTATTAAAAATATTATTTCTAACGATTAGGATGTGTATTTCGTGTTAATGGAGACGTTAAAAATGTTCAATAAATGACAGCTAATGTTGAGGTTGAGGACCATCAGGTTTACAGGTATATTGGATTGAATATTAGAGGTGTAGTTTAACTATTGGATACCGTGAAAAATACATTATTTTTGTGATATGCGATGGGTGCAAAAATGGTTTGATTTTTACATAGATGCAAGTGTTCATGTTGCTTTGGCAGTTGGCGCATTGGTGTATTTGACATTCATGAAGTACGGAATTTCGTTTAATCAAGCAGTGGGATGTTCCGTATTTTATGGAACAATTGTTAGCTACAATTTTGTAAAATATGCCACGATCGCAAGGAAGTATTTTTATATGCCTAATTCATATTTAAGGGGTGTGCAACTATTTAGCCTTGTATGCCTTATTTTGTTTGGGTATTATTTTGTTCAGATTAATACTTCCGGAAAAATTCTTTTGTTAGTAGCTTCTTTATTAACCTGTTTATATGCATTGCCTTTATTGCCAGGAAAGCGTAATTTTCGGTCGCTTAGGAGTTGTAAAACTATTATAGTTGCGTTATGCTGGGCTATTTTAACTGTTTTATTACCATTAGTAAATGCCAACTTAGAGTTAACAGGTTCTGTATGGGTACTCTTTTTGCAACGAATCTTATTGGTTCTGGCGCTTATGATTCCTTTTGAAATACGTGATGTAAAATATGATGATCCTAGACTAGACACTTTGCCTCAGCGATATGGTGTTAAGGGAACAAAGTATATAGGGTATAGTATTTTAATACTCTTTTTTGTACTGACAGTTTTTAGAGGGGTTGATTTTGAATGGTATATGAATGGATTAGTTGTAAGTGCCGTAGGGTTAGCAATTTTGAAATCGGAGGTTCGTCAAACAAAATATTATTGTAGTTTTTGGGTAGAAAGTATCCCTATTTTATGGGTTATGAGTATTTTTATTTTAGATATGTTCCAGTTATTAAAAAGATAATTAGCATCTTTATTAAAATTTGGTGTTGTATTAATGAAATTAAGGGTATTAAATTTTTTTAGCATGAAAAATAATGAATGGTTATTGGTGATTTTTTTGCTAATTACAGGTGTATTGTATTCGCAGTCAAATGTAAAAACGATATCAATCACGGAGTATAAGATGTCGAAGGGAAGAAAATATCCTTTGATTGATTTACGAACGGCTCAAGAGTATGAGGAAGGTCATTTAAAACGTTCAAACAATATAGATTTTACCTATTCAGGTTTTGCGTTAATGTTTGTAGATTTTAAAAAGACTACTCCGATGTACTTGTATTGCAGGACAGGAAATAAAAGTGCCAAAGCAGCAGCTATATTAGATTCGTTAGGATTCAAAAAGATCATCAATTTGGATGGTGGAGTTGAGCGCTGGAAGGAAGCTGGGCTACCTCTTGTAAGAGATTAAAAAAATCGCCTATATTATAGGCGATTTTTAATTTATTACACAAGGAGACCTGCTCTTTTAAGTAATGCCTCTGGCGTAGGCTTTTTTCCTCGAAATTGTATATAAAGTTCCATTGGATTCTCGGTGCCTCCTTTTGATAAAATGGAAGATTTAAATTTATCTGCTACGTTGCGATTAAAAATGCCATTTTCTTTAAAATATTCATAAGCATCTGCGTCGAGTACTTCTGCCCATTTATAACTGTAGTATCCTGATGAATATCCTCCTTGGAAAATATGAGAAAAAGAGGTGCTCATACAAGTCTCTGGAGATTCTGGAAAGAGGTTTGTTGCAGCCATTGCAATTTCTTCGTGGTTTTTGACATTAGTTATGGCGCTTGGATCTTGCCCGTGCCAACTCATATCAAGTAGTCCAAAACCTAGTTGCCTTAATGTTTGAAGACCTTGCATAAAGGCTGCTGATTCTTTAATCTTTGTAATATACTCCATTGGAATTATTTCTCCTGTTTGATAATGAAAAGCAAATAACTCTAAAGTTTCTTTTTCATAGCACCAATTCTCCATAATCTGACTAGGAAGCTCTACAAAATCCCAATATACACTTGTGCCGCTAAGACTAGGATAGGTTGTGTTAGCAAGAATGCCGTGGAGAGCATGGCCAAACTCATGGAAAAGGGTTGTTACTTCATTGAAAGTAAGTAAGGATGGCTTAGTTGGTGTAGGTCGCGTAAAATTGCACACAATGGAAATATGGGGTCTGGAATTCTCATTATTTTTAATATATTGATTTTTATAGGAAGTCATCCAAGCACCATTTCTTTTTCCTGGCCTAGGATGAAAGTCAGTGTAAAATAAAGCTAAATAATTACCGTTTTCGTCTAACACACGAAAGGTTTGTACTTCTTTATTATATGTTGGAATGTTCTTTATTTCTTCAAAATGAAGGCCAAATAATTTTTTAGCAACTGTAAATACACCGTGAATTACATTTTCAAGTTTGAAGTATGGTTTAAGTAATTCGTCGTCTAATTCAAATCGCTGTTGTTTCAGTTTCTCTGTGTAATAAGCGCTATCCCATTTTTGTAGAGAATCTATTCCATCAATTTGTTTGGCGTAATCTTGTAACTCATTGAATTCTCGTTGAGCTGCTCCAAAAGCTTTTTCTAATAACTCATTAAGGAATTGGTTTACTTTTTCAGGTGTTTCTGCCATTCGTTCCTCTAGAACAAAATGAGCATGAGACTTGTAACCTAGTAGTAATGCACGATTATGCCTTAATTGAGCAATGCGAAGAACAATAGCCTGATTGTCATATGTTTCTTTTTGAAAGGCTTTACTTCCAAAGGCTTTGTGGAGTTGATTTCTCAGCTCGCGATTTTCAGCGTAGGTCATAAAAGGGATATAACTTGGATAATCTAAAGTAAATATCCATCCCTCTTTTTGGGTGCTCTCTGCTAAATTTTTGGCTGCTTCAATTGTTCCTTCAGGAAGTCCTTTTAAATCATCTTGGTTGATTATGTGTAATTGGAACGCTTGTGTTTCTGCAAGAACATTTTCGCCGAATTTAAGGGACAATGTTGCTAATTCTTTATCAATATTTCGGAGATCTTGCTTTTTGTTATCAGGAAGATTAGCTCCATTGCGGGCAAAACTTTTATACTTTTTTTCCAATAAGGTACTTTGTTCTGCAGAAAGATTAAGTGAGTTACGTTGATCATAAACTAGTTTAACTCTTTCAAATAGGTGTTTATTGAGGCGGATGTCGTTTCCGAATTCAGAAAGCATGGGAGAAATTGTCTGTGCTTGCTTCTGAACCGTTTCATTTGTTTCTGCGTTATTAAGGTTGAAAAACATGGAGGTTAGTCTGTCAAGTATTTCTCCTGAAAATTCTAATGCTTCAATGGTGTTTTTGAAGGTTGGTAATTCAGGGTTTGAAGTAATGATGTCTATCTCCTTACGGGTCTCATCGATAGCTTGAGTGATTAATTGGATGTAGTCATCTGCATTTATGTTGTTAAATGGAGCCGAGTTGTATGGCGTGTTGAATAAGGTAATTAGCTTATTGGTATTCATTTAATTATATGTTTTTGTAAGAAAGTTGCAGTTTATCGGAGATACATTACGATTGCACGAAAAAAGTTTTGAGGTGTAAAATCCTGCTGTACATTCGCTTTGTAAATCGTTCAAAAATACAACAAAATGAGAACAATAGTAAGTTTCGTTTTTTTATTAATAGGAGTGGTAGGCTATTCTCAGACAGGAGTTGAAGCTAAAATTGTTCCTTTTGATGTGACGATTACTGTTGAACAAAAAGACAAGGTTATTGCAATTAAAAAAGTAGAGGTAATAGAGCTTTTGGTTAAAAAAGAGCGTTTGCCAAAAATAAAAGGAATTAATGTGAACTACTTGAATTTGTTAACTGAAGTTCCAAAATATATTGTTTCCCAACAAGCATAGTCTTTTGCGAAACTAATGTCTGTCAAATAAGCCCCTCCATCTGGAGGGGCTTATTAAATTATAGGCCTTTAGCGCTTTCTATTACAGCTTGTTTAAGTCCTTCTTTGTATACTATGATTTTGTCTAAAACACATTTGTCATGACTTCCAATAATTTGGGCAGCTAATATTCCGGCATTTTTTGCGCCGTTTAGCGCTACTGTAGCTACAGGTACTCCACCGGGCATTTGTAGAATGGAAAGGACTGAATCCCATCCATCTATTGAGTTGCTACTTTTTACAGGTACACCGATTATAGGTAGTGGACTCATTGATGCTACCATTCCAGGAAGATGAGCAGCCCCGCCAGCTCCTGCTATAATCACTGAAATACCTCTTTTATGGGCATTTGTGCTAAAATCAAATAATTTTTCAGGAGTTCGATGAGCAGAAACAATATCCACTTCAACCTCAATGTCGAATCCTTTTAAAATATCTATGGCCTCCTGCATGACAGGAAGGTCGCTTTTGCTTCCCATAATTATAGCTACTTTACTCATATTGTATGTTTAGTTGTTTTTGCTTATCACATTGATGGTTTCCTTTACTTTTTGGGCAATTTTTCTTGCTTCCGCAACTTCTTCATGTATAATGGTTACATGACCCATTTTTCTAAATGGACGTGTCTCTCTCTTTCCGTAAATATGAGGTGTTACTCCGTCCATTTTCATTATGTCTTCAATGTTTTCGTAAACAACATCCCAAAAATGTCCTTCTGCTCCCACTAAATTAACCATAATTCCAGCTAGTTTGCTATTTGTCTTTCCAAGTGGTAAATCTAAAATAGCACGTAGGTGTTGTTCAAATTGATTTGTGTAACTTGCTTCAATACTATAATGTCCACTGTTATGTGGTCTTGGGGCTACTTCATTTACTAAAATGTGGTCATCTTCAGTTTGAAACATTTCAACCGCGAGAAGTCCAACATGCTCGATTGCATTAGAAACTTTAAGGGCAATTTCTTGAGCTTTTTGTGCAACACTCTCATCAATGCGTGCTGGGCAAATTACGTACTCTACTTGATTGGCTTCCGGATGAAATTCCATTTCAACAACTGGATATGTTTTTACTTCTCCTGAAACATTTCTAGACACAATGACAGCCAGCTCATTTTTAAATGGTATCATATGTTCAGCAATGCATTCGACATTTGGAAGTTCGTTCAAATCTTCTGCTTTACGTATTACTTTTACGCCCATTCCATCATACCCGAATTGGGTGCTTTTCCAAACAAATGGAAAAGAAAGTGCTTCATGTTCCATGGCAGGTAGTATTTCACTAGTGTAGGCGAACCTGGTAAAGGGTGCGGTTGGAATTTCGTGATCTACATAAAAAAGTTTTTGAGTGGCTTTGTTTTGAATAGTACGTAGGGTTTTGGAAGAGGGAAATACTTTTACGCCTTCCTTTTCTAATTGTTCAAGTGCTTTTACATTAACCAATTCAATTTCATAGGTGAGTACATCTGCCTTTTTTCCGAAATTGTAAACTGTGTCAAAATCCATTAGACTGCCCTGTTCGAAATTATTGCATGCTATTCGGCAAGGTGCATCTGCACTAGGATCTAATACGATGGTACGGATATCGTACTTACGAGTTTCATAAAGTAGCATTTTGCCCAATTGTCCTCCTCCGAGGATTCCAAGAGTAAAATCAGATGAGAAATAATTCATGTGTTGCGTTGTTTTTAGAAAGTATACTTTCAAAAGTCTCGCAAAAATACGCTTAATTCTCAAAAGCTCCTTTAAAAAATCGTAAATGAAGAATCATTATAGTATCTTTGCGTCTTTAAATTTTTTGAATACAGTGATTCGTGTCCACGATAAATATTTCATCCCATTTATAGGTGCCTCTGAAATTGATAGCCAGATAGATAGATTGGTTAAGGAGGTATGTGCTGATTTAGATGGAGAAGTGCCAATTTTTGTTGCGGTGCTCAATGGGGCTTTTATGTTTGCTTCTGATTTTGTAAAAAAGTTTCCGAATGATTGTGAGATCACATTTGTGAAGCTAGCTTCTTATTCAGGTACATCAACTACTGGAGTAATTAAAGAGTTGGTAGGGATAAGCCATGAATTAAAAGGCCGTAGCGTGGTAGTGTTGGAGGATATAGTAGATACAGGTCATACCTTGGTTGAACTAAAGCGTATTCTTGAAAGTCATGATGTGAAATCATTGAAAATTGCTACTCTTTTTTTCAAACCTGAAGCGTATACAAAAGATATTTTTCTCGATTATATAGGCTTTTCTATTCCTAATAAATTTATTCTGGGTTATGGCTTGGATTATGATGAATATGGAAGAAATTTGCCGGAAGTTTACCAATTAAAACAAAACAACATGATTAATTTAGTTCTCTTCGGAAAACCTGGTGCAGGGAAAGGTACCCAGGCTGAATTTTTAAAAGAAAAATACCAGTTGGTGCATATTTCTACCGGAGATGTATTTCGTTACAACATAAAAAATGAAACTGCCCTAGGAACTTTAGCGAAGTCTTATATGGATAGAGGCGAATTAGTTCCTGATGAAGTAACCATAAATATGCTGCAAGAGGAAGTTGATAAAAACGTCGATGCCAAGGGGTTTATTTTTGATGGATTTCCTCGGACGACGGCTCAAGCTGAAGCTTTGGATTCCTTTTTAGAGTCTAAAGAAATGAAAATTGATGCTACAATTGCGTTAGAGGCTGATGATGAGGAGCTTATACAGCGACTTTTGGAACGCGGTAAGGTTAGCGGGCGTACTGATGATCAGGATGAAGAGAAAATTAGAAATCGATTTGAAGAGTATAACCAAAAAACTTCGCCGTTGATTGATTTTTATACTGAACAAGGAAAGTTTATTAGTGTTAATGGAATTGGGTCTATTGAGGAGATTACTCAACGTTTGTCCAATGTTATTGATTCCCTTGAAACGGTTAACGGTTAATAAGGCTTAGGCAAAGATTTATATTATTATAACATGACCGAAGGAAATTTTACAGATTACGTAAAGGTATTGGTTGCTTCTGGTAACGGAGGTAAAGGTTCTTCACATTTACATAGAGAAAAGTTTGTGGAAAAAGGAGGGCCTGACGGTGGTGATGGAGGAAGAGGGGGTCATATTATTTTGCGTGGTAATGAAAACCTTTGGACATTGATACATTTTAAATATCAGCGTCATTTCAAGGCAGGTCATGGCGAACATGGTGGTAGCAGTCGCAGTACGGGTGCAGATGGTGCAGATGTTTTCTTAGAGGTGCCGTTAGGGACTGTTGTTAAGGATTTTGAGACAGATCAGGTTCTTTTTGAGATTACAACACACGGTGAAGAGCGTATTGTTGCACAAGGTGGAAAAGGCGGGTTAGGGAACTGGCACTTTCGTACAGCAACTAATCAGACTCCTAGGTATGCTCAACCAGGTATCCAAGGAGAGGAAAGAGAACTACTGCTTGAATTAAAACTTCTGGCTGATGTAGGATTGGTAGGATTTCCTAATGCGGGAAAATCAACTTTACTATCAGTTATTACCTCAGCGAAACCTAAAATAGCAGATTATCCATTTACGACATTAAAACCTAATCTGGGTATTGTTCAGTACAGAGATTTTAAATCGTTTGTTATTGCTGATATTCCTGGAATTATTGAAGGAGCTGCAGAAGGAAAGGGATTGGGACATTATTTTTTAAGACATATAGAGCGTAATTCGACACTTTTGTTTTTAATTCCTGCTGACAGCAAAGATATTTCTGAAGAATATGAAATACTATTGAATGAGTTACAAAAGTATAATCCAGAATTATTAGATAAGGAGCGTCTTGTAGCAATCTCCAAGAGCGATATGCTTGATGGAGAATTGAAAGAATTGATGAAACGGGAATTGGATATGTATTTTGGAAAAACACCTTATCTTTTTATTTCCTCCGTAGCTCAGCAGGGTATTCAAGAGCTGAAAGATAGATTGTGGTTAATGTTGAATCCAAAAATATAATTAATAAATAGCGCCTTAGGCGCTATTTTAATATAGGATGGCATCAAATGGTGTTTTAATGGATGCTTTTTAAAGTGTAAATATGTATTTTTGGGTAGCAAAATCAAACAATGGTCTTTCCTAAATCAATACTGCTAACATTATTTTTTTTAGCAACACTTTTCAATGATTTCGAATTGGGAGTGCATCTCTTTAATAACCAGAAGTGGGATGCTGCTAAAATGAAATTTCAAAATCATTTAAAGAAATATCCCAACGACCTAAAGACTATTGAGTATTTAGGAGACATAGCTGGACATCAAAAAAATTGGGATGTGGCAATTGACTATTATGGGAGATTGAAAGCGAGTGTTCCTAATAATGCAGACTATCACTATAAGTATGGCGGTGTTCTTGGGATGAAAGCAAAAATAACTTCAAAATGGAAAGCGCTGGGAATGATTGGAGAGGTGGAGGATGCTTTTTTAAAAGCTGCCCAGTTGGATGAAGGTCATATTGATTGTCGTTGGGCTTTAGTACAGTTGTATATGGAGCTTCCCGGAATCGTTGGAGGAAGTGAACGTAAGGCAAGGTTGTATGCTCAGGAATTGATGAATTTATCCAAAATAGACGGTTTATTAGCATTTGGCTTGATTGAAGTATATCAAAAACGATATAAAAAGGCTGAGGAATATTATGTGAAGGCTCACCTCACTGGAAATTCCAAAACTACCTTTCAAAAGCTCTATCAACTATATCAACAGCATTTAAAAGAACCAGAGAAGGCTGCACAGTTAAAAGCTGCCTTTGAAAAATAATAATCAATACTCATGCGTATACATTTTATTGCTATTGGAGGTGCTGCCATGCATAATTTAGCATTAGCCCTACATTATAAAGGATACCAAATATCGGGAAGTGATGATGCCATTTTTGAACCTTCGTACTCTCGACTAAAGGCACAAGGACTATTGCCTGAAAATTTCGGGTGGTTTCCTGAAAAGATTACAGAGTCTCTCGATGCTATTGTTTTAGGCATGCATGCCAAAGTTGATAATCCAGAGCTTAAGCGTGCACAAGAACTAGGGGTGAAAATATATTCATATCCAGAATTTTTGTTTGAACAATCAAAAAATAAGACTCGAGTTGTAATTGGAGGAAGTCATGGAAAAACCACCATAACTTCGATGATTCTCCATGTATTAAATTATCATGGAATTGAGGTTGATTATATGGTTGGAGCGCAATTGGATGGGTTTGATACTATGGTTCATCTCACAGATTATAATGATTTTATTGTTCTTGAGGGAGATGAATATTTATCTTCTGCTATTGACATGAGACCTAAATTTCATTTATATCGCCCTAATATAGCGTTACTAAGCGGAATTGCCTGGGATCATATAAATGTTTTTCCAACGTATGAAAATTATGTAGAGCAGTTTAGCATCTTTACAGATAGTATTATTAATGGTGGTATAATGGTATATAACGAGGAGGATCTAGAAGTTGTATCGGTAGTAGAGGCATCTGAAAATCCTATTCGAAAATTACCATATAAAACTGCAGAGTATTATATTGAAAATGGACAGACACTTTTAATTACTCCAGAAGGAGATATGCCTGTTGAAATATTTGGCAAACATAATTTAAGTAACCTTTCAGGAGCAAAATGGATATGTCAAAATATGGGAATTGATGAAAATGATTTTTATGAAGCAATAGCTAGTTTTAAAGGAGCGTCCAAACGATTGGAAAAAATTGGTGAGACAGAAAGTAACGTAGCTTATAAGGATTTTGCTCATTCCCCAAGCAAGGTAAAGGCTACTACTCAGGCAGTTAAGAGTCAATATCCTAATCGAAAATTAATTGCCTGTTTGGAATTACATACCTATAGTAGTTTGAATGCAGAGTTTCTAAATGAATATGAAGGAACCCTTGAAGATGCGGATGAAGCTGTCGTTTTTTATTCTCCCGAAGCTGTCACCATAAAAAAACTTAAGGATATTACTCAGGAGCAAATAGCTGCTGCATTTCAGAGAAATAATTTAAAAGTGTTTACAGATTCTAATGGGTTTAAAGAATATTTATTTAGTAGAAAATACCAAAACACTGCCTTACTACTAATGAGTAGTGGAAATTATGGAGGACTTAATTTTGATGATGTAAAAACGTTGCTTTAAGCTTGTTGATGATTTGAAAATATATGTTCTATAAAGTCATTTATACGATGTTGATTTTTATTAATTAGTTCTAATTTTGCTAATTCTTGATCTTTTGAAAGTTTATCTTGGGAGAACTTATATTTACCTTCCCAATTTGTAATCGTAATTTCAAAACCAACAATATAATCTAGATATGCTAACATTCTTGGGTTATCCGGTGCTAAAATGTAATTGGGTGAAGGATCTTCCATAAATTCAGTCATACTAATTAAGTTTCGCTTTATTTTTTCTTTATCTGTATATAAATTAACCTTACCCTTTAGGTGAGCTTTTAGATAGTTCCATGTGGGAAGTTGAGGGGTGCTGTATACAGAAGGAGAGATATAGGTGTCAGGACCATGAAAAATGATTGTTACTTGAGTTCCGTTTTGGATGGTCTCTAGTTGGGGATTAAATTTATCTAAATGACCAATTAACTTTCCGTAATTTTCCGTTTTTTCATATATTAAAGGTACGTGGGTGGCTAGGACGTCATTGTCTTTAACTGAAAGCATCGTAGCCAGGGGGTATTCTTTAATCAGGGATACAATGTTTTCAAAATTTTGTTCTTGATGATGTTTTGGTGGATAATTCATAATGTGGAAATAGGTAGATTAAACTCCGAATTGTCTGAAATGATGATCTAGGTGTTTATATTGCATTTTGCCAATTTGTTCACCTGTGTATTGACCGAATATAGGGTGCTCAGGCCAATGGGTTTTGTTTTTTGAAAGATATATTTTATGAATAAGTTCTAATAATTGGCTTCTTTCTGTTTCAAAATTTTTTGTTTCAAATACCCGATAAGCTGGGGCAGTGGGTAAGCCTTGTTTCCATGGAATATCATCATATAGAGATTTTTTGAATCTGCTATAAATCATTTTCATCAAGAAGTTTGGCTTCTTGAGGGTTTTTTCGCCAAGTGAGACTAAAATAGGTTCTTGACAATGCGCTAGCATCTGATTAATACTCATTTTTCCCCATTTTGCTTTTGTTTCCGGGGTCAATTTTTGTAATCGATTTTGAATTTCTTCCAGGGTGTTTTTATCAAAGAGTGTTTTCATGGTTGAGATACTATTTTATTAAAATTACATTTTTTATCTTTAAGACATGCAAGATAAAATAAATCCCTTATCGATTAAGCAATGGGCAGAAGAAGATAGGCCTCGCGAAAAACTGCTTCACAAAGGAAGGGGTGTCTTAAGTGATGCTGAACTTGTAGCAATTCTCATAGGAAGTGGTACGAAACAAGAAAGTGCCGTTGAATTAAGTAAACGTATTTTGTCTTCGGTTTCCAATAATCTTAATGAATTAGGTAAATTATCAGTTAAACAATTGATGAGGTTTAATGGAATTGGAGAGGCCAAGGCCATTACTATTGCAGCTGCTTTAGAACTCGGACGTCGAAGAAGGAATGAAGCTTTAATTGATAAAAAGAAAATAGATAGTAGTAAAGCTGTTTTTGAGTTAATACATCCTTTCATTGGAGATTTGTTGCATGAGGAATTTTGGGTTGTGTATTTGAATAACTCAAATAAAGTCATTTTTAAATTACAGCTTAGTAAAGGAGGAATAACGGCTACACTAGTGGATGTTAGATTAATATTAAAATGCGCTTTGGAAGTAGGTGCTACCGCACTAATATTAGCGCATAATCATCCTTCAGGAAGTCTTATTCCTAGCGATGCAGACCGGTTAATTACACAGAAAATTAAGTCAGCATCCCAAAGTTTAGATATTAAGATTCTTGACCATCTTATTGTGACCGAAAAAGCGTATTTTAGCTTTTCCGATCAAGGAATCTTATAATATGTTTCTCGTTTATACCGAAAAAATAACTCCTCGTTTTACCTATATATTTAAGCATATTTTTGGAAGAATGCTAAACGTGGATGTTCGTTTTACTTCAGATCAAGATTTTTTTTTAAAATATCAAGGTGCTAAATTCATTTATGCACGTAATTCTATAGGAAATTCTCCATTTATTCGAATGCATGATTTGTTGCTGGAACAAGGAATAAATGATGTAGAAATATATATTCAGGATTGGGATGAAATTCCATGTTTTTTTCCAACATCAAAGAATTGTTTTCTTCCTTTTGATGTATTTGCGGCGAGTTTTTATTTGTTGAGCCGGTATGAGGAATATTTACCTCATTTAAAAGATGAGCATGGTAGATATCCAGCTTCTGAAAGCCTTGCTTTTAAGAATGGTTTTTTGGAATTTCCTGTAGTTGATATATGGATACATAAATTAAAAACTATTTTACTCAAATTGTTTCCTGAGGTAGTTTTTCCTTCACGTATTTTTGAGAAGCAATTATTAATGGATGTTTCAGCTTCCTATGAGTTTAAAGAGAAGGATGTTCTTCGGACAATCGGAGCCACTTTACTTGATTTAAGTAAATTACATATTGGAAGGGTTTTTGAGCGTTTTTCAGTATTGTTTGGAATTCAAAGGGATGCATATGATAATTTTGATGAATTGTTACAATTTCAGAAAGATCAAAAATGGAAGACTATATACTTTTTTCTTTTTGCTGACTATTCAACTTATGATAAAAATAGTTCAGTTAATAGTAAGCGCTTTAAAGAATTAATTAAGAAAATAGCCGATTACACGATCGTATCCTTAATGGCTTCATATGAAACTCATAATGATTTGGCTAACCTTAAAAAGGAACGAAAAAGGCTAATAAATGTAATTAATCGTCCTGTAAAAAGAGTACGGGTACGATTTAATCGAATCCAAATCCCTGAAACATATCGGAACCTTACAGATGCTGAATTTAATGAAGACTATACAATGGGGTATACTAATTATGTAGGTTTTAGAGCTGGTACTTGTACACCTTTTTATTTTTATGATGTTGGGTATGAGGTTCAGTTACCAATTTTAGTAAATTCGTTTTGTCTTCAAGACAAAGCTTTTCAACATTATTCCAATAAAAAAGTAATTTTAAGAAAAGTTCAATCCATGCATGCAGCAGTTGAGGCTGTTAATGGTAGATTTTTAATGGTATTTTCAAATGAAATAATTGGTGGAAAATCTTATGTAGATTGGAAAACACTTTATAAAGAAATAGTAAACTTATGACAAAAGAAATGATAACTGATCTGTTTTTTGATCTGGATCATACCTTGTGGGATTTTGAACGTAATTCAGCACTTACCTTTGAAGAAATATTGGAGATTCACAATGTTAGGGTAGATTTAGCAGATTTTCTAGAGGTATATGTACCTATTAATTTGCATTATTGGAAATTGTACAGAGATGAGCAAATTACTAAGGAAGTATTGCGTTATGAGCGTTTAAATAAAACTTTTGAAGAACTTAAAATTACGGTAAGTAACTCAACTATTATCCAACTTTCAGAGGATTACATTCGAGTTTTACCTCGTTATAATCATTTATTTAATAATGCAAATGAAATATTATCATATCTTCAACCTAAATATAAACTCCATATTATTACAAATGGGTTTGAAGAAGTTCAAAATGATAAATTAAAAAATTCTGGAATTGCCCATTACTTTGATCATATTATCAATTCTGAGTCAGTAGGAGTAAAGAAGCCTAACCCTTTGATTTTTGAACACGCCATGGATAAAGCATCTTCGACACCCTTACAATCAGTAATGATAGGAGATAATTTAGAGGCTGACATTCTAGGAGCACGGAATGTTGGAATGCACACGATTCATTTTAATGTGCATGATGGAACACCAAATGAGTTTGGCATTACCATTAATGATCTTTTAGAAATTAAACAGTATCTTTAATTTTATAAAAAGCAAAAACACATGAGAAAAATAATGATTGCCTGTTTAGTACTAGTTAATACACTATTAGGAACTGCGCAGGAAAGTTTAAATGGCTATAAATACGTGGTGGTCCCTGAAAAATTTGATTTTTTGAAATCAGAAGATTTATATCAGATTAATTCTTTGACTAAATTTTTGTTGAACAAAGAAGGGTTTGTTGCTTTTCTCGAAGGAGAGTTGCCTGAGGAGGCCGTATATAATCCTTGTATGGTATTGAGAGCTAATGTGTTAAACGATTCAAATATGTTTACCACCAAAATGAAAGTGACTTTGAGTAATTGCTATAATCAGGTATTGTTTACTTCTGAAGAGGGAAGAAGTAAAGAAAAGGATTATCAGAAAGCATATCATGAAGCTTTACGGGATGCATTTCAATCTTTTAAAACAATAAAGTATTCATATAATGAGACTATATCGAAGTCAAAACCAGAACAGATTAAGATAGTAAAAGAAGTTCCAATTCAGTCTGTTGCAGTGGTGCCGTCAGAGGAAGCGGTTGTGATGACAGAACATACTTTGTACGCACAGCCTACAGCTACTGGTTTTCAACTTGTGGATATGAGCCCAAAGTTGGTCATGAAATTATATCGAACTTCTGTTAAGGATGTTTTTATAGCAGAAAAGGATGGTATGAACGGGTTGTTTTATCGTTCAGGAAATGAATGGTATTTTGAGTATTATGAAGCGGATCAGCTTAAAAAGTATTCAATTTCAGTGAAATTTTAATAAATAAAATCCCTTGTGAATCAAGGGATTTTTTAATATTTATAAAAGCCCTTCCATCTGTTTTGTAAAAATTCTCTAATCCCATTTTCACGTTGATTTTGACCAGGGTCATAAAGTTTGGTGCCCTTTATAGATTCAGGGAGAAAATCTTGTTGAGTAAAATTGTTTTCATAGCTATGGGCATATTTATATTCATCACCATAGCCCAATTCTTTCATTAGTTTGGTAGGAGCATTTCTTAAATGTAGAGGTACACTTAAGTCTCCTGTTTGTCGTACTAATTGTTGCGCTTCATTAATAGCGGTATAAGATGCGTTACTTTTGGGTGAAGTGGCTAAGTATATAGCACATTGACTTAAAAGAATACGACTTTCCGGATATCCAATTGTAGAAACTGCCTGGAAAGTGTTATTGGCCATTATTAATGCCGTAGGGTTCGCATTGCCAATATCTTCAGAAGCTAAAATTAGCATTCTTCGTGCAATGAATTTTACATCTTCTCCACCTTCTATCATGCGAGCGAGCCAATAAACTGCTCCGTTGGGATCACTTCCACGAATTGATTTTATAAAGGCTGAAATGATATCATAGTGTTGCTCTCCTGTTTTGTCATAGAGAACAGTATTTTTTTGAACACGTTGCATTACCTTTTCATCAGTGATGAAAACTGTGTCGCTTTCTTCCGCACTGACAATTAGTTCGAAAATATTAAGCAATTTACGTCCATCTCCACCTGAAAGTCTTAGTAAAGCTTCTGTTTCTTTCAATTGTATATTTTTGGATTGCAACCATTTATCTTTTATTAGTGCTCTATGTAAAAGTGCTTCTAAATCTTCCTTGCCAAAAGAATTAAGGATATATACTTGACATCGAGATAATAGAGCAGGAATTACTTCAAAGCTGGGATTTTCTGTCGTAGCGCCAATTAAAGTAACCCACCCTTTTTCTACAGCTGCAAGTAATGAATCCTGTTGAGACTTACTAAATCTATGGATTTCATCAATGAATAATATGGGATTTTTTGAAGTGAAAAGTCCACCACTTTGTTTTGCTTTATCAATAACTTCTCTTACTTCTTTTACCCCACTACTTATCGCGCTAAGGGTATAAAATGGTCTGTCGCTTTCGTTTGCAATAATATTTGCTAGTGTTGTTTTACCTGTTCCTGGAGGGCCCCATAGTATAAGGGAAGGGATGAGACCTTTTTTTATTTGATTTCTTAAGGAGCCTGTTTCCCCTACTAAATGTTGTTGACTGACATAGTCATCAAGTGATTTTGGTCGAATTCGTTCGGCTAATGGTTCGTTCATTTTGTAAAATTAATAAATATGACAAATTTTCTTATACGTTAACTTTGGTTTCTTTTTTGTCTAATTTCCTTAAATTTAGGAAATGAAAACCAAAGAAATATTTGTATTTTATAATGGGGTAATAGTTTATCCATTTGCTTTTGTGTTAAGTATTTGGATTGTATACTGGCTTGAAATTCAGTTTGGAGTCAGTTGGTCCCATTGGGGTATATTGCCGCGTACATTTGAAGGTTTGCCAGGCATTTTTTTGGCTCCCTTTATCCATGGGTCACTTGAACATTTATTTAACAATTCAATTCCCTTACTGTTGTTGTCTGCGGCCTTGTTTTATTTTTATAGACGAGTTTCTTGGAATGTATTATTGGTTGGATACATTGCTACAGGAATTTTGACATGGATTATTGGAAGGGAATCTTATCATATAGGGGCGAGTGGTATTATATATATGTTGACAAGTTTTATTTTTTTTAAAGGAATTATTACGCGCTATTATAGGCTTATTGCACTTTCTCTAATTATTGTTTTTCTATATGGAGGTATGATGTGGTATTTATTTCCTATAGAGGAAGGAATTTCCTGGGAAGGACATTTAAGTGGTTTTTTAGTGGGGATGATATTGGCTTTTAATATCAAAACACCAGAACTTAAAAGAGTGGTTTATGCTTGGGAATCCCCTGATTTCAATGAAAATGAAGATCCATTTATAAAGCAATTTGATGAGAACGGAAACTTTATCTCAGAAAGTGAGATTAGGCAACAAGAATTGGAGAACGATTCTGAAATAGTGAACCAAGCCCCTAAATTAAATTATACCTATGTACCTGAAAGGAAGGAGTAGTTTACTGTCTTTGACGGACAACCTCGTACAAGAATACTCCACATGCTACAGAAACATTTAGAGATCCAATATCTCCAAACATTGGAAGTTTTGCCTTATCATCAACTATCTTAAGTAGAGAAGGGGCAATACCAGTATCCTCAGATCCCATTACAATAGCTACTGGTTCTTTAAAAGAAACATTATATAAAGTGTTGTTTGTTTTTTCGGTAGCTGCTACAACTTTTACACCACTTGCCTGAAGGTAATACACGGCATCTTTAAGATGTTCTACTTTGCAAATAGGAATTTTAAAGACAGCTCCTGCCGAAGTTTTTACGGTGTCCGCCGTAACAGGAGCCGCACCTTTTTTTTGTATGATTATCCCCGATACTCCAGTGCATTCCGCTGTGCGAATAATAGCTCCAAAATTGCGAACATCGGTTAATTGGTCAAGTAATAGAAAAATAGGATTTTTCCCACTTTCAAGTATTTTAATTACCATTTCCTCAAAATTATGAAATTCAATTGGTGAGATTGTGGCAATTACACCTTGATGATTTTTGCGGGTAAGTCTATTGAGTTTTTCTACCGGAACGAAGGATACATTTATTTGATGTTTTTGAATAAGTAATTCTAGTTCATGAAATAGGCCACCCTTGAGGCCTTTTTGTATAAAAACTTTGTCAATACTTTTTCCTGACTGAATGGCTTCCATAATTGCACGGATACCATAAATTTGGTAGTTATTTTCCATGTGGTAAAGGTAATATAAATGAATTTAAGTTAAGAGTTTATAAAAAAAATGTAAATTGCAGTAAAACAATTTATTAACTTAAAATAGTTTGTTCTATGTTGAAAAAAAAATTAGTTATTGCCTTGCTTTTATTTGCCGTATATGGTAAATCTCAAAGCCTAATAAGAAGTACTGATAATATTACCCCCGATATAACCCTTAATAAGATTATTTTCAATGAATCTAGAGTTAAAGGGAATAAGTACTTATATCATAATTGGACTGTAGGTAATTTGATTACAAAGAATAATGTTTTATCGGAGAAGAAAGAAATGATTTATGATCTTCAGAGCGATAATATCTTGGTGATAAATAATTCAGTTAAAAATGAAGAACGAAATCAAGGAATAATTGTGGAGACTAACGATATTTTAGGATTTGTTTTATATGATTTAGAAGGTAAGCCGCATAGATTTGTCTGGGGAGGGGGAAATTTAAGATATGTTGAAACACTTGCTTTTAATGATGTTTTGGTGAAGGATTATGTTTTAAATGTGAAGCAAAATACCCAACCTAATGATGGTATTTCTCCATCGTCAAATTATGATACTGAATACCTAATTAAGGAGGAGTATTACTTTAAAACTAAATCAGGGAATTATGAAAAAATTAAATTGAAAAAATCAGCCATTGAAAAAGCATTTAAAGTTGAATTTAATGTTTCCAAATTTATAAAGGAAAATAACTTGAAATTTAAAGATTATAAGGATTTAGTGTTGGTTATAAATCAGTATTATAAGAATTAAGCCTAACCAAAGAATCCTAATATAATGTGTAGATTTTTTATAAGTTGACCATGAGTGTAATACTCTTATTATAAGCCTTAGGTTTATAAGTGAAGTCTAGTCCTTTTTACGTTGCTTTGTAACTGTAATGAGTTTATTTAATACTTGAAGTATAATTATTCAATAATAATGAGTTGAGTTTACACGGTAAGGCTGAGTAATTTTAGGAATTGTGTTTAAGTTTAGTTTGCATTACATGTTGAGGATCCTTTAAATAATTTTTAAAAGTTAAATTTATAATTAATCTTAATGAGAGTCACCTAATTTAATTTTCTTAATTGTTTGATTAATTTATAGATCTAATAAGGTAAATTGGATTTTACGACTGTATAGTCGATTTGTGATCGTGAGTACTTTGTTAAAATAAAAAAGCCTGCTAATGCAGGCTTTTTTTTAAAGTATATTGTTTTAATTTTATTGATCCCACCAAACTTTAGATGAGTTGTTGTCAGTTGAAGGTGATAAAGTCCCAACCCCAGA
Source organism: Imtechella halotolerans (assembly GCF_028743515.2). Classification (GTDB taxonomy): domain Bacteria; phylum Bacteroidota; class Bacteroidia; order Flavobacteriales; family Flavobacteriaceae; genus Imtechella; species Imtechella halotolerans. The sequence goes on along the minus strand of NZ_CP117969.2, from coordinate 1,954,320 downwards.
TGCATAGTTATTACTATTAAGAGTTGCTTCTGAAGTAGGATATACATATCTTCTAGGAATTGTTCCATTATTAAGAAAATCTGTTGCTGGAGTTAATGCTGGTATCTCTGTTCGTCTCCATTCTGCCCATGCATCAAATCCACTTGGGAATAAAGCAACCCATTTTTCTTCAGCAATTACCCGACTTAGACCGAATGTGGTGGCATCAAGAACTCGAGCAGCAGCATAATCAGATGCCTCGTCTGCAATTTCTGGGCCTTCCCAATGAACTTCAAGGGACTCATAAGACTTCATTATTCCTTCCGAAAGTAAAGTAGAAGCCGTTTCTGTAGTCCAGCCTAAATTAGCTGCTTCTGCTCTGTTAAGATAAGTATAGGCTGATGTTAATAAAGGTAGGGATGTGTCAGTGTTCCAAATTAAAGTTGACATTCCAGTTGCTCCGGCTCCACTACCATTTTCAAACCCATAAGGTACCCCATTTAGACTAGCATCATTAGCGAAGTACTCTATACGAGCGTCATAAGATGAGTTTGAAGTTGAATTGTAATCTGAGTCTTCACCTTTAAGAGCATCAATGAACTCAGCGGCCATAAAGTAGTCTGGTCTTCTATTTGCGTTCCATGGGTTTTGAAAAACTTGATCATATTTAAACCAAGCCTCCTCTTCAACTTCATCAATTACCCCATTTGCATTATTTAAAGCTGACTTGAATTCTGTTGCAGCGTAACCTGATGCTCCAGGATATTTTTTTGATAACTGTAATGATAGTTGTAAAATGAGTGAATTTGCAAACTTCTTCCATTTAGTAACATCACCATCATATATGATGTCTCCTTTTGGACCAAGTGTGCCTGTATCCATCATATCTCTAGCTTCTTTTACCATTTCGATTATAGACTTATAAATGGTTTCTTGAGTGTCATAAGACGGTGAAACATTTTCAAATCCTTGTAATGCCTCATTGTATGGAGCATCTCCCCAAGTGTCTGTTATTCTTTTAAAAATTACAGCTTGAAAAATTTTAGCAACACCTGTTTGATTTTCTGGAGAGCCATTACTTAGGAAAATTGGATCATGAAGAAGTTCATTGTTTGCAATAGCTATAACACTCTCCAAGTTAGACAGAGTCTGTACATAATAACCATTCCAATCTGAAGCAGCTTCGTTATAACGCATTTCATCCGTATACGTTACTTGGGACATATACTGAACATAAAGTGTTGGTCTAATAAGATAATCTCTACCAGATAACCTTGAGTAGCGCATCATGGCACCAGCCAATAAAGAGGCTGTGTTTTCAGTTCCGGCACCATTAGGGTTGTTGTTGGTGTCTCCAAAGTCTACATTGTCACATGAAAAGATGGTAGTTGTGATAAGTACACTTAAGGCTATATTTAATATTTTTTTCATTGCTTTACTAATTAAAAGGTTAATTTAACATTCATACCATAGCTTCTAGAACCTGGTAGCTGTCCATTTTCACCATAGGTTTGAGATAGTTCTGAAGGATCCCATCTGTGAGTGTTGTCTTTAGAAACCGATATTAACCATAGATTTCTACCCACTAAGCTCACGCTTACACCAGATAAGGTGTTTTTTAGAAAGCTCTTAGGTAGGTTATAAGTTAAGCTAAGATCCCTAAGCTTTATAAAGCTAGCATCGTGAATAAAAGGTTCCGCCAAGCGGTTGGCATAAAATTGACCAAAATAGGTTAAGGCAGGTATATATTTGTCCACTGCGTCACCTGAACTATTAACACCTGTAACTCGAACTCCACCCCCATCAGCTATAGCATCACGTACATTCATTCCATTATCATTAATGCCTGCCGTTTCATGTAATAGGCCAGAATATTGTCCCCATTGTTCTGTTAGTGAAAAGAACTTACCGCCTTTTTGGAAGTCTATTGACGCTGTTAGGCTCAAATTTTTGTATGCAAAAGTATTTAAAACACCACCTGTAAAGTCGGGAAGAACACTTCCTAAGAATTGCCCTTGGGTTGTAGCATAGGTTCCATTTGAGTTTAATATTGGATTTCCATTTTCGTCTCTGGATATTGCCGTCCCACGTATTTGCCCCCAGTTGTCACCTAATTGATGATACATTGAAGCAAATCCGAATGCACCTGCTCCGCCGGGAGCTTCAATACTTTTAAGGTCTGCAGGTAAACTAATAATCTTTGTTTTGTTTTTACCAAAATTAGCTGTAATATCCCAAGTAAAGTTTTCAGATTTTATAGGTATAAGGTTTAGGATCATTTCAACTCCTTCTCTTTCAGACTCTCCAGCATTTGTTAAATACTGAGTATATCCGCTTGTGTTAGAAATAGTAATTGGAATAATTTCATCCTTACGGTTTTCCTTATAGTATGTAAAACTTAGTCCAATTCTGTTATTTACAAAACGGGTATCAAATCCAACTTCATATGAAGAATTTAAGGCAGGTTTAATGTTTGGATCAAGAATTGAAGTGTTAGTATACATCAATGCTAAACCGTTATAAGGATCTCCTGATAGTGGGAAGACAGGATCTATTAAATAAGCTCCTAGGTCATTACCAACTTGGGCCCAACCTGCTCTAATTTTTGCAAAACTTAAAACATCTTTGTTATCTATAAGCTCAGAAACAATAAAGCTACCTCCCACGGATGGATATCCATAACCATTGCTGTTTTTTGGAAGAGCTGAACTCCAATCTTTTCTGTATGTAGCATCTATGTATAGCATGCTTTTATAACCCAATGAAGCCTTACCATATAAACTGTTAACTTCTTTGTTGCTAAAAAAGGTTCCTGTTGTAGGTTTGATTCCAGCATTAGAGAATTGAAAAACATCAGGGATGATCAAACCTCCTGTTTTAGCTCCAACCGGCATTTGCGCTGATATTCTGTCATAATTGTTATGACGAATGTTTCCACCTATGAATGCGTCTATATCGAAATTGCCAAATTCATTTTTGTAATTTAAGGAAGCAGTATAGTTTAATTCGGTATCTGTACTTTTATAAATACCAAAACTATTAGACCATGGGTTGTATAATTCAGGAGCCGAAGAATTAGAGATTAAGAAAGGCACATAGTATTCATTTCTAAAATTACTCTGATTCATGGAAGTACTAGCATTTATTGACCAGTGCTTGTCAAATGTATATTTTAAGTTGATGTTACCAACATAATTATCTCTGTGGGATACATTTTTGAAATTCTCCATAAAAAAATATGGATTAAACCAGAAAGCTGCTTTTTCATAATCTCCACCAGCTAAAGCATAATAGTCCGGACCCCAATTGTTCCAGCTAGCTGAATACCCATTGAAGGTTTTTAAATCCTTCAGCTCTTTCATTTTTTTCATGTCTACGTTTCTCGCAAACCAAGAGTTGAAAGAACCTGAAGTTTGGTTTCCATAGTCATCATCAAAGTCTCCTGTGATTTTGGATGTTGTATAGCTCAAAGTCGCGCCAATATTGAATTTATCAGTTACGTCGAAATCAAAGTTTGTATTTAAGAATTGTTTTTCCAATTTTGTGAATGGAGTAATACCTGATTGATCTAAGTCCGTAAAAGATAAACGACCTCTGAATTTTTCATTACTTCCACTAATGGATACAGTGTTTTTTAAGGTTACACCGGTTTCATAGAAATCTTTAATATTGTTGGGTTGTGCCTCCCATTTTGCAGTTTGCCCAAAGTAAGGGCTTTCAGGCCACCATGCGTACCAAGGAATATATTCTTGACCATCAAATTTAGGTCCCCAGCTTTCATCTGCATAGTTATTATCCCAAGCTATATATCTTTTTCCTTGGAAAACAGACCATTCTGATGGATAAGAACTTAAAGGTAATTCATCTCCGAATACTCCCCAACTTTCTTCATAACCTTGTCCGTATTTATTTTGATACTTAGGTAAATATGCAACTTTATCAAAAGTTATAGAGGAAAGTAATTCTACTCCAACTCCTTTTTGAGTTCCTTTTTTTGTAGTGATTATTACAACACCTGCATCGGCACGTTGCCCGTATAGTGCAGTAGCATTAGGTCCTTTCAAAACATTAAGAGTTGCTACGTTATCCATATCGATGTTGTTTGGATCAGTAGGAACACCGTCTACGACATACAATGGGTCACTATCGCTGGTTAGTGATATAGCTCCACGGATACGAATTTTACCTGATTGACCTAATTTAGAACCAGCTTGTCCTTGTACTTGTACCCCTGCGACTTTACCAGCAATTGCTGTTTTGATGTTAGCATCCTGCGTAATGTTTAGGTCTTCATTGTCTATTTGCTGAGCGGCGTATGAGAGTGTTTTGGCTGCTCGAGACTGGCCTAAAGCAGCAGTAACAACTACTTCGCCAAGTTGTTCTGCGTCTTCAGTCATTTGAACATTGATAAGGTTGGATGATCCAACTGTGCGCTCAGCTGTTTTTTGACCAATGTAAGTAAAAATAAGAATGTTTCCGACTGAGGCTTTAATGGAATATTTACCGTCAAAATCAGTCTGTGTACCATTTTGACTTCCTTTGATAAGTATATTAACTCCAGGAAGTGGGATGCCGGAAGCATCAGTAACGATACCCGTGATGTTTTTTTCTTGTGCGACGGAAATATGCACAACAAACGCTAGTAGTAGCGTTAGAAATCTACTAAACTTTGTTTTCATTTTATAAAATTATTTGAATTAGCTAAGCCAAAAATCTTAAAATTATATTAAGATACCAAATATTTATTAACCTTTTTTTATGTTAAATTTAACTTTTAACAAATTATGATCGGTTTTATTTGTTATTTGTGAAATAGTGTGAAATTTTAATAAATTTAAGGAAATTGAAACCCTTTGAGGTTGTGAATGAGTTAATTATGGGTGTTTGGGTGTGTTTTTTATTGGTTGATTTGATGATGATTTACGTAACTTGGTATTGATAGCAATCACTTATATGAGAACATTGGTCTTTTGTATAGTTCTAATGGTTTCAAGACTATTTATATTTTTAAATAAACCTTGTTCTCTATTTTTTAGAGTAATTAATTGTAGTTCATATTGTCTTTAGGTTTATACAATTTCTTAGATTGGTTTATCATTTTTTGATTCTTATTACTTATTATGTTGTTCGTTTTTGGTGTTTGTGGTTAAAATAGCTGAGTTGTATTTAGTTGATTTTAATTCGAGATATGATGACGGAGGTTATTGGTATTGTTTGTTGTCTTTTTTTTATTCATTTTATAAATAGAGTTTAGAGCATTCTTCAAGCTCTATTAAGTTCTTGAATTCGATATCTACTGATTGTTATTTTAGGAATATGGAGTTCCTGTTTTTTTTATTCTCATATGTTTATTCCATGATGGTCGGTTGTTAATTAATTTTTCGTAGTACTTAAAAGGACTCTTTAGTTGGGAACTACTTATTAGACTTTTTTGTGTTTTAATTGTGTTACGACGATTATTATTATCTGGAAAATTTAGCGGGTATTTTCTTGTGAAAATTTGATTTAAGGATTGAGATAGGTTTGAAAAAGTGTCAAGATTGTGATGGTTTTGTTAGGCTGTAGTGATTGAGTGAATTTAAAGTGGTGATTTATTCAAAATAAGGTTGATTTTTGAGTATGCGATGTCCTTTAATTATTATTCATGAAAATGTAGGTAGTTGAATTGGGGTTGAGAAAAGTTTGAAAAAAAATAATATGAGGGTGAAAATTAATGATTTGGGATTTGAATCTTCGAAAAATATTTCTACCTTTGCCACCCTCTAAAAAGAGGGAATTTATAACATAACAATTATTGTAAAGTAAATTATGCCAACAATTTCACAATTAGTACGAAAAGGAAGAGCCACAATTACTAAGAAGAGTAAATCGGTTGCTTTGGATTCGTGTCCTCAACGCAGAGGTGTGTGTACGCGTGTTTACACTACAACTCCTAAGAAGCCAAACTCAGCAATGCGTAAAGTTGCGCGTGTACGTTTGACTAACGGAAATGAAGTGAACGCTTACATCCCTGGTGAAGGTCACAACTTGCAAGAGCACTCGATAGTATTAGTAAGAGGCGGAAGGGTAAAGGATTTGCCAGGAGTTAGATACCACATTGTGCGTGGAGCTCTTGATACTGCAGGTGTTGCAGGAAGAACTCAGCGTAGATCTAAGTACGGTGCAAAACGCCCAAAAGACAAAAAGTAATTTAAAAACTTTTAAGAAGAAGACATGAGAAAAAGACAGGCGAAAAAAAGACCTCTTTTACCAGATCCAAAGTTTAATGACCAATTGGTTACGCGCTTTGTGAACAACCTTATGTGGGATGGTAAAAAGTCAGTAGCGTTCAAGGTTTTTTACGATGCAATTGAAATCGTAGATCAAAAAAAGAACAATGATGAGAAGACTGCTTTAGAAGTGTGGAAAGATGCATTGTCAAATGTGATGCCTCACGTAGAAGTACGTAGTCGTCGTGTGGGTGGTGCTACATTCCAGATTCCTATGCAAATCAGACCTGATAGAAAAGTATCAATGGCCATGAAGTGGTTGATTGGATATTCTCGTAAACGTAACGAGAAATCAATGGCTCTTCGTTTGGCGAATGAAATTCTTGCAGCTGCTAAGGAAGAAGGTGCTGCTGTTAAGAAGCGTATCGATACTCATAAAATGGCTGAAGCTAACAAAGCATTCTCACACTTTAGATTTTAATCATCAACAATGGCAAGAGATTTAAGATATACAAGAAATATTGGAATTGCTGCGCATATTGATGCAGGAAAAACCACTACAACAGAGCGTATCCTTTTTTATACTGGTAAGACCCATAAAATTGGAGAGGTTCATGATGGTGCTTCAACAATGGACTGGATGGAGCAAGAAGCTGAGCGTGGAATTACAATTCAGTCTGCTGCTACAACATGTAGCTGGACCTTTCCAACTGAAAATGGGAAGCCAACTGATGAGGCAAAAGACTATCACTTTAACATTATTGATACTCCTGGTCACGTTGACTTTACCGTTGAGGTAAACCGTTCACTACGTGTACTTGATGGGTTGGTGTTTTTGTTTAGTGCTGTTGATGGTGTTGAGCCTCAGTCTGAAACTAACTGGCGTTTGGCTGACAATTACAAAGTTCCACGTATGGGCTTTGTTAACAAGATGGATCGTCAAGGTTCTAATTTCCTAGCTGTATGTCAGCAGGTTAAGGATATGTTGAAGTCTAATGCAGTTCCAATCGTTTTACCAATTGGAGATGAGGTTGATTTTAAAGGAGTGGTTGATTTGGTTAAGAATCGTGCTATTGTATGGCATGAGGCTACCCAAGGAGCTACTTTTGATATTGTAGACATCCCTGCTGATATGGTTGATGATGTTAGAAAATATCGTGGTCAACTAATTGAAGAGGTGGCTGCTTATGATGAGAGTCTGTTAGAGAAGTATATGGAGGACGAGGACTCTATAACTGAAGATGAGATTCATGCCGCTTTACGTGCTGCAGTTATGGATATGTCTATCATTCCTATGACTTGTGGTTCATCGTTTAAGAATAAAGGTGTTCAGTTTATGCTGGATGCGGTTTGTCGTTACTTGCCGTCTCCAGTTGACAAGGAGGCTATTGAGGGTACTAATCCTGATACAGAAGCTCCTGTTATACGTAAGCCTTCTGTAACGGAGCCTTTTGCTGCGTTAGCGTTCAAGATTGCTACTGACCCATATGTAGGTCGTTTAGCTTTCTTCCGTGCGTATTCTGGTAGATTAGATGCTGGTTCCTATGTATTGAATTCTCGTTCAGGAAATAAAGAGCGTATCTCTCGTATATATCAAATGCACGCTAACAAGCAAAATCCTATTGAATATATTGAGGCTGGAGATATTGGGGCTGCGGTAGGTTTTAAAGATATTAAAACCGGAGATACATTATGTGATGAAAAACATCCTATTGTATTGGAGTCTATGGTGTTCCCTGATCCGGTAATTGGTATCGCCGTTGAGCCTAAAACTAAGGCTGACGTGGATAAGATGGGTATGGCTTTGGCTAAATTAGCTGAAGAAGATCCGACTTTCCAAGTTAAGACTGATGAGGCTTCTGGACAGACAATTATATCTGGTATGGGTGAGCTTCACTTGGATATTATTGTGGATCGTTTAAGACGTGAATTCAAGGTTGAAGTAAATCAAGGTCAGCCTCAGGTTGAATATAAAGAAGCTATTACTGCTAAAGCAAACCATAGAGAGGTTTATAAGAAACAATCTGGTGGTCGTGGTAAATTTGCGGATATTGTATTTGCAATGGAGCCTGCTGAAGAAGGTAAGGCTGGTTTGACCTTTGTTAATGAAATTAAGGGTGGTAACATTCCAAAAGAATATATTCCTTCTGTTGAAAAAGGATTTAGAGAAGCTATGAAGAGTGGTCCTCTTGCTGGATTCGAAATGGATTCCATGAAGATTACCTTGACTGATGGATCATTCCACGCTGTCGATTCAGATTCACTATCATTTGAATTGGCTGCTAAGATGGGTTATAAGGAAGCTGCTAAAGCTGCTCGTGCGGTTTTGATGGAGCCTATAATGAAGCTGGAAGTTTTAACTCCGGAAGAAAATATGGGTGATATCGTTGGTGACTTGAACCGTCGACGTGGACAGGTTAATAACATGGATGATAGAGCTGGTGCTAAGGTTATCAAGGCGTCTGTTCCGCTATCTGAAATGTTTGGTTATGTAACTTCATTACGTACCTTATCGTCAGGTAGGGCAACGTCAACTATGGAATTCTCTCACTATGCTGAAACTCCTTCAAATATTGCTGAAGAAGTTATTAAGAAGACAAGAGGAGCTAACGCTTAATTTTTACAAAAATGAGTCAAAAAATTAGAATAAAACTAAAATCTTACGATCACAATTTAGTAGATAAGTCTGCTGAGAAGATTGTAAAAACAGTTAAAACTACAGGTGCTGTGGTTACTGGACCTATTCCACTTCCTACACACAAGAAACTATTTACTGTATTGCGTTCTCCGCACGTTAATAAAAAGTCTAGAGAGCAATTTGAGTTAAGTTCTTACAAACGCTTATTAGATATTTATAGTTCTTCATCAAAAACTATTGACGCTTTGATGAAACTTGAATTACCAAGCGGTGTTGAAGTAGAGATTAAGGTGTGATAATTTCACCGTCGGTACTTGATAAGTGCTGATAACATGTCCTAAACCATTTAGGTAAAGGAAAAACGGATAAAAATATATTCAGGGTTAAAGAGTATGTTTTTTGACCCTGAATTTTTTAGTTAATTAATTAATAACAATTAGATTTTAGGCGTGAGCTTAGAATCGTAAATCAAAAATCAGTATGTCTGGGTTAATTGGAAAAAAAGTAGGCATGACCAGTATTTTCGATGAGAACGGCAAGAATATTCCTTGTACGGTTATTGAAGCAGGTCCATGCGTTGTTACCCAAGTCAGAACCAAAGAGGTTGACGGGTATGAGGCTCTTCAGCTTGGTTTCGATGACAAGGCAGAAAAACGTGCTAACAAAGCCGAAATCGGTCACTTTAAAAAAGCAGGTTCTTCTCCCCTTAAAAAAGTTGTTGAATTCCAAGAATTTGAAGGAGAGTACAAATTAGGTGATGTAATCACTGTTGAGCATTTTGTTGAAGGAGAGTTTATAGATGTAACTGGAACCTCAAAGGGTAAAGGTTTTCAAGGTGTTGTTAAGCGTCATGGTTTTGGTGGTGTGGGTCAATCTACTCACGGTCAGCATAATCGTTTGAGAGCTCCAGGATCTATTGGTGCAGCCTCTTATCCTGCTCGTGTATTCAAAGGAATACGCATGGCTGGTAGAATGGGCGCGGAGAAAGTAACAGTTCAAAACTTAAAGGTGTTGAAAGTGGTTGCGGAGAAAAATCTTTTAGTAGTTAAAGGATGTGTTCCAGGTCACAAGAACGCTTATGTAATCATTCAGAAGTAATGGAAGTAGCAGTATTAAATATCAATGGAAAAGAAACAGGTAGAAAGGTTACACTTTCTGATGCTGTTTTTGGAATAGAGCCTAATAATCACGCTGTATACTTAGATGTTAAACAATACTTGGCAAATCAACGTCAAGGTACGCACAAGTCTAAAGAGCGTAATGAGGTTGCTGGTAGTACCCGCAAAATCAAAAAGCAAAAAGGTACTGGTACAGCTCGTGCAGGTAGCGTGAAATCGCCTGTATTTGTAGGTGGAGGTAGAATTTTTGGACCTAGACCAAAGGACTATACTCAAAAACTTAATAAAAATGTGAAGCGATTGGCTCGTAAATCTGCCTTGACTTTGAAGGCAAAAGAGCAGTCAATTGTGGTATTGGAGGACTTCTCATTCGAGCAGCCAAAAACCAAGGATTTTGTTAACGTTTTGAAAGCCTTGGGCTTAGATGCTAAAAAATCACTGTTTGTGTTGGGTGATTCAAATAATAATGTATATTTGTCGTCACGCAATTTAAAAGCTTCAGAGGTCGTAACTACCTCAGAATTAAACACTTACAAAATTTTAAATGCAAATAATGTAGTGTTGTTAGAAGGAGCTTTGGAAGGAATTGAGTCGAATTTAAGTAAATAAGAAGCCATGAGTGTGTTGATTAAACCTATTATTACGGAAAAAATGACCGCCGAAAGCGAATTGAATAATCGCTATGGTTTCGTAGTTTCTTCAGGGGCAAATAAGATTGAGATCAAAAATGCAATCGAGTCTACTTATGGAGTAACTGTTGAAAGAGTTCGTACAATGAATTACGGTCCGGAAAGAAAAGTACGTTATACGAAAACAGGAATTCAGCTTGGTAAAACTAATGCTGTTAAAAAAGCTGTTGTACAAATAGCGGAAGGAGATACTATTGATTTTTATAGTAATATTTAAGTAAAGACAAAAAATGTCAGTTAGAAAATTAAAACCAATCACTCCTGCACAGCGTTTTAGAGTAGTAAACGGATTTGACGCGATTACTACTGATAAGCCGGAGAAAAGCTTGCTTGCTCCGTTAAAAAAGTCTGGAGGTAGAAACAGTCAAGGAAAAATGACCATGCGCTATATTGGTGGTGGTCATAAGAAAAGGTATCGTATTGTTGATTTCAAGCGTAATAAGTTTGATGTTGAGGCAACTGTTGATTCAATTCAATATGATCCAAACAGAACGGCATTTATCGCTTTGTTGGTATATGCTGATGGTGAGAAGCGTTACATTGTTGCTCCAAATGGACTACAGGTAGGGCAAACAGTTATTTCTGGTAGTAATGTTGCTCCAGAAGTTGGGAATGCTATGCCTTTAAGTGAAATTCCGTTAGGGACAATTATTTCTTGCATTGAGTTACGTCCTGGTCAAGGAGCTGTAATGGCTCGTTCAGCTGGTACTTTTGCTCAATTGATGGCGAGAGATGGTAAATATGCTACTATTAAATTGCCATCTGGTGAAATCAGAATGGTTTTAACTGCTTGTGTTGCTACAATAGGAGCGGTGTCTAACTCTGATCACCAATTGATTGTATCAGGAAAGGCTGGTAGATCAAGATGGTTGGGTAGAAGACCAAGAACTCGTCCGGTTGTTATGAACCCTGTTGATCACCCAATGGGTGGTGGTGAAGGTAGGGCTTCAGGAGGGCATCCGAGATCTAGAAATGGTGTTCCTGCTAAAGGTTATAGAACTCGTTCTAAAACTAAGGCAACCAACAAGTATATTGTAGAACGTAGAAAGAAATAAAAAGTAAGAAATGGCTCGTTCACTAAAAAAAGGACCTTTTGTTCACTATAGTTTGGATAAAAAAGTTCAACAGAATGTTGAAACAGGTAAAAAAACAGTTATTAAAACATGGTCTAGAGCATCTATGATAACTCCAGATTTTGTTGGTCAAACTATAGCTGTTCATAATGGTCGTCAGTTTGTTCCTGTATATGTTACTGAAAACATGGTAGGACATAAATTAGGAGAATTTTCACCTACTCGCTCTTATAGAGGTCATGCAGGTGCGAAAAATAAAGGAAAAAAATAATAGAAGGCTATGGGAGTTCGTAAGAAAGAAAGAGCAGCGCAAATTAAAGAAGCTAAGAAAAACTTAGCCGTTGCAAAGTTGAATAACTGCCCTACTTCCCCTCGTAAAATGCGCCTAGTTGCGGATTTGGTTAGAGGAGTGAAAGTAGAAAGAGCACTTGCTATTTTGAAATTTAACCAAAAGGAGGCTTCTCGTCGTGTAGAGAAATTGCTATTGTCAGCTATTGCTAATTGGCAAGCAAAAAATGAAGATGCTAGTATTGAAGAAGCTGATTTGGTAGTTAAAGAAATCCGTGTAGATGGTGGGGCTATGCTTAAGCGTTTGCGTCCTGCTCCACAAGGAAGAGCACATAGAATTAGAAAGCGTTCTAACCACGTAACTATCGTAGTTGGAGCTAGTAATAACACACAAAGCTAAGATAGATAATGGGACAAAAAACAAATCCAATCGGAAATCGCCTTGGAATTATCAGAGGATGGGAATCTAACTGGTATGGAGGTAATGACTACGGTGATAAGCTTGCCGAAGACGATAAGATAAGAAAGTATGTTCATGCTCGTTTATCTAAAGCTAGTGTTTCTCGTGTAATTATTGAGCGTACCTTGAAGCTTGTAACCGTTACTATCACTACTGCTCGTCCTGGTATTATTATTGGGAAAGGTGGTCAAGAGGTAGACAAGTTGAAAGAAGAGCTTAAGAAAATTACCGACAAAGAGGTTCAGATTAACATTTTTGAAATCAAACGTCCTGAGCTAGATGCTAACTTAGTAGCAGCTTCTATTGCGCGACAAATTGAGAGTCGTATCTCTTATCGTCGTGCGATAAAAATGGCAATTGCTGCTGCTATGCGTATGAATGCAGAGGGTATTAAAGTTATGATTTCTGGCCGTCTTAACGGTGCAGAAATGGCTCGTTCTGAATCATATAAGGAAGGAAGAATTCCTTTGTCAACCTTTAGGGCTGATATTGATTATGCACTTGATGAAGCACATACTACCTATGGTAGATTAGGTGTGAAAGTGTGGATCATGAAAGGCGAGGTGTACGGCAAGAGAGAGTTGTCTCCACTAGTGGGTATGTCTAAGAAGCAAACTGGAGGTGGTGCTAAATCTGCTCCTGCAGCCGGTGCAAAAAAAGCTCGTCGTAGAAAGTAATTTTTTAAAGTAAAGAAAAATGTTACAGCCAAAAAGAACCAAATATCGTAGAGTACAGAAAGGTCGTATGAAAGGTGTTTCTCAAAGAGGACATGAACTTTCGAATGGTATGTTTGGTATAAAATCGCTAGATTCTTCATTTATAACATCACGTCAAATTGAGTCTGCTCGTGTGGCAGCTACCCGTTACATGAAACGTGAAGGACAATTGTGGATTAAGATTTTTCCAGACAAACCTATTACGAAGAAGCCTTTAGAGGTACGTATGGGTAAAGGTAAAGGTGCCGTAGAATATTGGGCAGCTGTTGTTAAACCAGGCAGAATTATGTTTGAAGTAGGTGGAGTACCGCTAGATGTAGCTAAAGAAGCTTTACGTCTTGCTGCTCAGAAATTACCTGTTAAAACTAAGTTTGTTGTAGCTAGAGATTATGCAGCTTAATTTGAAAACTATGAAACAGTCAGAAGTTAAAGAATTATCTATTGCTGAGCTACAAGAAAAGCTTGGTGAGTTTAAGAGAAACTATGCAGATTTAAAAATGGCTCATGCTATTACGCCGCTGGAAAATCCATTGCAATTACGCAATGTAAGACGTACAGTTGCTAGATTAGCTGCTGAGCTTTCAAAAAGAGAATTACAATAATTCGACTCTGCTTTAAGATGGAAAAAAGAAATTTAAGAAAAGAAAGAATAGGGGTTGTTACCAGTAATAAAATGGAGAAGTCCATTGTAGTTTCTGAAGTAAAACGTGTAAAGCACCCTATGTACGGTAAGTTCGTGTTGAAAACTAAAAAATATGTTGCGCACGACGAAAAGAACGATTGCAATATTGGTGATACTGTGAAAATTATGGAGACTCGTCCATTAAGTAAAACTAAATGTTGGAGATTAGTTGAAATCATTGAAAGAGCTAAGTAATTATGGTACAACAAGAATCTAGACTAAAAGTAGCAGATAACACTGGGGCTAAAGAAGTTTTAGCTATCCGTGTTTTAGGTGGTACAAAAAGAAGATATGCTTCTGTAGGTGACAAAATTGTTGTTACAGTTAAGGATGCTACTCCTAACGGAAACGTTAAAAAAGGACAAGTATCTACTGCAGTTGTAGTTCGTACCAAGAAGGAAGTAAGAAGACCTGACGGTTCTTATATTCGTTTCGATGATAATGCATGTGTTCTATTGAATGCTGCAGGTGAAATGAGAGGAACCCGTGTTTTTGGTCCTGTTGCAAGAGAACTTCGTGATAAGCAATTTATGAAGATTGTATCATTAGCACCTGAGGTGCTTTAATACATTGATAAAATGATAAAGCTAAAGATAAAATCAGGAGATACGGTAAGAGTTATTGCTGGAGACCATAAGGGTTCAGAAGGTAAGGTTCTTAAAGTAGATCGTGAAAAGAATAAAGCGATTGTAGAAGGCGTAAACTTAGTATCTAAGCATACAAAGCCAAGTGCTAAGAATCCGCAAGGAGGAATCGTTAAGAAAGAGGCTCCTGTTCATATTTCAAACTTGTCGTTGTTGACTTCTAAAGGAGAAACAACTAAAGTTGCGTATGAAGAGAGAGATGGGAAGAAAGTAAGGATTTCCAAAAAATCTAAAGAAGTATTATAGTTATGGCTTATATTCCAAGACTAAAACAAGAGTACAGAGACCGAGTGGTTCCTGCTCTTAAAGAAGAATTCGGATACAAAAATATAATGCAGGTTCCAAAGCTTGAAAAGATTGTTGTAAGCCGAGGTGTTGGTGCAGCTGTTGCTGATAAAAAGTTGATTGACCATGCAGTGGATGAATTGACTAAAATAACAGGACAAAAGGCCGTATCTACCATTTCTAAGAAAGACGTTGCATCTTTCAAATTGCGTAAAGGGATGCCTATCGGGGCTAAAGTAACTTTACGCGGAGAAAGAATGTATGAATTCTTGGATAGATTGGTTACTTCTGCATTACCACGTGTAAGAGATTTTCAAGGAATCAATGCTACTGGTTTTGATGGTAGAGGTAATTACAATTTAGGAGTTACTGAACAAATTATTTTTCCTGAAATTGATATCGATAAGATACATAGAATTTCAGGAATGGATATTACTTTTGTAACTTCGGCCGCTACAGATAAAGAAGCAAAATCATTATTAAGCGAATTAGGATTACCTTTTAAAAAGAATTAGTATGGCTAAAGAATCAATGAAAGCCCGTGAGGTCAAAAGAGAAAAGTTGGTAGCCAAGTATGCCGCTAAACGTCAGGCTTTAAAAGAAGCAGGAGATTATGAAGCGCTACAAAAACTACCTAAAAATGCTTCTCCAGTTCGTTTGCACAATCGTTGCAAATTAACAGGTAGACCAAGAGGGTATATGCGCACTTTCGGAATTTCTCGTGTTTTGTTTAGAGAAATGGCAAACCAAGGGTTGATTCCTGGTGTTAAAAAAGCAAGTTGGTAAAAAATGTTAATTGGTAGTAAGTTCGCTTTTGCGAAAACTGTTACCGCAAATCAATACATATGTATACAGATCCTATAGCAGATTATTTAACTAGAATTAGAAACGCAAACAGTGCTGGTCACCGCGTGGTAGAAATACCAGCTTCAAACTTAAAGAAAGAAATTACTAAGATCCTTTTTGATCAGGGGTATATCTTAAGTTATAAGTTTGAAGAGAATGATGTACAGGGTAGCATCAAGATTGCTTTGAAGTATGACAAAGTAACTAAAGAACCTGTAATCAGAAGTATTCAGCGTGTGAGTACTCCCGGTCTTCGTAAGTATGCCGGAGCAACAGAGTTGCCTAGAGTTTTGAATGGTTTAGGTATTGCAATTGTGTCTACCTCTCATGGTGTGATGACAAGCAAGCAGGCTAAGCAAAGAAACGTAGGTGGTGAAGTATTGTGTTACGTTTACTAATATAAAAGACAAAAGAAATGTCAAGAATTGGAAAAAGTCCCATCAATATACCTGCTGGAGTTACTGTAACCATTGCTGAAGGTGTAGTAACTATAAAAGGTAAATTAGGCGAATTAACTCAAGAAGTTAAAGACATTGCTGTAAAGCAAGAGGATGGACAATTGATAGTAGAAACCACTGCCGATACTAAAGATCAGAATGCTAAGCATGGTCTTTACAGAGCTTTGTTGAATAACATGGTAGAAGGAGTGTCTAATGGTTTTACTAAGGAATTAGAATTAGTGGGTGTAGGTTACCGTGCTAGTAATCAGGGTCAAAAACTTGATTTAGCATTAGGATATTCACACAACATCGTTTTGGAAGTTGCTCCAGAGGTAAAAGTTGAGACAGTATCTGAAAAAGGTAAAAACCCAATCGTTAAATTAACTTCACATGATAAGCAATTGGTTGGTCAAGTGGCTGCCAAAATACGCTCATTCCGTAAGCCGGAGCCATATAAAGGTAAAGGTATTAAGTTTGTAGGTGAAGTTTTAAGAAGAAAAGCAGGTAAATCAGCTTAATAAGTAGCATTATGGCATTATCAAAGACTGAAAGAAGACAACGAATTAAAAGCAGAATCAGAAAAGTGGTAGTAGGTACACCTGCTCAACCAAGATTGGCTGTTTTTAGAAGTAATAATGAAATTTATGCTCAAATAGTAGATGATACAAATGGGGTAACCTTAGTAGCTGCATCTTCTAGAGATAAAGAAATTAGTACTGCCTCAGGAACTAAATCTGAGAAGGCTGTTCTTGTAGGGAAAGCAATCGCAGAAAAGGCTTTAAAAGCAGGTATTGATACAATTGCCTTTGATAGAGGTGGGTATTTGTACCATGGTAGAGTTAAATCATTGGCTGAAGGAGCTAGAGAAGGCGGACTTAAATTCTAAGAAAATATGTATCAGAAATACAACGCAGAATTAGTAAAACCCAGCGGACTTGAGTTGAAAGACCGTCTAGTAGGGGTACAAAGAGTTACTAAAGTTACTAAAGGAGGTAGAGCATTTGGATTTTCTGCTATCGTAGTAGTAGGAGATGAGAATGGAGTGGTTGGTCACGGACTTGGAAAATCTAAGGAAGTTGCCGATGCCATCTCTAAAGCTGTAGAAGATGCTAAGAAAAACCTAGTACGCATACCTTTAAATAAAGGAACACTTCCGCACGAACAAAAAGGCAAATATGGTGGAGCTCGTGTATATTTACAACCTGCTTCTCATGGTACCGGAGTAATTGCTGGTGGAGCTGTACGTTCAGTTTTGGAAGCAGTAGGAGTACATGATGTATTGTCTAAGTCGCAAGGTTCATCTAATCCTCATAACGTAGTTAAGGCAACTTTTGATGCTTTATTACAATTGAGAGATGCTAGAACTGTTGCTGCTCAGCGTGGTGTGTCTTTGGAAAAAGTATTTAAAGGATAATTAAAATCAAGGATTACAATGGCAAAAATTAAAGTTACACAAGTAAGAAGTGATATTAAGCGTCCTCAGACTCAAAAGAGAACCTTAGCATCACTTGGCCTTAAAGGAATAGGCCAGGTTGTAGAACATGAAGCTACACCAAACATCCTTGGTATGGTAAATAAAGTTAAACACTTAGTTTCTGTTCAAGAAGCTTAATTAACAATATAGTTATGAATTTAAGTAACTTACAACCAGCAGAAGGTTCGGTACACAGAGATGGAAAGCGAGTAGGTAGAGGAGAAGGATCCGGAAAAGGTGGAACTGCAGCCCGTGGTCACAAAGGAGCCAAATCTCGTTCTGGTTATTCTAAGAAAATCGGTTTTGAAGGAGGTCAAATGCCACTTCAAAGACGTGTTCCGAAATTCGGTTTCAATAATGTAAACCGTAAAGAATATGTTGGAATAAACCTTAATAAATTACAAGAAATGGTAGATAATGGTATCATTACTGATACTGTTAACCTAGATATTTTAGTAGAAAACAGATTGGCTAAACGCTCTGACTTAGTAAAAATACTAGGCGGAGGTGAACTAAAATCTAAATTAAAAGTATCTGTTCATAAATTTACTGCAAGCGCAAAAGAAGCTATTGAAGCAGCTGGAGGTGAAGCAGTAACTTTATAATATTGCACCATGAAGAAATTTATTGAGACCTTAACCAATATCTGGAAGATTGAAGAACTACGCAATCGTATTATTTTAACCCTTGGTATCCTGTTAGTATACCGTTTCGGAGCCCATGTTGTATTGCCTGGAATTGACTCTGAACAGTTGACAAGATTGACAGACCAAACTGATGGCGGAGGATTATTAGGTATACTGAACGCTTTTACCGGAGGTGCTTTTGCAAATGCTTCGGTTTTTGCATTGGGTATTATGCCTTATATTTCGGCATCTATCGTAGTTCAATTAATGGGAATAGCTATTCCCTATTTGCAAAAATTGCAAAAGGAAGGTGAGAGTGGAAGAAAACGTATAAATCAAATTACACGTTGGTTAACCATTGCTATCTGTATTGTTCAAGCCCCAGCCTATTTATATGGATTAGGAGCTTTGGGAGTACCGGATAGTGCTTTCTTGTTAGGAAAAGGGTTAAACTTTATTATACCTTCGGTATTAATTTTGGTAACAGGAACCATCTTTGCGATGTGGCTTGGTGAAAAAATAACCGATAAAGGTATTGGTAATGGAATCTCTTTACTCATTATGGTAGGTATTATAGCAGTATTACCTCAATCGTTCATTCAAGAATTTGTATCAAGAGTCTCCGAAAACAACGGAGGTCTTATGTTGATTTTGATTGAAGTAATTCTTTGGTTTGTTGTGATATTGGCATCTATTATGTTGGTAATGGCCACTCGTCAAATCCCTGTTCAGTACGCTCGTCGTACTGCTACAGGAGGGTTTGAAAAGAACGTATTTGGCTCACGTCAATACATTCCTTTGAAGTTGAATGCTTCTGGAGTTATGCCTATTATTTTTGCGCAAGCCATTATGTTTGTACCCGCAGCTGTGGCAGGTTTGTCACAATCAGATACAGCTAAATCAATTCAGGCTGCCTTTGGAGATATCTTTGGATTATGGTATAATCTCGTATTTGCTTTATTAATCATAGTATTTACGTATTTTTACACCGCCATTACGGTACCTACCAATAAAATGGCAGACGATCTTAAACGTAGTGGAGGTTTTATTGCTGGGATTAGACCAGGAAAGGAAACAGGGGATTATCTTGACAAAATTATGTCATTAATTACATTCCCAGGATCTTTATTCCTGGCTCTTATTGCGATTTTGCCTGCTATTGTGGTTAAAATTGTTGGTATTCAACAAGGATGGGCATTGTTCTATGGTGGTACGTCACTTCTTATTATGGTAGGAGTAGCTATTGATACCATGCAACAGGTGAACTCTTATTTGTTGAATAGGCATTATGATGGCTTGATGAAAACAGGAAAAAACAGAAAATAATTTTAAAATTATTTATGGCCAAGCAATCAGCAATAGAACAAGACGGAACCATTATTGAAGCATTGTCAAATGCAATGTTTCGTGTAGAGTTGGAAAACGGTCACGTAGTAACGGCTCATATTTCAGGTAAGATGCGTATGCACTATATTAAATTGTTGCCAGGCGACAAGGTTAAACTTGAAATGAGTCCATACGACCTTACCAAAGCAAGAATTACTTATAGATATTAAAAATAGTAAGATGAAAATTAGAGCATCACTAAAGAAAAGAAGTCCCGAGTGCATTATTGTGCGTCGTAAGGGGAGATTGTACGTAATTAATAAAAAGAATCCTAGATTTAAACAAAGACAAGGATAAGTTATGGCAAGAATTGCAGGAGTAGATATACCAAAACAAAAAAGAGGAGTTATTGCATTAACTTACATCTTTGGTATCGGAAAAAGCAGAGCTCAAGAAATCTTAAATGCAGCTCAAGTAGACGAAGATAAAAAGGTAAGCGATTGGAACGATGATGAAATCGGTCGTATTCGTGATGCTGTTTCATCTTTCAAAATTGAAGGTGAATTACGTTCAGAAATCCAATTGAACATTAAGCGTTTAATGGATATAGGTTGTTATAGAGGTATCCGTCACAGAGTTGGTCTTCCTTTGAGAGGCCAACGTACTAAGAACAACTCTAGAACAAGAAAAGGTAAAAGAAAAACTGTTGCCAACAAGAAGAAAGCAACTAAATAATACGTAGCAATATGGCAAAGTCAAATGCAAAAACTTCTAAAAAACGTAAAGTTATTGTAGAATCGTTAGGTGAGGCTCATGTTTCTGCAACGTTTAACAATATTATTATCTCTCTTACCAATAAGAAAGGTGATGTGATCTCTTGGTCATCAGCTGGTAAAATGGGTTTCAGAGGTTCTAAGAAAAACACTCCGTATGCTGCTCAAGTAGCTGCTGAAGATGCTGCAAAAGTAGCACAAGAGGCTGGTCTTAAGAAAGTAAAGGTGTATGTTAAAGGTCCGGGGAATGGTAGAGAATCTGCTATCCGTTCATTGCATAATGCGGGTATCGAAGTTACAGAAATCATTGATGTAACTCCACTACCACATAATGGATGTCGTCCTCCAAAAAGACGTAGAGTTTAAGTTTAAAAAATGTAGAATAGAAAGGTGATACGATTATCGAAGGATAGCCTTAATTCATAATCCCTTTCATAATTATTTTAAAATGGCAAGATATACAGGTCCAAAAACTAAAATTGCTCGTAAATTCGGTGAAGCAATTTTCGGAGATGATAAATCTTTTGAAAAAAGAAATTACCCTCCAGGTCAGCACGGTAGCAATCGTCGTCGCGCTAAAAAATCAGAGTACGCAATCCAATTGATGGAGAAGCAAAAAGCTAAATATACCTATGGTATTTTGGAGCGTCAGTTTCGTAATCTTTTTGAAAGAGCTAACCGTAGCAAAGGAGTAACTGGTGAAGTACTTCTTCAACTTTGTGAATCACGTTTAGATAACGTTGTGTACCGTATGGGAGTAGCAACTTCTCGTCGTGGTGCACGTCAATTGGTTTCTCACCGTCACATCACAGTGAATGGAGAAATCGTTAACATCCCTTCGTATACACTTAAAGCCGGAGATGTAGTTGGAGTAAGAGAGAAGTCCAAGTCTCTTGAGGTAATTGAGAATGCTTTGGCTGCTAACAGTGCTGTTTACGAGTGGATCACATGGAATCCTGAGAAAAAAGAAGGTTCTTTTGTTTCTATACCTCAACGTATTCAGATTCCTGAAAACATCAAAGAACAATTAATCGTCGAGTTATACTCTAAATAATAAATAAAGACAGTAGTCGTATTATGGCATTATTCAATTTTCAAAAGCCCGATAAAGTTATAATGATTGATTCATCCGATTTCGAAGGGAAATTTGAGTTTCGCCCTTTGGAACCTGGATATGGATTGACCGTTGGTAACGCATTGCGAAGAGTACTTTTATCTTCACTGGAAGGCTACGCTATCACATCGGTACGTATCGATAAAGTAGACCATGAGTTTTCAACTATTCCTGGTGTTGTAGAAGACGTTACAGAAATCATCTTAAATTTGAAACAAGTTCGTTTCAAGCGTCAAATAGATGATGTTGATAACGAAACCGTATCAATTGCTGTTACTGGCAAAGAACAAGTAACTGCCGGGGATTTCCAGAAGTTTATTTCTGGTTTCCAAATTTTGAATCCCGACTTGGTGATTTGTAATATGGAGCCAAATGTAAATATCAACTTGGAGATCACAGTTGAAAAAGGAAGAGGGTATGTACCTGCAGAGGAAAATGCCAAGGCTAATGCTCCTCTAGGTGTTATCGCAACCGACTCTATCTTTACGCCCATTAAGAACGTTAAGTATAGTATTGAAAACTATCGTGTAGAACAAAAAACCGATTATGAAAAATTGGTTTTTGAAATAACTACTGATGGTTCTATTCATCCAAAGGATGCTCTAACTGAAGCTGCTAAAACATTAATCCACCACTTTATGTTGTTCTCTGATGAGCGCATTACTTTAGAGGCGGACGAAATAGCTCAGACTGAAACTTATGATGAAGAATCTTTACATATGCGCCAATTACTTAAGACCAAATTGGTTGATATGGATCTTTCTGTGCGAGCTCTTAATTGTTTAAAAGCTGCAGAAGTTGATACTTTGGGTGACTTGGTATCGTTCAATAAAAATGATTTGATGAAATTCCGTAACTTTGGAAAGAAATCTTTAACAGAGCTTGAAGAGCTTGTTAATGTTAAGGGTCTTACCTTTGGGATGGATTTGTCCAAATATAAATTAGATAAAGACTAACACTTTCATATTTTGCTCCCCAGAGAGGGTAGTAGCAAGATGAAAGATAAATTAAAACGTAATGAGACACGGAAATAAGGTAAACAATTTAGGAAGGAAGACTGCTCATAGAAAAGCTATGTTAGCTAATATGGCTTGTTCTTTAATTGAGCATAAGCGTATTAATACTACTGTTGCTAAGGCTAAAGCACTTAAGCAATTTGTAGAGCCGCTTATCACTAAATCTAAAGCTGAAAATAACCAAGAAACTGCTCAAAATACGCATAATCGTAGAGTTGTTTTCAGTCAGCTAAGAAACAAGTATGCAGTTGCTGAGTTGTTTAGTACCGTTGCTGAAAAAGTTGCTGATCGTCCAGGTGGTTATACAAGAATCATTAAGTTGGGTAACCGTTTGGGAGATAACGCTGATATGGCAATGATCGAATTAGTGGACTTTAATGAGCTATATAATGCTGGTAAACCTGCTAAGAAAAAGACTACCCGTAGAGGAAGAACTAAGAAGCAGGATGATGCTCCTGTGACTGAAGCTCCTACAACTACAGAAAACGAAACCACTCAAGATAACTAATGAATGGTAAATCGTTACTTATATCACAAGGATAAACTTTCGAGTTTATCCTTTTTTTATGTTATTTTGTAAAATAATTTTTGAATAAAAACCACACGACACAACGCATGAAGTATCAATCCAAAAAGAAAGCCGTACTCATTTTAGCAGACGGAACTATTTTTCACGGAAAAGCAGTAGGAAATGAAGGAACCGCCTTTGGAGAGGTGTGTTTCAATACAGGAATGACAGGTTATCAGGAAATTTTTACTGATCCTTCCTATTTTGGACAGATTATGGTAACTACCAATGCCCATATTGGTAATTATGGTGTTACTGAAGAAATTGAAATGGAATCCGATGGTGTAAAGATCGCCGGATTGGTGTGTAAAAATTTCAGTTATAATTTCTCAAGACCCGAGGCATCAGGCTCATTAGAAGATTTTCTTAATAAGAATAATTTGTTTGCCATATGTGACGTAGATACCCGTGCATTAGTAAGTTATATTCGAGATAATGGCGCTATGAATGCAGTTATTTCAACAGATGTTGCTAATATTGATATCTTAAAGGAACGGCTAGCTCAGGTACCTGATATGAATGGATTAGAGTTAGCTTCTAAGGTGTCTACTAAAGAACCTTATTATTTCGGAGATGAGAATGCAACTTTTAAGATTGCAGCATTGGATATTGGTATTAAAAAAAATATTCTGAGAAGTTTGGCTAACAGAGATGCCTATATCAAGGTGTTTCCTTATAATGCAACTTTTAATGAAATGCAAGATTGGAATCCTGATGGGTATTTCCTATCTAATGGACCTGGTGATCCTGAACCATTAAATGAGGCTATTGAATTGGCTAAGGAGATACTAAGTCGAAACCTTCCACTATTTGGAATTTGTTTGGGCCACCAAGTAATAGCTCTTGCTAATGGAATTCCAACATACAAAATGTACAATGGTCATCGCGGTATTAATCACCCTGTCATGAATTTGGTAACCGGCAAAGGAGAGATTACTTCTCAAAATCATGGTTTCGCTGTAGATAGAGAGGCTACTGAAGCGCACTCTGATGTTGAAATTACCCACGTTCATCTTAATGACAATACAGTTGCCGGTATTCGAATGAAAAGTAAAAATTGCTTCAGTGTACAATATCATCCCGAGGCTAGTCCAGGGCCACATGATGCCTCTTATTTATTTGACCAATTTATCGAGAACATTAAACAATCAAAATTATAAAACGCTATGAGTATGATTATAGGTGTGCATGCACGCCAAATTTTAGATTCAAGAGGGAATCCTACAGTTGAAGTAGATGTAACAACTGAAAATGGTGTAATGGGAAGAGCTGCTGTGCCTTCAGGTGCATCCACAGGGGAACATGAAGCTGTAGAATTACGTGATGGAGGTAAGTCCTACATGGGTAAAGGAGTTCTTAAAGCAGTAGAAAACGTTAATACAATTATAGCTGAGGGAATTTTAGGTATGTCTGTTTTTGAACAGAATCTTATCGATCAGATGATGATTGAATTGGATGGAACACCTAATAAATCTAATTTAGGGGCTAATGCAATTTTGGGAGTTTCTTTAGCTGTAGCTAAGGCAGCTGCTAATGAACTTGGAATGCCTTTGTATCGGTATGTTGGTGGTGTAAGTGCTAATACACTTCCAGTACCGATGATGAATATTATCAATGGAGGTTCACATTCTGATGCTCCAATTGCATTTCAAGAATTCATGATAATGCCGGTTAAAGCACAGGATTTTACACATGCTATGCAGATGGGAACTGAAATCTTTCATAATCTGAAAAAGGTATTACATGATAGAGGCTTAAGTACAGCTGTTGGTGATGAAGGCGGTTTTGCTCCAACTCTGGAAGGTACTGAGGATGCGTTAGAAACTATTATTAAGTCTATCGAAAAGGCAGGATACAAAGCTGGTGATGAAGTAATGATTGCGTTAGATTGTGCTTCAGCTGAATTTTATGTTGATGGAAAATATGATTATACTAAGTTCGAAGGTGATAAGGGCAAGGTGCGCACCTCACAAGAGCAAGCTGATTATTTGGCTGAATTAGTAGCTAAATATCCAATTATTTCTATAGAAGATGGTATGGATGAAAATGATTGGGAAGGATGGAAATATCTCACTGATAAGGTTGGAAATAAGGTTCAACTTGTAGGTGACGATTTATTTGTGACGAATGTTCAACGATTGTCTAGAGGTATTGAGAATGGTATTGCTAATTCTATCTTGATTAAGGTAAATCAAATAGGTACTTTAACAGAAACTATTGCCGCTGTTAATATGGCCCACAATGCAGGGTATACATCAGTAATGTCTCACCGCTCTGGGGAAACTGAAGATAATACAATTGCTGATCTGGCTGTAGCATTAAATACGGGACAAATAAAAACAGGTTCAGCTTCACGTTCTGACCGCATGGCTAAGTATAACCAATTACTTCGAATTGAAGAGGAATTAGGAAGTGTTGCTTACTATCCGCAAGAAAGAGCTTTTAAAGTAAAATAATACAATTTTAAGTTTAGGAAAAAGACAGTCTATATGGCTGTCTTTTTGTGTTTTTACCTATCAAAATTATCCCTATTTAAGCCATTTTTAACACTTTATTTCGTAATTTCGCAGGACTCACAATTTGAATATCAAATCCTAAATTACATATATCGAAATGTCAGATAAAGCTACACTAGAATACAATGGTAACAAGTACGAATTTCCTGTTATAAAAGGGACAGAAGACGAACTTGCTATTGATATTAAAAACTTGCGTGCCGCCACAGGTATGATCACCTTGGATCCTGGTTATAAAAATACGGGTTCATGTGAGAGTGCTATCACGTATCTTGACGGCGAACAAGGTATTTTGCGTTACAGAGGCTATTCAATTGAAGATTTGGCTGATAAGGCTAATTTTTTAGAAGTGTCTTATCTTTTGGTTTTTGGAGAACTTCCTACTCAAGATCAACTAATAAACTTTGAGAATGACATCAGGAAATATACTTTGATTCATGAAGAAATGAAGGATATTATAGATGGATTTCCAAAATCGGCTCACCCAATGGGGATTTTGGCATCGCTAACTAGTGCGCTTACTGCTTTTAATCCTAGACCGGTTAATGTTTCATCTGAAAAGGAGATATACAATGCTGTTTGTAAAACGTTAGCAAAGTTTCTAGTGTTGGCCACTTGGGTGCATCGTAAACGCGAGGGATATCCACTAAGCTATTATGATAATACAAAAGGATATGTTGAGAATTTCCTTCATTTAATGTTTGCGATCCCAACAGAGCCTTACAAAGAAAATCCTATTATTGTAGATGCTTTGCATAAATTATTTATTCTTCATGCTGATCATGAACAAAACTGTTCCACATCTACAGTGCGAATTGTTGGTTCATCACATGCTGGTCTTTTTGCATCAATTTCTTCAGGAGTTTCTGCATTATGGGGGCCTCTTCATGGTGGCGCGAACCAAGCTGTAATTGAAATGCTTGAAGCTATAAAGAATGATGGTGGAGATGTAGAAAAATATATACTAAAGGCTAAGGATAAAGATGACCCATTCCGTTTAATGGGATTTGGACATCGCGTTTATAAAAACTTTGATCCTCGTGCTCGCATAATCAAAAAGGCTGCTGATGAAGTATTGGATGCCTTAGGTATTGATGATCCAGTTTTAGACATCGCTAAAAAACTTGAGAAAGTAGCCTTGGAAGATGAATACTTTAAATCTAGAAATTTATATCCTAATGTGGATTTCTATTCAGGTATTATTTACAGAGCTTTAGGGATCCCTTCAGAGATGTTTACGGTGATGTTTGCAATTGGTCGTTTGCCTGGGTGGATTGCTCAATGGATTGAGATGAGAAGTGGAGGAGAGCCCATTGGTCGTCCTCGTCAGATATACGTTGGTGAGAACCTTAGGTCATTCGTTCCTGTTGATAAAAGATAATTACAAGATACAATTACACAGGAAGCCTCGTTTTGCAACGGGGCTTTTTCTATATTTGCTTTAAAAGAAAGACTATATGTTACAGCTGAATGTTAAGAACGAAACCTCGCGTTTAAGGGCAGTAGTTTTAGGAACAGCAGAGAATAATGGACCAACTCCAAAGTTAGAGGAAGCCTATGATCCCAAATCGTTAGAGCATATTAAAGCTGGTACCTATCCACTTGAAGAGGATATGGTGCGTGAAATGGAAGCTTTTAATGCTGTTTTTCAAAAGTATGATGTTCAAGTTTATAGACCGAAGTTAATAGAGAACTACAATCAAATTTTTGCAAGAGACATTGCATTTGTAATAGATGATATATTTATTAAAGCCAACATATTACCTGATAGAGAAAAGGAATTGGATGCAATTGATCATGTTATTGGTCAAATAGATTCTTCTAAAGTGATTCGTCCACCAGAAGAGGTTCATATTGAAGGAGGAGATGTTATGCTATGGAATGATCACATTTTTATAGGTACCTATAAAGGAAGTGATTATAAGGATTTTATTACGGCTCGCACAAATATGCATGGTGTGAACTTTATCAAAGAATTGTTTCCTAATAAAATTGTGAAAGAATTTGATCTTGTAAAATCAAAAATAGAACCAAGAGACAATGCACTGCATTTGGATTGCTGTTTTCAACCGGTAGGTACAAATAAGGGAATAATTTATAAAAGTGGATTTAGAGAAGAAGCAGATTACACCTATTTGGTACGTCTTTTCGGGAAAGAAAATCTATTTCATATTGAACGAGAAGAAATGTATCATATGTTTAGCAATGTTTTCTCTATTACCCCTGATGTAGTTGTTTCTGAGAGAAATTTCACTCGTTTAAATAACTGGTTGAGAAGCAATGGGTTTACTGTAGAAGAAATTCCTTATGCTGAAATTGCCAAACAAGAAGGGTTGTTGCGTTGTTCAACGCTTCCTCTTATAAGAGATTAAAGTAGTACTCAACATTATTGAATTCTGAATATGAATCAAGTCACTAATACCATTATCATGATACGCCCAATACAGTTCAGAATGAATGAACAAACGGCGGTAAATAATTATTTTCAGGAAGATCTTGCTATTAAAAATCAGGAAATTAATAGTCACGCTCAAGAAGAATTCGATCAGTTTGTCCAGAAACTTCGGTTGGTGGGTGTAGATGTTATTGTTATTGAGGATAGAAAGGAAACGGATACTCCTGATTCTATTTTTCCTAACAACTGGATTTCTTTTCATGAAAATGGTGATATTGCTCTTTATCCTATGTTTGCTGAAAATAGACGTAGAGAACGTAGAGAAGATGTTCTAGATTTGTTAGAAGATAGGGGGTATGAAATTCAACATATTGTTGATTATACGGGAGCTGAAGAGGACGGTCTTTTTCTTGAAGGAACTGGAAGTATTATCCTGGATCGCGTGAATAGAAAAGCCTATTGTGCTTTATCGCCTAGAGCAGATGAGGAATTGTTTATTGAGTTTTGTGAAGATTTTGAATATACACCGGTTATTTTTACAGCCAACCAATCGGTAGATGGAAAACGAATGCCAATATATCATACTAATGTTATGATGGCTTTGGCAGAAACTTTTGCGGTAATTTGTCTCGAGAGTATTGATGATAAGAAGGAACGCAAAAATGTTTTGCAACATCTAAAAGAGGATGGAAAGGAAATTGTCGCTATTACAGAAATGCAAATGCATCATTTTGCTGGAAATATGCTCCAAGTTGTAGGTGCAGAAGAAAAGAGATATATGGTCATGAGTGAGGCGGCATATAAAAGTTTGACGCAACAACAAATTGCTACAATTGAAAAGCATTGCAGTATTTTATATTCTTCTCTAGAAACCATTGAAACTTGTGGTGGTGGGAGTGCTCGTTGTATGATGGCTGAAGTTTTTTTACCTAAAAAATAGTATATTTACCCACTAATCCGATAGAATTTTAGGTATGATTTCCAAAAAAACCAAGTATGGACTTAAAGCTATGTCTTATCTTGCTAGAAAAGGTAAAGGGACGCCTGTTTTAATTTCAGAGATTTCTGAAGCAGAAAATATTTCTAAGAAATTTTTAGAAGCCATATTGCTTCAGTTAAAGAATAGTGGTTTTTTGGGCTCTAAAATGGGAAAAGGAGGGGGGTATTATTTGTTGAAAGAACCTTCAGATGTGAAATTGGTTTCTCTATATCGCATTTTGGAAGGGCCAGTTGCTCCATTGCCTTGTGTTAGCCTTAATTACTATGAAAAGTGTGATGATTGTAATAGTGAGGAGGATTGTAAGCTTAATGCAGTTATGATTGAGCTTCGAGACAATATGTTGGCCGTTTTAACTAATAAATGTCTAAAGGATTTGATGTAACTATTCTATAATATCGATAGAATAATAGTATATTTGCTGAGTTGAATTTAGTAAAAATGAACTTAGTCGAAATCAATAAAATACTTCGCGAAAAATCTCCTAAGGAGATTGTCCTATGGGCCTTGTCTCAAGCTCAACGACCAGTTATTACGACAAATTTTAGACCCTATGAGGCAGCAATATTACATTTGTGTAGTGTAGTTAAGAATGATATACCTGTAATTTGGTGTGACACAGGATATAATACCATGGCTACTTACAGGCATGCTCAGCGTATTATCGATCGGTTGTCTCTTAAGGTTTCCTTATACGTTCCTCAACAAACGGTAGCCTATCGAGAAGCTCAAATTGGATTACCAGGAATTGAAGATCCTAATCATGCATTGTTCACAGAACAAGTGAAACTAGAGCCATTTCGCAGAGCAATGGAAACTCACAAACCGGATGTATGGTTCACTAATCTACGAAAAGGGCAAACAGCATTTAGAGATACGTTGGACATAGTGACTCAAGGTAGTGATGGTGTTTTAAAAGTTTCTCCTTTTTTTTATTGGGATGATGCTCAATTGGATACGTATTTAGCTGATCATCAATTGGAAAATGAATTTAAATATTTTGATCCTACTAAAGTTGAAGCTAATAGGGAATGTGGCTTACATTTAGGTTAGAAGGTGGTTTTTATAATGTCAATGACTGCTGTGCAAATGTATTCGATTCCAATAGCAATGACAATAAATCCTATAATCCTGGATACTGCATTGATTCCAGAAGCACCAAGCCATTTTACAATATATGGTGCGCTTTTCAGCATTAGAAAAACAATAAAGCAAACTAAGGTTACAGCTGTTAGTGCTGTTACCATTTCAATGCTTTTTTGAAATTCCTCTCGTAAGGCAATTAATAGTGAAATAGAACCAGGTCCTGCAAGCATAGGTATAGCTAAAGGTGTAAGCGCAATATCATTACGTTGGTAGGCATCATCTTTTACTCGTTTGTCTATTCCTTTGTGTTTAGAAAAGGACCCGGTAAGCAGGGCAAATCCAGAACTTGTAATTACCAGACCTCCTGCAATTCTTAAAGAATTTAATGTAATTCCAAAAAAGCCTAAAATATACTTGCCTAAGAAAAAGGCAATAAGTAAAATGATGAAGGTATTTATAGCAGCCCAAAGTGAAATACGTGCTCTTTCTTGAGAAGTGTCATTTTGTGTAAGTCCCACAAAAATGGGAAGTGTACCTAAAGGATTAATTACTGAAAATAAAGCGGCAAAAATATAAATGAAAAGCTCCATGTTTTTTGCGCAAAGTTGAGCGAATCGTCAATGATAAGGCTTATTAAATTGTTAAGAAATAGAGAATAAATGATTTTCCCATCCTATGGAACATCCTCTATGCGTGTAGCTAGATTACTTAACTTGTAACGAAACAATTTGGTTATGAAATCATGAGTTTTAGAGTCCGCCTTTATCTTTAAAAAATGACTTTCTAGGTAAATGCTATAATCAATTGCCGATGGTTTTCTAATGCTCATTTTGTTGTAGGATGTAATCAAAGCGTAGGTGTTGAATTGAGATGAAAACTTTATAATGATGCCTTTTGGACGCATTTCAATTGTACAACTATGGTCATTTTTATTTAATATGAGTAGGTTGTTGATCGCCATGCTCGAAGTGCTTATGTATAGTTTTGGAGATACAATTCCACCTAAATTGTAACGCTCTTTTAGGGTAAAAGACGTCCCTACCAACCTGTCAATTTGTTGTTTGGATATTTTGTTTTGTATGGAAATATTCAGCAGCATTAGTGGTTTAGTTAGTAGTTGTAGGATATTAAGGTGCTGATTATTAAATTTATAAAAAGTAATTCAGTTCTGCAAGTGTTCTTTTTGACTCTTTTAAAAATGGTATTATTCTACGTTGCGTCATCCTAAATCAAAACGTATCTTTGCAACTTTCACAAGCAAATTAACCATGAATATTCAGGAGCAATTAACGGGTCATGTTAAATCGGCCGTACAGCAGCTATTCAATGTAACATTAGATTCTGTAGAATTTCAAGCAACTAGAAAGGAGTTTGAAGGAGATATTACAATAGTGGTATTTCCAATGCTGCGCAATATTAAGGGAAATCCCCAACAAATTGGAGATAAGATTGGTGCATATCTTCAAGAAAATGTGGCGGATGTAATTCGTTTTAATGTTGTTAAAGGCTTTCTAAATTTGGTAGTTGCGGATTCTTACTATATTCATTTTTTCAATGATATTCGTGAAAATGTAACCTATGGATTTCAAAAAGCAGGTTTTGAAAGAAAGGCTGTAATGGTTGAGTATTCTTCACCTAATACTAATAAGCCTCTGCATTTAGGACATATTCGAAATAATTTATTAGGCTATTCGGTTGCTAAAATTATTGAAGCTGCTGGGCATAAGGTTTATAAAACCCAAGTTATAAATGATCGTGGTATCCATATTTGTAAAAGTATGCTAGCTTGGCAACGTTTTGGAAACGGAGAAACCCCTGAAAGTACTGGTCTTAAGGGAGATAAGTTAGTTGGAAATTATTATGTTGCGTTTGATAAAGCTTATAAGGCTCAAATAGAGGATTTGATTTCTCAGGGAGTTGCCAAAGAAGAGGCTGAAAAGAAGGCGCCAATTTTACTTGAGGCACAAGAAATGCTGCGTCAATGGGAAGCAGGTAATAAGGAAGTTGTTGCTTTGTGGAAAACAATGAATCAATGGGTGTACAATGGTTTTGACATAACTTATAAGAACCTTGGAGTAGCTTTTGACTCCTATTATTATGAAAGTGATACCTATCTTTTGGGGAAAGATGTGGTTACCGAAGGCTTATCTAAAGGTGTTTTTTATAGAAAAGAAGATGGAAGCGTATGGATAGACCTTACAGATGAGGGTCTTGATGAAAAAATAGTACTTCGTAGTGATGGTACTGCTGTATATATGACTCAAGACATTGGTACGGCAATTCAGCGAGTAAAAGATTATCCTGATATAGGAGGCATGGTGTATACGGTAGGGAATGAGCAAGATTATCATTTTAAAGTACTGTTTTTAATTCTTAAGAAGTTAGGTTATGATTGGGCTGAACGATTGTATCATTTAAGTTATGGTATGGTGGATTTACCTAGTGGGAAAATGAAAAGCCGTGAAGGTACCGTAGTAGACGCAGATGACTTGATTGCGGAAATGGCCCAAACAGCCGAAGAAATATCTGAAGAATTAGGAAAGTTAGATGGGTTTTCAGAGACTGAAAAACAGCGTTTATATCAAACTATTGGCTTAGGTGCTTTGAAATATTATATTTTAAAAGTGGATCCAAAAAAGAGAATTTTATTTGATCCAAAAGAGTCAATAGATTTTCAGGGAAATACGGGACCGTTTATTCAGTACACATATGCCCGTATTCAGTCTATTTTAAGAAAAGCAAATTTCAATTATCATGCAGCGATAACTGATTTACCTTCACTTCATGACAAGGAAAAGGCATTATTGAAGCAATTACAAGTATTCCCGGATATTGTTCAACATGCCGCTATCCAGTATAGTCCAGCCATAGTCGCTAATTATGTATATGATTTGGTTAAGGAGTTCAATTCCTTTTATCAAAATGTCTCTATTTTAGGAGAAGAAGATCAAATAATTAAAACTTTTAGAGTGCAATTGGCCTATAAGGTAGGAGAGGTTATTAAAAATGCCTTTAGTTTGCTTGGAATAGGAGTTCCGGAACGTATGTAATTAAAATGTTAGGCGAAAGCTTGCGTTTGGAGAAAACCCTAAAGATATATTATTAACTTTTCGAACCTCTGTTTGATTATTTGTAAGTTCATAATATGTGTTTAGGGTATTTTCTTTTCCTAAAACATTTAGTAATGCGATACTGAAATTACCTTTAACTTGATCAGAAAAGAAAAAACGATAAGAGGAAGATACATCTAGTCTCCAATATTCAGGAAGATTTTCGTTATTTGGTAAATCATAATTAATGGAACTCGGGATAGTTGTATTATTTATTTCGTTTCCCTTTACTGGAATTGTATAGGGCTTTCCTGTTTTGTGACTTAAACCAATTGCGATACGGAATTGATTGATGTCATATGAACTGGCGATAGACACAGAGTGGCGTATGTCTGTATTGTTAGGGAAAATGGAAGGTGTTAATTCTTTAAAATAGTAATCGTTTAAACTATAGGTGTAACTAATCCATGAATTGAATTTCTCTGTTCGATGATTGATAAGAAACTCAATTCCTTTAACAGTATAGCTTCCACTGGTACTTCGTCCTTGATTTTGATTTTGGAATCCTTGAGTATTTGTCGTAATTCCATCTACAGTTTTATAAAAACCTTCAGTACTTATAAGCCAACGTTGTTTGTTGTAATCAAACCCGCCTGATACTTGTCTACTAGTCATAACGGGAATATCTTTATTGTTGGCCAGCATCCAACGACGTTTTTCAACACCTAGAAAATCTTCTTGCAAATCAATAATTTGGGTAGTTGCTTGGCTTTTCACTTCCCCCATGACTTTAACTGAAATGGCATCATTAAGATATTGGTTTATGCTAAGGCGCGGCTCAATTTTTGTGTCGTTTAGTTTATCATAATGATTAATACGGACACCTAGTCGTATGAAAGTAGAATTCGATTGGTAGCTTCCTTCACTATACAGTGAATGAGTACGAATTACTTCTTTAACGGATCTCTTAAAGTAAGGAGCACTTACAAAAACGGAATTTCGAATTCCGGTTTCAGTAAAATGATATCCTCCCCATAGTTTTAATTGTGAACTAAATCTATAAGAAGCATCTACTTTGAATGCATTCTCGGTAACTTCGTTTCGTTGTTTGAGTTCTTGAGTATTTCCTGGATTAAAAGTTGTGGCATCTAACAGATACCTAGTATAATATCCGCTTATATCAGTGGAAAAGGCATTGTTCCACTTGCTTATTAGTTGTCCACCCGTTGCAAAGTTTTGCTGGATTAATGTACTTTCTTCAGTTCCATCATTAGTAGTTTCATTGTAATCAAGTTCATTATGAACACTTATAAAATTACTTCTAAGTTGATGTTTGTCAGAGAAGTCATAGAGGACTTTTCCTGTAAAATCATAAAAGTAAAAATCACTTTCACTGCTATTATTTAAAGAAGATTCAATATTAGAATCTTGAAATGTCCTGTCGAAATAGGCTTTAAAAATTGGGGACTCTATCATGTCGGTAAGGGAACGTCTTCCGGATGCTTGTATAGCCACTTTTTTCGATACAGGAACTTGTATAAAAGCATCAGCGTTGAGCATGTTAAAACCAGTCCCTCCATATATCTTAGGATTTATAGTGTTTGGTGTTTGCATGGCTATAGTACCTGAAACGGCATCACCGTATTTAGCTGGTGTTCCATTTTTAATAACGGTAACTTCTTCTGTGAGATAAGGGTTAAAAGCAGAAATTAAACCAAAGAAATGACCGGTGTGGTACATTTTTATACCATCCCAAAGAATGAGGTTTTGGTCATGTGATCCTCCTCGAATATTAATTTCAGAAATGGTTTCATTTACACTTTCTATGCCAGGTTGGGATTGTAAAGTTTGTAGTATATCTGGATCTATTTGACCCGGAATTGCCCCAAGTTTTTGTGCACTTAATTTAAAAGATCCGTCAATATATTTGCTAATTCCTTGAGTAATATAGTTGCCAACTACTACTTCGTTAAGTTGGAAAATTACTGAAGACAGCGGAAAAATGGGACAATTTTCATCCAAAAAACTCTCTACTGTAGCGTGTATTGTTTGATATCCAATATAACTAATTGTAATCGTAGTATTTAATGGAATTTCAGAAAGCAGGAATTTACCTTGACTATTGGTGATTGCTGCTACATTTGTTCCTGGAACAAAAACAGTAGCTCCAACCAATGGTTCACCGGAATCGTTGTCAATTAGAGTTCCGCATATGTTTTGTCTAATAGGTGATATTGCAATATATCGATCATCAATGGTTTGAAAATGCAATTGGGTTAAATGGGATGCATACTTTAATGCTTCTGTTAGTGATGTGAAATTTTTTGGTGTGATACGAAGTGATTTTACATCATTATCAGCGTATGAGAACTTCACTTGAAATACAGTTTCTAAAGAAGCAAGGAATTGTGTAAAAGGGATTTTGTTTACGGCTTCCTGACCATGGACCCGCCCAAAGATCATGAGGAAACCGTAAACAAAAAGAAGATTATAAATATTTTTAGAAATGATATTATTCATGTATCGTTACACGCTTATCATTATTGGAAAGAGTGTATGATAATTGTAACGGCAAACATATGGACTTTAGTGCAGACTCTAAATTGTTATGTGAGAAAGTTCCGCTATATAAAATGTTTTGAATGTTTTCTGGGGCAGTAACTTTTAAATCGTAATGAAGTTCAAGCTCTGCCAACACTTCACGTAGAGGGATACTTTTAAAATCACTTTCATTCTGTATCCATGATGGTGCGAAAGTTCCTTTAAAAGAGTGCTTAGTAACAACCCCATTAATTATTTGTACCCCCATACCTTCGGTTAGTAAATAATTTTTGTTTAAGTGAGTTACTTTCACTACTCCTTCATAGCAGGCAACTTCAAAAAGGTCGTTTCTTTGTTTAACATTAAATTCTGTTCCTACAACCGTTACTATTCCTGAATTTGTCTTTACATCAAAAGTGTTTCCTTTAGTCACCTTGAAAAAGGCTTCTCCATTAAGAGTTAGGCTACGATGTTGTTTCCATTTCTTTTTATTGTATGTAATATGCGATAAAGCATTAATACTTACATTGGAGGCATCAGGTAAATTAAATTCACTTTTCTCCG
Source organism: Imtechella halotolerans (assembly GCF_028743515.2). GTDB lineage: Bacteria > Bacteroidota > Bacteroidia > Flavobacteriales > Flavobacteriaceae > Imtechella > Imtechella halotolerans. The sequence continues at coordinate 1,918,207 of NZ_CP117969.2, read as the reverse complement.
CAATTCCAGTTGATATTTCGGTTGTGCCCGAATTAAAGAAAAAATAGCTTCCAGCTACGATTGCCAGAACAGCGGCCACGCGCCAGGCATATTGTAAAGACTGTAGCGAGAAAATAGTTCGTTTAGAGGAATTCCTATTGTTTCTACGTTCATTTATAGCTGAATATGATTTTTCAGTATCAAAATTTGGAGGGCTCAATTGAGTGGCTTTTTCGGCAATTTTGGCATACACAGCGTAGTCTTCTGTTTTTTGAAACTCTCTGAGTTCTGCCTCCGTCAATTCACCTGCAAGCCATCGGGCCAAAAGCGTAGTTTTGTTCATGATATACTATTAATTATAGTGTTATAACAGTTTATTTTGTAATTACCCTACCTTGATAATCAAATATTTCCAATGGTTTGACGTAGGCTTTCAAGTGCTCCACTTATGCGTTTTTCAACAGCTTTGATTGAAATTCCTAAAATTTCGGCAATTTCTTTATATTTCTTTCCATCAATTCTATTTAATAGGAAAGCCTCTCGTTGGGCTTCACTTAGATTAGCAATAGCGTTTTCGAGTTTCTTCATATATTCATCTCCTTCCATTGCAAATTCCGGATCCTCATGTTCTACTTGACCAATTTTGGTATTCTGATATGTTAATCGAACTTTTTGATGAGCAATATCATTAAGGAAGAGATTGTTAGCGACAGTATATAGAAAAGAGATTGCCTTTTCTGCCGGTACCTTAGCACAATTTTGCCATAGCTTAACAAAAGCTTCTTGTACAATATCAGCTGCTTTATCCTGGTCTCCACATTTATAATACACATAATTGTGTATTGTCTTTGAGTTCTTGTTGAATATGTTACTGAAAATATGTTCTTTACAAACCGATTCGGTAGATGATTCCATAATGCGATTGGGTCTTTGCAGTTTCAAAAATATTTAAAAAAAATCATTTATATAGGGTAGGGTATTTTTCTTTTAAATTGTTTTATTCGTATAAATAGCTAAAACCAAGTACTTATGAAAAAAATCCTATCCTATGCACTTTTACTACTTATGTTAGTGGTAACTGCATGTCAAGAGGAAGAGTTTGTCAATGAAGGAGGACAAGATGAGGTGATTACCGCAAACTCCGAAATGGCCGGTTATCTTAAGGCTAACAGTGTAAATCATGGAACTCAGGATGATTTTATTGATGGAATGAGTTCTGTTTCAATAAAGTTTCCTTATCAGGTGATTTATGCCGGAACGACCTACACTATTACTTCGCCTCAAGAACTAATAGCGCTTCGTGAATTATATTTTTTGGCCGGAAACTTGGAGCCAATAAAACTTGTTTTTCCAATTGTGCTTCGTTTTAATGACTATTCAGAAATAACGATTAATTCAGAGGATGACCTCATTGAGTTTATTAATAAGGAACACGCGGATTCTGAAGAAGAATTTAATGATCGAATTCGTTGCTTTCAAATCCAATTCCCTGTAACATTGCTAACCTTTAATACAAATTTGGAGCAAACGGGATCTGTAGCAGTATCATCTAATCAAGAACTTTTTGCCTTTTTTAATCTTTTACCATCCAGTATAATAGTAAAAATTCAATTCCCTATTTCTGTAAAATATAGGAATGGTGAAACAGTGGCGGTGGAAAGCTTATTACAATTGCGTTCATTGATGAAGGAATGCAAGGAGAATTGGCAGTCTGATGATTCAATGGATGATGACCTTGAAGGTGAATGGCTTGAACAAGCGCAAAGGCTTCGTCAAAATTTATTATCCAGAGACTGGTATGTGAATAAATTAATGAAAGATGGGGTTGTTAAAACGGAGTATATGTCTAGTTTTAAATTCCAATTTTTTATTGGAGGAGCGGTAAAAGTGACTGTTAATGATCATATGACTATAGGTAAATGGCGTATAGAATATGAAGATGATGATAACGGTGGAATAGAACTTAAGTTGCGTTTCAATGATGAAATTTGGGTATTAAATCATATAGATGGAGATTGGGGCGTTAGTGTAATTGGAGAGAGTAAAATTGAAATGAATGAAGATGAAGGAAACATACTTCATTTAAGTACGACGCCTTTGGAAGGAGGAAATAATCAGCAATTCCCTTCGCTAAATCAAGTGTTGACTACATTAAAGTCCGGTGCCTGGAAAATAGGGTCTTATAAGGATGAAGGAGAGGATTTTACTAGTGGTTTTACTGGATTTCAACTTCAGTTTACGAATTTAACAAATGTTTCGATTACTAATGGAGAAACAACCTTCCAAGGTAATTGGAGTGCGCAAAGTTTATTTACAACAATGTCTATTACAATGGAATTTGATACAGATCATGAGTTTGTAGTTTTATTAAATGAACAATGGGTTGTAGCTGAATATTCTGAAACTGCAATTGTGCTGCAAGAGTATGATGATGAAGGTATTTCAGGTCCAAGAATAGTATTACAAAGAATTTAGTTTTTTTGAGTTTTAGGTTGGTTAGAGTGAAAAAAAACAGTATTTTTTTCACAGGAGAAGGCTGCTTGGAGAGGCAGCCTTCTTTCGTTTCATAAATGTCTTTATACTTCGCTTACAAATCCTTAAATTTGCATTCTTTAAAATGAAGAGATAGTCTTATGTTTGATAATTTAAGTGAAAAGCTGGATAAAGCACTCCACGTCTTAAAGGGACATGGGCAGATTACCGAGATAAACGTAGCTGAAACCCTTAAGGAAATTCGTCGAGCCCTACTCGATGCTGACGTTAACTTTAAAATTGCTAAGGAATTTACTAATCGAGTAAAAGAAAAGGCAATAGGAGAAAACGTACTTACTACCTTGCAGCCGGGGCAACTAATGGTTAAGATTGTTAAGGACGAACTTACCGAGTTGATGGGTGGAGATGTTACAGGGATAAACCTCAATGGGAATCCAACTGTAATTCTAATGTCAGGATTACAGGGTTCTGGTAAAACTACCTTCTCTGGTAAATTGGCAAATTATCTTAAGACGAAAAAAAACAAAAAGCCTTTACTAGTTGCCTGTGATGTCTATCGTCCTGCAGCAATAGACCAGCTACATGTAGTCGGAGTGCAAGTAGGTGTAGATGTTTATTCAGATAGAGGAAATAATGATCCTGTTTCTATTGCTAAGTCGGCAATAGCACATGCTAAGACTAATGGGCATAATGTGGTGATTGTCGATACTGCTGGTCGTTTGGCGGTAGATGAACAGATGATGAAGGAAATTGCAAATGTTCATAAGGCGATTCAACCTCATGAGACTCTCTTTGTTGTGGATGCTATGACAGGACAGGATGCGGTTAATACAGCTAAAGCCTTCAATGATATTCTAAACTTTGATGGGGTTATTCTAACCAAATTGGATGGTGATACTCGTGGTGGTGCTGCCATTTCAATTAAATCTGTAGTGAATAAACCTATTAAGTTTATTGGTACTGGGGAAAAAATGGAAGCCATAGATGTGTTTTACCCATCACGTATGGCCGATCGTATACTTGGAATGGGGGACGTGGTGTCTTTGGTTGAACGTGCTCAAGAGCAGTTTGATGAAGAAGAAGCACGTAAACTTCAAAAGAAAATTGCTAAGAATCAGTTTGGTTTTGATGATTTTCTTACCCAGATTCAGCAAATTAAGAAAATGGGAAGCATGAAGGATTTGATGGGAATGATTCCGGGTGCTGGTAAAGCCTTGAAAGGGATAGAGATTGAAGATGATGCTTTTAAACATGTAGAGGCGATTATTCATTCCATGACACCAGAAGAGCGAGCTAATCCATCAACTATTAATACTAGTCGTAAAAATCGAATTGCTAAAGGGAGTGGTACTTCAATTCAGCAAGTAAATCAACTGATGAAACAATTTGATCAAATGAGCAAGATGATGAAAATGATGCAAGGGGGCTCAGGGAGAAAAATGATGCAGATGATGGGCGGTATGCGAGGAATGAGATAAGTGTAATTATGGTTTAGCGTTTCCTGAAGGATATTATAAACCATGATTTTTTTTTTAATACTTCTACAAAAACAACACCAATGCAACTATTAGACGGAAAAAAAATATCCGAACAAATTAAAACTGAAATTGCTTCCGAAGTAGCAAAAATGAAGGCCAATGGGGAAAAAGTTCCTCACCTGGCAGCAATTATCGTTGGAAATGATGGTGCAAGTCTTACCTATGTTGGTAGTAAAGTAAAAGCCTGTGAGAAAGTAGGTTTTGAGTCTACCTTGGTACGTATGCCCGGAACCACCAGCGAGGTAGAATTACTTAAAAAGATTAAAGAACTTAATAAAAACCCTGATATTGATGGGTTTATTGTTCAACTCCCTTTGCCGCCACAAATCGATACTCAAAAGGTATTAATGGCGGTAGATCCAGATAAGGATGTGGATGGATTTCATCCTACTAACTTTGGAAAAATGGCATTGGATATGAGTACTTTTATCCCAGCAACTCCTTTTGGTATTTTGGAATTACTGGAGCGTTATCAAGTAGAAACCCAAGGGAAGCATACTGTAGTAATAGGTCGTTCTCATATAGTAGGACGTCCAATGAGTATTTTAATGGGACGAAAAGGATTCCCTGGTAACTCTACAGTGACCTTAACACATAGTCATACTAAAAATATTACTCAAATTACCTCTCAAGCAGATATTATTATTTCAGCATTAGGACAGCCTAATTTTTTAAAGGCCGAAATGGTGAAAGATGATGTGGTTGTTATTGATGTTGGGATTACACGCGTACCTGACGAAACAACACCTTCGGGCTATCGTATAGTTGGAGATGTAGATTTTGAAAATGTGAGTAAAAAAGCTAGCTATATAACTCCTGTTCCTGGAGGAGTGGGCCCAATGACTATTGCTATGTTGCTTAAAAACACATTACTGGCTCGTGAACATCATAGAGCAAATTCAATAAAATAAGCCTTTAAAGAAGCCCTTTTTGACTAATCATGAAGGGCTTTAATTTTCACCTAAGCTTTTCCCTTTTTTTCTACCGTATAATAAGTGTTTAGGACTTCCAATAATTTGTGAACCATAAATACCATTATGTCCAGAAAAGAGATAGGCTACCACACATGCAATTCCTATATACAGACCACTCTCAGAACCAAATAGTTCAATTCCCATAAATGTACAAGCAATAGGGGTGTTGGTTGCTCCAGAAAATACGGCAACAAACCCCATTCCGGCAAGTAATGCCATAGGAAGTGGGACGAACCACACAAGTATATTTCCTAGAGTAGCACCTATAAAAAATAAAGGGGTTACTTCTCCACCTTTGAATCCAGCACCTAATGTAAAAGATGTGAATAAAAGTTTAAGCAGAAAATCATAAGAATTCATAGGAGAATTGAAGGCTGCTTCAATGATTGGAATTCCAAGGCCAATATAACGGGTATTTCCCATTAGATATATGCTTAACGCAATAATGACACCTCCTAAAACCGGTCTTAAAGGTGGATAGCTTATTTTGTTTTTAAATGATTGACTCCAAAAATGAGTGGATTTTGAGAATACTAGGGCGGTTAAACCGAACAGTATTCCACAAAATACAGTCCAAAGAATGTTAGAGGGTGTAATTTCAGGAGTGAAAGGAATTGTATAAATGGTATGACCCACCTCCCAAGAGTGACATGTATAATTAGCAATGGAAGCTGCTAGAAAACTAGGAAGGAGCGCCTCATAGCGAATTCGTCCTAAAACCATCACTTCTAAAGCGAAAATAGCACCTGCTAACGGGGTGCCGAAAACAGATGCGAATCCAGCGCTTACTCCAATCACTAGAATTGTTTTACGATCACGATTTTTTAATCGAAACCATCTGGTAAACACATCAGCTATAGCTCCACCCATTTGTACAGCTGTACCCTCACGTCCAGCCGATCCCCCAAAAAGATGAGTGGCTATTGTTCCGAATAGGACTAGAGGAGCCATTTTAAATGGAATGATTTTTTTAGGGTGATGAAACTCTTCTAACAATTGATTGTTTCCCTTAACAACTTCTGTTCCCCAATAGTGATACATTAGTCCTATTAGTAAGCCTCCAAAGGGTAGAAGAGCAATGATCCATAAATTGTTTTCACGCCATTGTGTAGCCCAATCCAGTGACCATAGAAAAAAGGCAGATGCCGAACCAACTAATATTCCAATTATTGAACAGATAAGAATCCATTTAATCAAGTATAAAAACAAAGGAATTTGTTCTATAGAAGTAGTTAACTGTCTTAAAGAGTATTTCATAAAGCTATAATAAGATATCATGCGTCATGAGAGTCCTTTTAAAGGCTCTCTTTATAGACGTCATCAGCTTTATAAGGCGGTTCAAGGCAGACATCATTGCCATAACAAGGACAAATGTAGTGTAATTTTCCAATTTACAGTGTTTCTATACAGAAAAGAGCTTGTTAAGTTTATTAATGGCGTCAGGATTGCCAAAAAGAAAAAGTAAGTCGCCTTGCATTATTAGAGTGTCCGGTTTTATTTCTGTGATGTACTTTTTATCACGTTGTATCGCCAGAATAGTAACGCCGTACTTTTTTCTTATCCCAGACAACTCCACTGTTTTTCCAACAATTTTATTGGTATTGCTTTCTACATATAATGAGGTGACTTCTTTGTCTGGTATGCGAATTTGTCGAGTAGGAAGACTTGTGTTAATGCCTTCAACCGTGGTGAGCATTTCATAATCAGATGAACGTAACTGGTTTATAAAACCTTGAATATCGTCATTTGGAACCATATATTTCTTTAATACTCGAGTAAAAATTTGGATAGATGTTTCAAACTCTTCCGGTATTACCTCATCGGCGCCTATTTTTAAATTTTCATCTATTTCTTTAACATATCTGGTACGAACAATTATACATGCAGTTTTAGTGTAATCTCTTATGATAGTTACAATTTTTTTTGTGGCAGAAGGATCAGAAATTGCAATAACTATAACACGTGCTTCTTGTACATGTAAATGCTGAAGTATTACATCTTCAGCAGCGTCACCAAATAGTACAGGTTCATTATTTTTTTTTGCTTCTTTGAAAGCATCTGGGCTTAATTCAGCTATTGCATAAGGTATTTTTGCATTTCGGGCCGCCTTTGCAATGTTTTTCCCATTAATTCCATAGCCTATTATTATGAGGTGGTCATGTAAGTTTTCTTCGGTTATTAAAGTGTCCTGCACATGCCTCGCTTTATAGGCTTTAAGGCGTCTTCGAACAGCTTTAGGAATAGGTGCTTGGATGATGTAGTCTGTAAGTTTTGGTGCCGCTGCCATAAGAAAGGGAGTTGCTGCCATAGTGAGTATAGATACTGCTAAAAAATATTGATAATATGCATCTTCTAAAAGCCCATTTTGAACTCCTGTACTTGATAGTAATAGAGAGAATTCACCAATTTGAAATAGTGTAAATGCAGTTAGAAATATAGTGCGAGGGGGATAGTGCATAAACATTGCTGTTAGCGCAATTACCGTTATTTTAAGTACTATTACTCCTAAGGTGATGAGTACGATAGTTCCTATGTGAGAAAAGAAAAAGTTCAGGTTCAAAAGGGTACCCACTGAAACAAAAAAGAAACTTACAAAAATCTCTCTGAATGGCAGTACATTAGCAGTTGCTTGATGACTGTATTCTGATTCAGAAATGATGAGTCCAGCAAAAAAAGCACCCAAAGCCAGTGACAAGCCTACTGACGCCGTAAGCCAAGCTACAGCAAAACAAAATACAGTTACTGTGAGTAAAAACAGTTCCTTATTTCGTGTTTTTACCACCAACTTAAAAATAATCGGTGCGATGTATTTTGCTAGTATGTAAATGAATACAAGAACTAGTAGTACTTTTAGGGTGAGTATTCCAATGGTAGTAAGGATGTTGTCCGCCTCTCCAGTAAGTAGAGGAGTGAATAACATCATAGGAACAACAATAATATCTTGAAAAATAAGAATACCCACAGCAAGCTTACCATGTGGGGATTTTACCTCCCCTTTTTCTTGCATGAGTTTTAAAACGATAGCCGTGCTGCTTAATGAAAATAGAAAACCTAGAAAAACAGCTGTGTTCCAAGGAATATCCATTAAAAGTGCTAAAGCAGTGGTAAAGCCAATAGTTCCAAATACTTGTATACCGCCACCAATAAAGACTTTGTTTTTAATCGCAGCAAGTTCTTTGAGTGAAAACTCAATACCAATAACGAAAAGAAGAAAAATGATTCCTATTTCTGACAAAAGTTCTACTTCATGCGAGGAACTGATAAGGTTGAATGCATAGGGGCCTGCAATGATTCCTGCCAATAGAAATCCTAAGATGGAAGGGAGTTTAAGCTTTTGAAACGCTACAATGATGAGGATAGATAATCCAAGTATAACAACAATGTCTTGAAGTAACGGAAAATGCATATGTTAAATAGTTTCTCTGTGAACTTTATGGACATCAAAAGCAGGGGTACATATAGATATATAATGGCAAGGTTCGTTGAATGGGTTGGAATATTGTATTCTAACTTTTTTTTCAATTTTAATGGATTCTCCTGTTTTTAAAATAATAATTTCGCCATCAATGTTGAACTGTTTTTTTCCGCTAATGATATAAGTGTATTCATCAAAGTCCGGGGTTTGGAATGGTTCGCTCCATCCAGGAGGGGCTATCATTCTAGCTATACTAAGCTGAGATGATCCTCCAGCAATTAAACCAAAGTGCTCTTCAATATGTTTTCCATCATTAGTAGGAACAATGAATGGAGATTTTTGAATTGTATATTTTTTTGATGACATGATTCTTATTTTTTAAAGATAAAATAAACAGCAAGAATTAGAAAAATGAATCCAATTAAATGATTCCATCTGAACGATTCATTCTTGAAAAACAGCAACGAAAAACCTACAAAAACCACTAATGTAATAACCTCTTGGATAACCTTTAGTTGTAATAGTGAAAAGGGACCACCATTATCTTTAAATCCAATACGGTTGGCTGGAACCTGAAAGAAATATTCAAAAAGCGCTAATCCCCAACTTATAAAAATAATAGTAATGAGTCCAAGGTTTTCAAACCACTTTAGTTCTTTAAACTTTAGGTGTCCGTACCAAGCCAATGTCATAAAGATATTCGATAGTACTAGAAGTCCAATGGTATAAAAGGCTTTCATATATTAATTCCAACCAATCATAAAATGTTTTATTACTGTTTGATCTGGGATGTCTTCAATTGCAATACTTCGGGACAGGTCCCAACGATATTGTTCCGGTAAAAAGGATTTGTCCAAGGCAATATAAAGGTGAGCTTCGTCTATGAAAAGTACAATACTGCTAATGGAGTTTTCGATTCTGTTAATCGTGTATTGATTCTTAATGTCTTTAAATGTGCTATGAAGTGAAATGCCTTCATCAGTTGCGTATCTTGGATCTAGGATTTTAATGTTTTCAACTACTTTAATGTTTTCATTATTTAGGCCTGGCGTTATTTCCATTAGTTGAACTCCAGATTTTTCATAGATCAGAATTCGTTCAGTGCTGGCATAACGAAGTTCTCCCTCATAAGCTGATTTTACAACCGAATCTTTTGAAAAAATTGAGTCAAGGCGACTAATGGGGGTGTCTCTCATTAATGGTCCTACACTGTCCTTGGTAATTAGAAAGGTGTCTTCATTTCGAGTGCAACTCCCGAGTAAGAGTATTCCAATGATGAAAAGCAAGCGATAGCTCATGATTTTTTAGCTTTATTTTTTTATTACTTTATTTAATATGCCTAAAACACCTCTAATGAAAGTAGCGCTAGTAACTACCTTTAATATAGGGTTTTGTGCCGTACTTCTTCTAGTAGTTGATTTGTTTTGTTGTTTTTGATGTTTTTCTTCGGCCTCTTTTTGCGCTTCTTTTTCAGCTTGTATAATCTTTTTGTCTAGGATTTCATAGGCGCTTTCACGGTCAATAGTTTTGTTGTATTTAGAAGCTAGTTTTGAATTTGAAATACACTGATGAAGTTCCATGTCCGTAAGTATGTCCATCCGGCTCATAGGTGCACGTAACATGGTAGCCGCAAGCGGGGTAGGAATACCTTTTTCATTTAGAGCTGTTACTAAAGCTTCTCCTATTCCTAATTGGGTTAATACTTCATCTGTTTTGTAAAAATCAGATAGTGGATAGTTTTCAGCTGTCATTTTTATAGCCTTACGGTCTTTGGCCGTAAATGCACGTAAAGCATGCTGAATTTTTAAGCCAAGCTGACTTAATACGCCTGAAGGTACATCAGTAGGATTTTGGGTTATAAAATAAAGACCAACCCCTTTGGAACGTATAAGTTTTACAATGGTTTCTATTTGATCTAGTAAGGTTTTGCTTGCTTGATTAAATATTAAATGAGCTTCGTCAATAAAAATTACTAGTTTTGGTCTGTCACTATCTCCTTGCTCAGGTAGCTCATTATATATTTCTGCCAATAGGCAAAGCATAAAGGTAGAGAATAGTTTAGGTTTATCTTGAATGTCTGTAAGACGAATAATGTTTATATAGCCATTGCCTTGGGAATCAAATCGCATTAAATCATCTATTTCAAAGGACATTTCTCCAAAAAATAAGTCAGCGCCTTGTTGTTCTAACTCAATTACTTTTCTCATAATAGCGCCAGTAGTTGCCGTTGAAATTCGTCCGTATTCACGTTCGATTTCTTCTTTTCCGTTTTCAGTGATGTACTGAATGGTTTTTTTGAAGTCCTTTAGATCAAGTAAAGGAATGTGGTTGTCATCACAATATTTAAAAAGAATAGAAACAACACCACTTTGAGTGTCATTCAGGTCAAGAATACGAGAAAAAAGAACTGGACCAAATTCTGATATTGTGGCTCTTAAGCGAACCCCGTTTTGTTCAGAAATAGTCATAATCTCAACTGGAAATCCCTTTGTTTGATAGGGTAGTCCAATTTTAGCGTGCCGTTCAGTGATAAAAGCTTTTTCTTCTCCAGGTTGGGCAATTCCAGAAAAATCACCTTTGATATCCATCATAAGAACAGGAATTCCATTTTGCGAGAGATGTTCTGAGAGAATTTGGATTGTTTTGGTTTTACCAGTCCCGGTTGCACCCGCTACAAGTCCATGTCTGTTGAGTGTTTTTAAAGGTATATTAACAAAAGCATTTGTAACAGCTTCGCCTTCAAGCATTGCGCTGCCTAATGTGATAAATGGTCCTTTATTAGTGTATCCTTGTGTAATATGGTTGAAAAAAGCTTCTTTTTGACTCATACAAATGTAAATTTTGATAAAAATAAGGTAATTTTAATCAACATAAAACATTGAAAAATGAAAACTTCCCATAAGTTTCTTATTCTTATTGGTTTGATAATATTAGAATCCTGTGCTAATAAATCCAAAAATCCTATTTTCCATACTTCTCATATTAATAACAGAGCTGATCTTCCTTTTAGTGAAGTGGTTGAAACAAATGGGTTATTGTTTCTGTCAGGTCAATTAGGGCTTGATCACACCACTGGAAAACTCGTTGATGGAGGGGTGATAGCTGAAACTGAACAAGCTATTAAAAATATTGAGTCTGTATTAGCACATCACAATAGTTCGTTGGATAAGGTGGTAAAATGTACGGTGATTTTGGATGATATTAATGATTTTCAAGATTTTAATAAGGTGTATAAGAAATATTTTATTTTAAAACCTGCTAGGACCACTTTTGCAGCTGAATCTTTAGCAAGAAACGCCGCAATTGAAATCGAGGTTATTGCAGTGAAGTAAAAAATAGAGAAGCCATGGGGTAAGCAGTGTGGCAATTTGTATCTTTGTGCCATGACGAAAGAAGAAGTTTTAGCATTGGTAGACAAAGGAGAAATGCTTCCGCTTATGGAAGAGTTCTATACCATTCAAGGGGAAGGTTTTTACAAAGGGACTGCTGCATATTTTATTCGAGTTGGTGGTTGCGATGTTGGCTGTCATTGGTGTGATGTAAAAGAAAGTTGGAATGCTGATTTACATCCTCCAACTGGTATTGATAAAATAGTTGACAATGCAGCTCAATATTCACAAACAATAGTAGTGACAGGTGGCGAGCCCCTTACATGGAATATGGAGCCGTTGACTAAGGCTCTCAAGGCTAAAGGATTAAAAACTCATATTGAAACCTCTGGGGCATATCCACTAACAGGTTCTTGGGATTGGGTTTGCTTATCACCTAAGAAGGTTAAGTTGCCGGTAGAAGGTGTGTACCCGCATGCAAATGAATTGAAAATGATAGTATACAATCATCATGATTTCGCATTTGCTGAGGAACAGGCAGCAAAAGTTTCCGATAGCTGTATTTTATATTTACAGCCCGAATGGAGTAGACGAGATAAAATGATACCTGAGATTGTTGATTTTGTAATGAAAAATCCTAGATGGAAAGTATCATTGCAAACACATAAGTATTTAAATATTCCATAGAATTATTTGCCGCCATTAGCTCTTAGATCCGCTAGGCAATGTGCATCAAGTTTTGGGATTTCACCATTAAGTAACGAGGTAGCTAAATTACTTTCTATTTGCCAAAACATAAGGCAAGTTGATACATTACAATGAAAGCCGTGTTCTTTGTCTAAATGATCTTCTTGCATATCACTTCCAAAGTCGACAAGACCAAGTAAATGGCCAAATTCATGTTGAAGAACAGCTGTCTCTAAGTTAGGGCGTGATGGAGCTCCAGGTCGATTTGATTGTTTAATAATAGTATTTTCAAAAATAACAAATGATGTATTTCTGTATGCGGTACCCAATGTCACAGAGGTACTGTTATCAGTATTGTAATTGCTATCTGCAAAAAATGCATATAGGGCCAATTCATTTACATTGTTGAATTTTGTTCTGTTTTTCTTTTCAATTTCTACAATTTCTTGGATTGTATAAGGGCCATTACCGGGAGAGGGAATGGCACGTTCGGTGATAGTTACTCCTTGAGGTTTATGTAGTAGTTCGTTGAAAAAGGAAAGAAGGTTGTTAATACTTGTAGTTGATGGCTTGTAGCCCTCTACGTAAACAATTTCAAAAGCAATTTTATCATACTTGGAAGCAGATAGAAAGTCATTAGCACTACTTCCAGTTAGTTGTTGATTTGGAATTGGATTCGTGCCATTTTCGCTTCCATTGTCTTCATTGTCTTTCGAGCAGGAAATGGTAAGTAGTAAGAAGAAGTAAACTAAATATGAATTGCGAAATAGCTTTTTCATTTGTAAGTGGTTAATGGTTTTTAGAGAAAAATGGTCACTCATGTAGGTGATGCTTTGTTACTGTTTTTTTTATGTTTACTGTTGTAGTAGAATTTGTGTTACTCTTGATGTGTAAGTCTAGCAAGGTAGTCGTAATGTTCTCCTTCCAAAAGCAGTTCACATTCAAAGCCATTAGCAATTGCAGCATTTTGTAGGGTATTATAATCAATGTACATCCAATCAAATGCTGGTTCTTCCATCCCTTTATATCTTACAATATAATCGACCTCACCATAATAGTCATGATCTGTGGGGATCCAATGGCTGCCATCTTCATCTTCATCAAACATATAAATGATGTCCGAAGAATCCAGAAGAATTTGACCTCCTGGATTTAATAAGGTCTTTAAATGGGATAAAAAAGCGGCTATTTTTTTTAGTCTGCCACACATTCCTGCGCCATTCATCAATAGTAAAATCGTGTCGAATTTTACCTCTTTTAAGGTCATAACATCTTGTACAAAAGCATGGTGAACCCCTCTTAATTTACAGGTTTCAATACTTTTGGCGGATAAATCGATGGCTGTAATAGTTAAGCTACGCTCATTTTGAAGATAAAGGGTGTGACTGCCAGCACCGCAGCCTACATCTAATACACTTCCATAGGCTACTTGTAATGCCTTTTGTTCTATTGGAGGCATTTCGTTATAGTTTCTAAAAAGGTAGGGAAGTGGTAAATCGTCTTCTTCTGAGATAGAAGTTTCAGTTTTAAGATCTTCGGTATAATTTCCTAATTGATAATCAAGGATAGCTTGACCAAAAAGATCATTGTTTTCCATAGGTTGTGCGTTCATTTAATTCAATTGAAAATATCTTTTGTTTTCGGACTTCCGACAAATCTATTTACCTTCGTACCATGGATCAATTATTAAAGCAACTTCCACAGTTGGCCAAAGATACGCATAACGAAAACAAAAAATACTTTGCCAAGCTGAAAAAGAAACCACCAAAAAATTTGGACTATATCATGCAAGAATTGCATGAGGATGTTTTTGCTCATACAGATTGTCTTACATGTGCCAATTGCTGCAAAACTACAGGTCCATTGTTCACGCAGTCCGATATTGAACGTATTTCTAAATATTTGAAGTTAAAGCCACAGCAATTTATTGAAACTTATTTACGAGTGGATGAAGATAAAGATTATGTGTTACAAAGTGTTCCTTGTACATTTTTAGATGCAGATAATTATTGCATGATATATGATGTACGGCCAAAGGCATGTCGAGAATACCCACATACTGATCGTAAAAAGTTTCATCAGATTACCAACCTCACCCTTAAAAATACAGCAATTTGTCCAGCCGCATTCAATGTGGTAGAGGCCATGAAATTGCGCATAAAGCTATAAGTTATTTGTAAAGAAGGTATAACTGACGAAATTCTTTAAAGGTGTTTAGTCCAGGTTGCCAACTTTTTCGAATTTCAGTTTCACTTAAACCTGATTCGATTTGATTTTGTAACGTTTTAGATCCGGCCAAATTGGTGAAAAAAGAATTAAAAAAAACAGATTTGTCAGAGGTGGTCTCATAGGCTTTTAGTAGCCATTTTAATTCTAATCTAGTTACTTTTTGGGTAGTGGATAAATCTTCACCAAAGCATCGAATTCCATTGTGCATTGGTGATTTAGCCCCATGGTTAGGTTGAGGGGTAAACTCAAAGGTGCCTTTAGGGAGAAAAGGCGATCCATATAATTGAAATTGCTTTTCTGTACCACGTCCTACACTAACGTTGGTGCCTTCAAAAAGGCAGAGACTAGAGTATAGGTTAATTGATTGATCATTAGGTAGATTAGGGGATGGCTTTATAGGGAGATTATAAGGCATTGAATGGTTGTAGTTCTTAACAGGTATAACGGTAAGGCTGCATTCAATACCATTTTTAAGCCATTTTTGGCCGTTTATCATTCTTGCATATTCTCCAATAGTCATTCCATGTAAAATAGGGACAGGGTGCATTCCTACAAAACTTTGAAACTTGGGGTCTAAAACTGGACCATCAATAATACTTCCATTAGGGTTAGGGCGATCAAGCAATAAAACAGGTATATTGTTTTCTGCACAAGCCTCCATAACATAGTGCAGTGTTGAGATGTATGTGTAAAAACGGGCTCCTACATCTTGCAAATCAAAAATCATTAGATCGATGCCTTGTAATTGTATGGGGGATGGTTTTTTGTTACTTCCATATAAAGATATAATAGGGAGACCTGTTTGGCTGTCCTTCCCATCCTTTATATGTTCTCCAGCGTCGGCAGTCCCTCTAAAACCGTGTTCAGGAGCATACACTTTTACTATGTTTATTTGATGGCCCAAAAGAGTATCCACCAAATGGATGTGATTTCCATTTTCATTGGTTACAATGCTTGTTTGGTTGGCTACAATTCCTATATTTTTATCTTTTAGAATTGGCAAATAAACTTCAATTTGTTGAGCGCCCGTTATAATTGGTAAAGAGGTTGAACTGGAGATGTTTTGAGATTGATTTCTACAAGAAACCAACAATAATAATAATAAAACAGTATTTTTGAACATTCTAAATTTTTCCATTAAATTGAATTTCGAGTTTTTCATAGCTAAACGCATAACACGTGCCAAAGATTATAAAAATAGTATTTCGGCACCAATAATAAAAATAGCAATTTCTGCTATTGCTTTAGGAGTGGTAATGATGCTTATAGCAGTTGCTACCGGTACTGGATTACAACGTAAAATTCGTGAAAAGGTTTCGGCTTTCAATGGACATATACAGATTTTTAACTATGATACCAATCGCTCGGATGTTTCCGTAAAGCCGGTTTCAATTCATCAAGATTTTTATCCCAAATTTGAGATAGTTCAAGGTGTAAAACATATTCAAGCTGTAGCGGCAAAAGGAGGAATCATCCGTACAGAAAAGACTTTTGAGGGTATTATAGCTAAGGGTGTTGGTAAGGACTATGATTGGCATTATATGAAAGAGTTTCTTATAAAGGGACATCTTCCAAATATGAATGGTGAACGAACGGATGAGATTCTAATGTCATCTTTTATGGCCAATAGATTAGAACTTAAGGTTGGGGATGATTGCAGTGCTTTGTTTTTACGGGATGACTCTGATATTCCTAATCAGCGAAGGTTCAAGATTTCAGGTTTGTATGAAAGCGGTTTTCAAGAGTTTGATGCTTCTTATGTGTTTGTTGATATTCGACATATTCAACAAATTAATAGATGGGAAGATGATCAAGTAGGTGGTTTTGAAGTTTTTTTAGAAGATTTTGATGAATTACAACAAAAGGGAGACGAGATCTATGGTAAAACTCTGTCTACCCTTGACTCCCAGACGATAGCTGATAAGTATTATTTCATTTTTGAATGGTTGAGGTTGTTTGATTTTAATATATACATGATTATAGGAATCATGATATTAGTGGGTGGTATTAATATGATAACCGCGCTTTTAGTGTTGATTTTGGAGCGTACCCAAATGATAGGTATACTAAAAGCTTTGGGAAGTAATAATTGGAGTATTCGTAAAATATTTTTGTACAATGCAACTTATCTTATTTCTATTGGTTTATTGTTAGGGAACCTAATAGGGCTATCATTACTGTGGTTACAAGATCATTTTGGACTTATCAAACTTGATCCGGCCACCTATTATGTAACTCAAGCACCTGTCAACATAGATCTTTGGCATATATTGGCTTTAAATGCAGGGACATTACTGTTATGTTTTCTAATGTTATTATTGCCATCTTATATTATTACCCGCATTTCACCTGTAAAAGCAATCAAGTTTGATTAAACAATAAGGGAATCCGTACCTTTGTTTTTCTAATACCTAATTCATGAAATACGCAAATAACATACTTGAAACAATCGGGAACACCCCTTTGGTTAAAATTAATAAAATATGTCAAGAGGTGGACGCTCTTGTATTGGCCAAAGTTGAGACATTCAATCCTGGGAATTCAGTGAAGGATCGTATGGCCGTAAAAATGATCGAAGATGCTGAGGCAGATGGGCGTTTGAAACCAGGTGGGACGATTATTGAAGGTACATCAGGAAACACTGGCATGGGATTGGCTTTAGGTGCTATTGTAAAAGGGTATAAGCTTATATGCGTTATTTCAGACAAACAATCTAAAGAAAAGATGGATATCTTAAGAGCTGTTGGAGCTGAAGTGATTGTATGTCCAACTAATGTGGAACCTGAAGACCCACGTTCGTACTATTCAGTTTCCAAGCGTTTGGCAACTGAAATTCCAAATTCATGGTATGTAAATCAATATGACAATCCCTCCAATACAATTGCCCATTACGAACAGACTGGGCCTGAAATTTGGGAACAAACTGAAGGCAAAATAACCCATTTTGTGGTAGGTGTTGGTACAGGAGGTACCATTTCGGGTATAGGAAAGTATTTGAAGGAAAACAACCCAAACATTAAAGTTTGGGGTGTAGATACGTATGGATCGGTGTTTAAAAAATACCACGAAACAGGTATTTTTGATGAGAATGAAATTTACCCATATATTACTGAAGGGATTGGGGAAGACATACTTCCAAAGAATGTTGATTTTTCAATAATAGATGGTTTTACAAAAGTTACAGATAAGGATGCTGCTATTTATACACGTAAGTTAGCCAAGGAGGAAGGTATCTTTGTTGGAAATTCAGCTGGAGCCGCTATTAAAGGATTACTCCAACTGAAGGAACATTTTAAAAAGGACGATGTGGTTGTGGTGTTATTTCATGATCATGGAAGTAGGTATGTAGGTAAAATGTTCAATGATGATTGGATGCGTGACAGAGGCTTCTTAGAGGTATCGATTAAGACTGCTGCTGATTTAGTTGCTAATCAACCACAGCCACTTGTGACTGTAAAAACAGAAGAGCTTGTATATCATGCAATGGATCGAATGAAAGTTCACAATATTTCTCAGCTGCCAGTAGAAGATAGTAATGGTTTTGTGGGAGCTGTAAATGAAACCTGTCTTTTTAGAGCATTTGTGGCAGACAAAAATGTAGCAGACAAGCCTGTGAAAGATATTATGATGGAAGCCTTTCCTATTGTAGAAAGAGAGACTCCAATAGATAAATTGTCTAAACTCATAACAAGAGATAATGATGCGGTCTTGGTGCATCTTGGTCAAGAAAAATATCATATTATAACCAAGAGTGATATTATTCTAGCAATGTAGTCTGTTAAAGGCGTTTAAAAAAGTATAAAAGCTGATATTTATCATTTGCCACCCTATAGGGTAGAGGTATTTTTGTATCAAAGATTAGGACATGAGCACCACTTTGATACAGAAATATAATGTACCTGGACCTCGTTATACCAGTTACCCTACTGTTCCTTATTGGGAGCCTGAAAGTTTTTCGTATCAGATGTGGATAGCGTCCTTTAAACAAGCTTTTAAGGAAAGTAATATTTCTGAAGGTATCAGCATATATATTCATCTTCCTTTCTGTGAAAGTTTATGTACTTTTTGTGGCTGTCACAAGCGAATTACAAAACGTCATGAGGTGGAGCATCCTTACATAAAAGCCTTGTTGAAAGAGTGGCAACTCTATGTGGAACATATGGAGGAAAAGCCACGTATTAAAGAGATTCACCTGGGTGGCGGAACCCCGACGTTCTTTTCTCCGGAAAACCTTAAGACACTTATTGACGGATTATTTGAATTAGCCACAAGAGCGGAAGGATACGAATTCAGTTTTGAAGGCCACCCAAACAATACAACCCGTGAGCACTTGCAAGCACTCTATGATGTAGGATTCAGGAGAGTGAGTTATGGAGTGCAGGATTATTCACCTAAAGTACAAAAAGCAATACATCGTATTCAGCCATTTGAAAATGTAAAAAAAGCAACAGAGATGGCTCGTGAGATAGGGTATACATCGGTAAGTCATGATCTGATTTTCGGACTTCCTTTTCAAACTCTAGATGACGTACTTTTTACCATTGAAAAAACTCAAGAATTACAACCAGACCGAATCGCCTTTTATAGCTATGCTCACGTTCCATGGATAAAAGGAAATGGACAACGTGGTTTTAATGAAGCTGACTTACCTACAGGAGAGGTTAAAAGACAGTTATATGAAACAGGTAAAGCACGTTTTGCTGAGATGGGATATTTAGAAATTGGAATGGATCATTTTTCATTGCCTTCAGACAGTCTGTATAAGGCAATGGATGAGGAACGTATGCATCGTAATTTTATGGGATATACGGCTTCTAAAACACAGTTGATGATAGGGTTAGGTGTGTCCAGTATTAGTGATAGTTGGTACGGTTTTGCGCAGAATGAAAAGCGTTTAGAAACATATTATGAATTGTTGTCTAGTAATCATTTACCAGTATATAGAGGACATATACTCAATGAAGAGGATTTAATTATTAGAAAGCATATTCTTAATTTAATGTGTCATTTTAGTACTTCTTGGGAAACTTACGATATGTATTTTGCTGAATTACCTGATGTGCTTGCTAAGTTGTATGAAATGGAGCAAGATGGTTTAATACATATTACAGATAACGAATTACATATACCAGAGCATGGAAAACCTTTTGTGAGAAACGTATGCATGGCTTTTGATTTACGATTGCAAAGGCATGTACCTCAAACACAGGTGTTTAGTATGACGGTATAAAGATAGTGGTTGAAATAGTTTTTTAGTTAGTTAGATAGAGGGCGTTTTCGCAAGAAGCGCCCTCTTCTTATTGTGCTCCAGGGTAATAAGGCAAAAAACCACTATGTTTGAATAGTGGTTCCTTTTAATATGATGTAAAGAAAATGTTGAAACTTATGGTACAACACAATCAGGCATCTCTTTGACCATTAGATTCATATTGGAAGGGGAGATATAGGGTATACCTAAGCCCATCCCTCTCAAAATAAATAATATACCAATGACGATTACAAGGAAAGGTATGGCTTTTTGAATATTTCGTCTTGCCTTAACACTTATGAAATTGCCTAAATAGACTGCTGCACTCATCATAGGAATTGTTCCAATTCCGAAGAAAAACATATAGAGGGAACTCTCTAGTGGAGAGGCCATTGCTATAGCGCCAAAAAGAGCCATATATACTAAGCCACAAGGGAGAAGTCCGTTTAACAGGCCTATGGAAAAAAGTGATCGATAGCCTTTTCCATGAAGTTGTTTACCTAATCCAGATTTTACTTTGCTAATGAATAAGTAAACGGGTCTACTTATTCCTATTGGTTTTATGGGTAAAAAGGAGATAATCACAGCTAAAATAAGTAGAATACCAATGATAATTGAGAGTTGTTGCTGGTATTGTCTTAAAAATAGCCCACGCCCTAACAACCCAAATAAAGCACCGATAATACTGTAAGTGAGAAGTCTTCCTATATGATAGGTAGTTAATTGCGAAACTTTTTTTACTGGTTTAGTGTGGTCAAGTGGTAGCATGAAAGCTATAGGGCCACACATTCCAATGCAGTGAAAGCTTCCTAATAGTCCCATTAAAAAAGCTGTATACAACATTAAAACCAAATTTCTTTTTTAGTTAAGAATGATTCATTATTGTAAGTGAAATTAATTTCAATGTTCCAACGGCCATCCAACAAACGGTTTTTAGGTATGAGCAAATGTGAAGTGGATAATGAAATAGGAACTTCAAAATCCAATTGTTTGTTAGATGGTCGGTAAAGGAACACAGTACCTTTTATATTTTTCTCATTGAGGTTCCCGGGGAATTGAATGTCAATTCCATTTTCTGAAATAAGAATATTTGGAGCCATTTTTCGATCATTAGTTAGTACTTGCTTGTCCAATTGATCTTGAAATGTCAACTCTTTTTTATAATATTCTTCTGTTACCATATCATAATCATATTTTTCATTAGTAGTCATTTGTACTACTAAGGTGACTATGAAGCCTATGAATGCAATAAATGCTAAAACGATTGCAGTTCCCCAATTAATTTTCATCCCCATTGTTTTTTTAAACAGCTTCCTGATAGGCTGTCTTTGATTAATTTATCGATAACTTCTCGGTCCTAAGAAATTTGTTGTGGTGGTTTCTATAAGTTTGTCGCCACTATAAACTTTTAATTTTAATTTTGTTTTATCCTCTGTGAGTAACGCTTTAGGAATTTCAATAAAGAATGTTCCTTGTGCAAGACCTTGTTCTGGGACAGTAATTACATTGTTAGAAACCAATGTAATGGTTCCTTTGTGAGATGCCAATTTAAAAGTTACTTCTTCAATAGGATGAGTAGTCTTGTTAATGATTTTATAAGTAAACACATTACTAATATTCTCACCTTTGTGTTCAAATAATTGTCCTGGTAGCCTTAATACGGTTGCTTCTACCTCATTACGAAGGAATAACATTCCAATTAATATGGCTGTTAGTATACTTAAAATTGCTACATACCCTTTCATTCGAGCTGTAAACTTAAAAGGCTCTTTTTTTAGGATATTATCCTCGCTAGCATAACGAATAAGTCCTTTTGGATATCCTACTGAATCCATAATAGAATCACAGGCATCGATGCATGCGGTACAATTTACGCATTCTAATTGCGTACCGTTTCTAATATCGATACCGGTAGGGCATACATGTACGCATTGAAAGCAGTCGATACAATCCCCATGACCTAAAGATGTGCGATCTTCTCCTTTTCTATATTTTTTTCTACCAGAATCTCCTTCTCCTCGTTTATGGTCATAGGCTACCACAATAGATTTGTTGTCTAAAAGGACACCCTGTAGTCGTCCATATGGGCAAGCAATGATACAAACTTGTTCTCTAAACCATGCAAATACAAAATAAAAGACAGCGGTAAAAATAAGTAGTGAAACCAAAGTACTTTTATGAGCTAACGGACCATCCGTAATGTATTGTATCAATCTATCACTTCCAATTAAATACGCAAGAAAAACATTAGCAATGATGAAAGAAATGATAAAAAAGATGAACCATTTAAAGCCTTTTTTTCTTATTTTTTCTCCATTCCATTCTTGTTTATTTAGTCGGATTTGTGCACCTCTATCTCCCTCAATCCAATATTCAATCCTGCGGAAAACCATTTCCATAAAAATGGTTTGGGGGCAAATCCATCCACAAAATATTCGTCCAAAGGCAACTGTAAACAAAGTGATGAATACAACTCCAATAATCATGGATAGTACAAACAGGTAGAAGTCCTGAGGCCAAAAAGGAAAACCAAAAATATTAAATCGGCGCTCTAATACGTTGAACATTAAAAATTGATTACCACCAACTTTAATAAACGGGGCTGAAAGTAGAAATACTAGTAGAATATAACTAACATACTTGCGATACTTATAGAAGCGACCAGAAGGTTTTTTAGGGAAAATCCAGGCACGTTTACCTTCCTTGTTAATGGTACCTATGGAATCTCTAAAGGTTTCATTTTCCTGATTATCCATGATGCATTATTTTATAGTTACGGTGGATGCTTTCCCATCCACCGTAATAGAATTATTATTCTTGTATAGGTTCCTCATTTTGCTCTACCTCAGTGGCTGGAGCGTCTTGAGCAGGAGCATTTTCATCCACCCAAATATCACCTTCGGGATCTTTAGGGTTCGCAGGCGTTGTACCATGAAGAGTCATGATATAACTTGATACTTGAGCTATTTCAATTGGTTTCAAGGATTGTTTCCACGCCACCATTCCCTTTCCATCTCGACCTCCTTCAGCTACGGTGTTGAATATATTTTTAATTCCTCCTCCAAGAATCCAGTGGTCGTCTGTTAGGTTAGGACCGATACCACCACCACCATCAGCCATATGACAGGCAACACAATTGTTATCGAAGATTAATTTACCGGCCGCTAAATCAGCCTCTCCTGATAAGAACTCTACTGTACTGGCATCTACTAGATCTTTAGCAGTTTTTTTGTACTCCTCTATAGCGGCTTTAGCGATAGCCATCTCTTTGTCATATTCTGCTTTTTGGTTATCAGCTCCAAGGATATGATATCGTACAAGATATACCACGGCAAAAATAATCGTAAGGTAAAATCCATAAATCCACCAAGGCGGCAGGTTATTGTCAAGCTCTTTAATACCATCATAGTTATGGTCTAACTCTATTTCACCCTCAGCTTCAATAGGTTTTTGATCTAGTAGTTTGTGATATAGTTTTTTATACCAAATATTTTCAGAAGCGATGCGTGCTTTTTCAGCAAGGCGTTCTTTCTGCTCTTCAGTCATGATAGCATTGGTCAGATTGTTCATTGAGGCAATCATAATTTCAATGGCTATCAAAACTATCGTAAAGAGAGTTAGAAAGATAGGAACTTCTTTGAAGGTTAAGAAGGCTGGCTTCTCTCCTGAATCTATAAAGTATTCTGCCGCAAAGGTAACCAATGTTACTATGAATATGACGCGCAGATAGGATGCAAAATTTCTCATGATGGGTCGTTTTCTTGGTTATCTAAAGGAAGGTTACTCACCTGTTTAATGTACTCTTTTTTGGAAGTAGAGACCCACCAAAAAAGTCCTACAAAGAACAGGAAGAATATTGTTAGCGATATAATGGGATAGATTTCTATCCCATTGATAGTCGCCATATGGTCTTTTACAAACTTGAGCATACCTTAGTTATTTACGGTTTCGTCTGAGTTTTTTATTTTGATATCGGTACCCAATCGCTGTAAATATGCGATTAGAGCAACAATTTCTCTGTCTTTCATCTCTACAAAGCGCATCCCATTTTCTTGGGCGTATTTTTTATCAGCTTCATATGAGTTCACAAAATCTGGATCGCTATGAAGATTTTCCTGGATTTTGGCTGCCTGTGTATCCATATGTTCAAATGCACCTGCAATATCTTCATCAGTATAAGGCACTCCAAGTTTTACCATGGCTTCCATTTTTTTCTGAATGTCGCTTCTGTCATGTTCATTGCGAATCAACCATTGATAGGCAGGCATTATACTTCCAGATGAGGTACTTTGAGGATCCCACATATGGTTGAAATGCCAGTTGTCAGAATACTTGCCTCCAACTCTTAATAAATCTGGGCCCGTACGCTTACTTCCCCATAGGAATGGGTGATCGTAGACATATTCTCCAGCTTTAGAGTATTCCCCATAGCGTTCTACCTCACTTCTGAAAGGACGTATCATTTGTGAGTGACAACCCACACAGCCTTCACGAATGTAAAGATCTCTACCTTCTAACTCGAGAGGTGTATATGGTTTAACACTTGATATGGTCGGAATATTTGATTTTACAAGAATGGTTGGAACTATTTGTACAATACCACCAATAAGAATTGCAATGGTAGCTAAAATTGTTAGCTGAACTGGTTTTCTTTCTAACCAAGTATGGAAAGTTTCGCCTCGTAGACGTCCTTTAGAAATGCGTTCTAGAGCAGGGGCTTCGGCTAGTTCGTCTTCAGCTTTACTTCCTTGACGTACCGTCTTTATAGTGTTGTAAACTCCAACTAAAACACCAATTACAAAGAAGGTTCCTCCAATTGCACGCATCCAATACATTGGCATAATTTGGGTAACTGTTTCAAGGAAGTTACCATATACCAATGTTCCATCTGGGTTGAATTGTTTCCACATTGATGCTTGGGCGAATCCAGCAACATATAAAGGCAATGCATATAGAATAATACCTAAGGTGCCAATCCAGAAATGGAAGTTAGCTAATTTAAGAGAGTATAATTGAGTCTTAAACATTCTAGGTACAAGATAATAGATCATACCAAAGGTCAAAAAGCCATTCCATGCTAGTGCACCAACGTGAACGTGAGCAATAATCCAATCACTAAAGTGAGCAATAGCATTCACATTTTTAAGTGAAAGCATTGGGCCTTCAAAAGTTGCCATACCATAACCTGTAATGGCTACTACCATAAATTTAAGTACAGGATCAACACGGACTTTGTCCCAAGCACCTCTTAATGTTAGTAATCCGTTGATCATCCCTCCCCATGAAGGAGCTATTAGCATTACTGAAAACACAACACCCAGGTTCTGAGCCCAATCAGGTAAAGAAGTATATAGTAAATGGTGAGGTCCAGCCCAGATGTAGATAAAAATTAAACTCCAAAAATGCACAATTGATAATCGATAGGAATAAACCGGGCGATTAGCAGCCTTTGGTACAAAATAATACATTAGTCCAAGAAATGGGGTTGTAAGGAAAAATGCAACTGCATTGTGACCATACCACCATTGAACTAATGCGTCTTGTACACCAGCATAAACAGAATAACTCTTTAAGGCAGTAACAGGAATTTCTAAACTATTAAAAATATGCAATACAGCAACAGTCACAAACGTAGCAATATAAAACCAAATAGCTACATAAAGGTGGCGTTGACGGCGACGTAGAATGGTTCCTATCATGTTAACACCAAAGGCTACCCAGACTAGGGCAATAGCGATATCAATAGGCCATTCTAACTCTGCATATTCTTTTGAGGTTGTGTATCCTAGCGGAAGTGTTATTGCTGCTGCTACAATAATCAACTGCCATCCCCAAAAATTAAAGTTACTGAGGAAGTCACTAAACATACGAGCTTTTAAAAGCCGTTGTAGAGAGTAGTAAACCCCAGCAAAAATGGCATTTCCCACAAAGGCAAAAATTACGGCATTGGTATGCAGCGGACGTAATCGGCCAAAGCTAAGCCATGAAATGCCATCAGTTAAGTTGGGGAATAAAAATAAGAAGGCTAGTAGTAGCCCCACCAGCATCCCTACAACACCCCAGAGTAGGGTTGCATAGATGAACTTCTTAACAATTTTGTTGTCGTAATAAAATTGTTGCATCTCCATAGATTATGATTGTTGATTAGTATTAGTATTGGATTCTTCTGTAGTCTCTTTTTTTATTTCTTCAGGGTTCTTTATCAATTCGTCATCAAATAGCATCCGAACTGATGGTGTATAACTGTCATCGTATTGTCCTTTACGTACTGCTAAGACAAACAATACAAAAAATACAATAGCAACTGCTATACTAATTGTAATTAACATATAAATGACGCTCATACTTTTTTGAAAGTAAGTTAAACAAAAATACTTTTCATAACAAAATCATAAAATGACAATTGTCATATTTGATTATTTTAATTTTCTACCCACCCAGTTTGAAGCTATCGTAGTAAATATCACTATGCTAATGGAGCTCATTGGCATTAAAATAGCTGCTACCACTGGTGATAAATTTGCCGTTATTGCAAAGGATAGCCCTACAATATTGTATAAAAAGGAAACCGTAAAACTGAGTTTAATAATAGTTATAGCCTGTTTGCTTATTTTTAGGAAAGTATCTAACTCAGAAAGTTTAGAGGCATCCATAATGGCGTCACATGCTGGTGAAAAAACATTCACATTTTCGGCTAAAGCTACCCCTACATCACTTTGTTTTAATGCTCCTGCATCGTTTAGTCCATCTCCTATCATTAATACTTTGGCACCTTCATTTTGATGGTGTTTGATGTATTCAAGTTTATCTTCAGGTTTTTGATTGAAGAATAGTTTAGTTTTTGAAGGGAGTAGTTTCATGAGATTTTCTCGTTCACTTTGATTATCACCAGATAGTATCACCAGATCATAGTAGGATCGTAACCTTTTAAATAAACTGGAAACGCCTTCTCTATACTTATTGGCGAAAGTGAACTTTCCAAGATATTTATTATCTGTACTGATATGCACACTTGTCTTTAGTGCATCATGTGATACAGCACTTCCAACGAAATTAGCTGAACCTATTTTTATATGTTTTCCATTGTAGCTCCCTTGAATACCTTTTCCGGTATGTTCCTCGTATTGATCAATAGTTACAATATTATTTGTTTTTAAAATAGTATATAATTGTCTACTAAGTGGATGGTTTGAGTTTCTTAAAGTGTTCTTAAGCAAGATTTCTTCTTCTGGTGTGATGTAATTACCATCGTAGGTGATTGCCGATTTTTGAGCCGACGTTATTGTTCCAGTTTTATCAAAAATTACAGTGTTTATTTTTGCTAACTGTTCAATTACCTTGGCATTTTTTAAATAGAATTTTTTCTTTCCAAAAATGCGCAAAATGTTGCCTAGAGTGAAGGGAGCTGACATGGCTAGGGCACATGGACAAGCAATAATTAGTACGGCTGTAAAAACATTTAAGGCTACAGTACTGTCGGCAATCCACCACCAGTATGCTGTAGAAGCAGTGGCAATGAGTAAAATTATCACTGTGAAGTATTGGCTAATGGTGTCAGTTAGCGTCTTAAATGAGTCATGCTTGTCTTTACTGAATACATCATTACTCCATAATTGAGTTAGATAACTTTGAGATACACTTTTGAGGGCTTCTATTTCAATTGCTCCTTCGACTTGTTTACCACCAGCAAATAACTTATCGCCACTTTCCTTCTTTACAGGGGCAGCCTCACCTGTGACAAAGCTATAGTCAATTCTTCCTTTTCCTTTAATAAGAATGCTGTCTACAGGTATTAGTTCCTCATTCCGAATGAGAAGTCTATCACCTTGAATGATGTCGTAAACTTGAATGCTTTCCTCTTTACCGTCTGGATGTATTTTGGTAATCCCTATGGGAAAATAGCTTTTATAATCTCTTTCAAAGGAAAGAAAGTTATATGTTTTTTGTTGAAAAAACTTCCCAAGTAGCAAGAAAAAGAGTAAACCAGTTAAACTATCAAAGAATCCCTGACCTGTATCTGTTAGTACCTCATAGGTACTTCTAAGAAACAAGGCCAAAATACCAAGGGCAATGGGAATGTCTATATTTAAAAAGCGTGTTTTAATACCTTTCCATGCAGAGCTGAAATAATCACTGGATGCATAAAATACAACTGGAAGTGATAAGGCAAACATAATCCATCTAAAGAAGGGTTTATATTGATTAAGCCAAAATTCATCCACTTCAAAATATTCAGGGAATGAAAGAAGCATAACATTTCCAAAAGCAAAACCAGCAACGCCTAATTTATAGATAATGCTCCGATTGATTCGTTTTTTTCCACCCTCATAATTTTCTAGACTTATATAAGGCTCATACCCTATACTACTAAGCAGTAATACAAGTTCTTTAAGGGTAACATTTTCTGGTTGATAGGTTATGCGTACCGTTTTTTTGGGAAAATCGACTATTGAGGCCGTAATACCCTTTTTTAACTTTTGAAGATTTTCTAGAATCCAAATACACGAGCTGCAGTGAATATGAGGTATATATAAAGTTATTATTTGGACATTGGCATCATTGAATTCAAGTAGTTTTTCAACAATTGCCTGATTGTCTAGAAAGTTGTATTTCCCGGAAATTTCTTGAGGAATAGCTCCTGGACTGCGTTCTAAGTCGTAATAGCATGTAAGATTATTTTCAGAGAATATTTCATACACGGTCTTACAACCGTTACAACAAAATGGTTTTTCATCAAAAAGAATTGGATGCGATTCACAATCGCTTCCGCAGTGAAAACAAGAAGTACCCATAAATTGCTCAATTACCTGATGCAAAGATGTCTATATAACGCAAGATAGACTATGATAATTGTCATAAAATAGCTATATTTACCTGTGAATTTCACCCTTTAAAAGTGTACCAGTATGAGCAAATGTGAGCAGTGTATTGTGAGGCAATTTAGTTCAATTAAAGCAATGACAAAAGATGAACTATTGCGTATTTCTGAGTGTAAAAGCTCCCAAATTATTCGGAAAGGTGAAGTTATTTTTGAGGAGGGTGAATACCTTAATGGCGTGTTTTGTGTTAAGGATGGTGTTTGTAAACTTACCAAGCTGAGTTCTAACGGTAAAAGTCAAATAGTAAGATTTATCAAAAAAGGGGATATTTTAGGTCAGCGAAGTGTAATTAGTGAAGAAGCAGTTAATCTTTCAGCAGTAGCTGTAGAGGATATGATGGTGTGTTTTATTCCCAAAGATGAAATCTTAACAGCATTTCGAAGTAATCCTAATTTTTCAGTTGAAGTTGTACGAGATGTATGTCATGACCTTAAAGAGGCCAACAACACAATTGTTGATATGGCTCAAAAAACGGTCAAACAGCGTCTAGCAGATGCCCTTCTTTATCTTGACGATAATTTTGGGACCGATAGTGAAGGATTTTTGAAGGTGCACTTATCTAGGGAGGAACTAGGAAATATGGTCGGTACTGCCACTGAGTCTCTTATAAGGATGCTTTCCGATTTTGGAAAACAAGGACTTATTAACATGGATGGAAAACGCATTAAGCTTTCGAATGTGCCTAAATTGAAGAGGCTTTCCGAAGGTGTGTAAAAAAAGAGATTGTTATAATTATAACTTTGTTAACAATTGGAGTTAAAAATCGCATAACATCTCCTTGAGTGTTTGAATTATTTTGTATCTTTAACCTATTGAAAGTCAGGTGTCAAAAATGTTTCGATTTTCAATTTTAACTGTTTGTCTAATCTCTTAATCAATTTTACCATGGGGCAAAGTATTCAAAGTAATTCTACGTTTTTGCCAATCGTATTAAAAACCGTAGTGTTTTTGTTGATTGCATTCTTAACCTTTGTATTAATTACAACGTTACTCAATTTTATAGGAGTTTTCGCTTAACAACTTAGAGCGTATGATAAAAAAAATACTATTGTAAAAGCCGCAATTTTGCGGCTTTTTTATTTGGAACTGAATAAATAAAATAGTTTAAAGAGTGTTTGAAAAGGTATCTCCTTCTTTTATGTCTCCCGTTTCATAACCTTTCATAAACCACTCCATTCGTTGCTTAGAAGTGCCATGAGTAAATGAATCAGGAACTATTTGTCCTTGATTTCTTCGTTGTATTGTATCATCGCCTACAGCATTTGCAGCACTCAACGCTTCTTCTATGTCGTCGGAATCTAAGTATTTTTGATTGTAATGAGCCCATATTCCAGCATAGAAATCAGCTTGTAGTTCTTGTGCAACACTTAATTTGTTACTAGCTGTTTTTGAACTTTTACTTTGTAACTGTCTTACTTTAGCAGAAGTTCCTACAACAGTTTGAATATGATGCCCTACCTCATGAGCTATAACATAGGCTATGGCAAAGTCCCCTTCTTTAGCGCCAAATCTTCCATGTAGCTCCTTGAAAAAATCTAAATCCATGTATACAGTTTGGTCAGCTGGACAATAAAATGGACCGGAGGCTGAACTAGCGCCACCACATTCAGTATGTACCATCTCAGAAAATAATACCATTTTGGGCATTGGATAAGTGCCAAGATTATTTTCCTTAAAGATTTTAGTCCAAATATCTTCAGTATCAGCCAAGACCGTTTTTGCAAAATTACCTAGTTCTATTTCTTCGGAGGTTAGGTCTTCTGTGGAGGATTTTTCAGTAACAGTTGTATCATTCATCTGTTCCAAAACAGGAGCAATCATTTGACCTGTTTCCCCTCCAAAGAGTTGTAATAGTAAAATGATAATACCAATAGTACCTCCACCGGCTATTACTGTACCTTTTGAAGAACGACCTCTTCTATCATCAACATTGTCACTTTGACGTCTTCCTTTCCATTTCATATTTGTTGGTTTATGTGATTTATTCAAAAATAATAAAATGAGATCTCTTTTAAGAAGAAAAGCTCCAGTATATTACTGGAGCTTTAATTTATAGACTTACACTGAAATACCCTTTTTTTTGAAGTTGTAAACTATAGAAAATTCCGTTTTCAATAGTTTTAAATTCAGATGGCAGTAGGGAGGTGTCTACATTGAATTTTTCGAGTGAGAACCCACAGGCAAAAATGACTACATTGTATTTTTCGGCTAAGGAGATAAATTCTTTTGTTTTTTCAGGATTTGTTAAATCAGTTACTGCTTTACCACAAATAATCACCTG
Organism: Imtechella halotolerans; assembly: GCF_028743515.2. Lineage (GTDB taxonomy): Bacteria > Bacteroidota > Bacteroidia > Flavobacteriales > Flavobacteriaceae > Imtechella > Imtechella halotolerans. The sequence goes on along the minus strand of NZ_CP117969.2, from coordinate 1,887,155 downwards.
GAAAGCACCAAAGGAACTCCCATCTTCAACAGCAAGATTTTTGGCAGCAAGTAGTATAGGTTTCATTTGTTCGATATTTCGTGTAAGGACAACATAATTTCTGGTATCACTATTTTCTTGTGCGTAAACCTGATAGGTGAATGAACTTAAAATAAGTATTAGAATACTGACGAATTTTTTCATGATTTTATTTTTGTTTTTTAAATTTTGGGTTCATAGTAAAGAATAGGAGTCCTCCTAGAATAGCTACATTTTTGAATAGAGGACCAAGTGTTGTTAACTGTCCAACCTGAATGGTAATTGTAATAGGAATTAATATTGCTATAAGTAATATAGCTGCGTATCTTGTTTTATATCCTAAGGCTAAAGAAAGGCCTGAAATTAACATTAGTATTCCTGAAGCTACAACTGCAATCTCTGGAGGCCCCAGTAGTTGTCCAATAAAACCAAATTTAGCTTGAGCTATTCGATTGACGGTTTTTTCAATTTGAAATAGATGACTAAGACTAGCCACTATGAAAATTGAACTGGTTGCAATTCTTAAAATGAGAATGGATGTATAATTGATTTGATATTCTTCTGTGTTTTTCATCTGAAATGTATATTAATGAAAATGATAATCAGTTCCTGGTAGCTGAGAAAGTACATTAGGAGGTAAATCGATAGCTCGGGCTCGACCATCGTTTACAGGAGCAATAGTACCTTTTTCCTTTAGATAGTCTTCTAAGACATCATGTATGGTGTAATCCATTATTTTAGTGTCAATGGCGTGAGGCATTCGGCATAACATGTGCATAGGTTCGCCCTCACGTCTGCATGCCGCAATTGTATATAGTTTTTTTTCATCTAAAGGAATATGGTTGATTTTTATCTCAGCTATACGCTGTCCTTTTTCTTTATTTGAATAAAATAAAAGCTCCATTCCTGAAAACCGTAATAACCATCCGCCGAAACGCTCAGTAGGATTCTTGGCAAACACATTGTGAATTTCATTTTCTAGCCAGTTTTTAATTTGTTTTCCAGATGCCTTTCCAATTTTTACATTTTCATTAACAGGGACCATGTTCCATAAATGACCCTTTGTAATTGCTGCCTTTCCATTTTTTTCAACATTAATAGGAGGGCTAAATCTAAAACCGTTAGAGATGGCTATATCAGTGCCTGTTTTCCAGCGTAATGCATCTGTGATAAAATTGTCCATTGGGTTTTCCACTACAAAATAGCGATATAATGGAGTAGAGGTGTAGCCTATTATGTCTTCAGTAATAGAAGTATAAGGAGCTACTGCTGCTTCTATTTTAGAGGCAACAATAGCATTCGATGGGTATATTTTTGGTTCCACTTCGATAAGGTTGTAGTTTTCTTCAATAATGGTTCCATTTTTAACTTTTAAAGAAAGTTTGCCGACAAAGGAAGCAAAAGCCCCTGGTTCTGTAATTTTTGTGTATTTCCCCTTTATAGGTTTTCGAATACGTTCATGTGTATCATTCCCAAGTATATAATCAACCTGTTCCAAATAGGGTTGGTTGGCTAAATCATATTGTTTACTAATTCCAATATGAGTAACTAAAAAAAGGATATCAACTTTTTTTTCTTCTTTTAATTCTTTGATGAGTTTGGATAAATTCTCTTGAACTGGATCAAAGCGGATCCCTTTACTGAATGAAGGGTTTTGTCTAATAGGAATTTCAGGGTCGTTGTAAGCAATAAACCCAAGTTTTACACCTTTAATTTCTTTAATAATGTAGGGTGCATATATGTGTTTTCCAGTAGATTCATGGTACATATTACCTGAAATTATGGGCGTTTCAAAGGATTCAAGGACCCTCATCATTTGTTCTTTTCCATACACGACCTCCCAGTTTCCGGGAATTAGAAAATCATATTCCATGGCTTTTATTATAGGACCAAATGCGGCTCCCTTAGATAAGGCCGCAACAGCACTTCCTTGAATAAGATCTCCTCCGTCAAGAATGATTGTCCCTTCGGGGTTTTTTGATTTTTCTTTCTCAAACAAGGTTTTCATATGAGCAAGACCCCCTAATTTTTTGAAAGTTATTTGTTCATTTTCCCAAAATAGTTCGTCATGGGGAAAAAGTTGACCATGAATGTCTGAGGTGTGTAATATGGTGATTGTCGCAATGTTATTTTTTGTCGTTTTTTCTTGCTTCTTAGTAGAAAAGGAGCAGGATAGGGAAATAACAGAAACTACAATCAAAATGCTGATTTTGTGCATAATGGTAAGTGTTTGTTATACGCTAATAGCGCTTTACTAATTTAAATATAGAGAAGATGCAGTATTGAAAGTAATGTACACTGCTTATTTAGATAGCTAAAGTGGTAAATGAAGCTTTCGATTCTGATATAGAATATAAAAAGGAATTTTTACACTTTGTGCCCATTGCACAAATTGCGATACTTTCGGAAATTCTCGGGTATTTAGTGCTAAATACGTGTACTGTAGTGAAGGATCGAAAGAAATTAAGGAAAAGGGGATTGATTGTTCCAATACAACAATTGATCCTTGAAAATCTACAAGATTACATGATTGATTTTGGATACTGGTTGATTTTGATTTACTTGTAACAGAAGTGTGTTCTAGTCCTATAGCATCTGTGATACTATTTCGAACAGCACAAGGTGAGGTTAGTAAAACGATGGCTAAACATAAGCCAAATCCCCAGCTAAGTATAGTGTATATGTTTTTTTCTTTTGAGATCATCCAATGTTGCAATGATACGGTAAATCTACCTTATAGAATGTTACTTTGGTTACAGATCGGAAAATGGATTACAACTTTTGAAATGAACTATGTAAATATTGTATCTTTAGTTAAAGGTAAACCATTATTAATGGTTTAAAGTAGTACTTGTTTTTTTTAAACTTATGGGTAAAATTATTGTGTTATCTATGATTTCATTAGATGGAGTTATTCAGGCCCCTGGAGGGGATAAGGAGGATAGTTCTGGAGGGTTCAATTATGGTGGTTGGACTGCTCCATATGGTGATAAGATATTTAGTAAATCCTTACAAGAAGAATTAAGGCCGGCGGTTTATCTTCTTGGGAGAAAAACATTTGAAATTTGGGAAAGCTATTGGCCTTATAATACAAAGTTCTGGCCTGGTATTAATTCAGGTAAGAAGTATGTGTTTTCTAAGTCAAGAAGTTCTTCCACCTGGAATAATTCTATTTTTATAAATACAATTAGCGCTATTGAAAATATTAAAAGGTCTGAAGAATCAGATATTCAGGTTTGGGGTAGTAGTGAATTAGTTCATTTGTTATTCTCTCACGGATTAGTGGATGAACTTAGACTAAAGATTTATCCGATTGTCTTGGGAAAAGGTAAAAGATTATTCGACGGCAATTCATTACCTATTTCATTTACCTTAATGGAAAGCAACATAACCACGACTGGAGTTCTTCTGATGAATTATCAGCGATTAGGGGAAGTGAAATCAGGAATAATTAGTGGTTAAAAGATATTGCTAAAATATGACATGTATTTGGTATCCAATGAAATTAAAAAAGGCAACCGCATGGTCGCCTTTTTAGTACAATAATGCGTACAAAGTGGAGTCGGAGGGGCTCGAACCCTCGTCCAAACAAGCAATCAAATTGCTTTCTACATGCTTAGTTCTCGCTTATTTTTCATCGGGTAGCCGGCCGAAAACCGCCTACTACACGCTTAGCCTCTTTAGAATTTAAAACCGCACCGAAGCTGTTTGGTTTCTATGTTGACTTTTATGGTGCCTCAAATCGGGACGCCGTCAACAAGGGCTTCCCAGAGACATCTCGCCTTCCCACCTGGTGGGAACTAGGCCAATATCCTACTATAATTCAGATTAGGCAGCAAGAGCGTAGTTATTCTCGCCATTTAAAAATGGTGAAACAGATATTTACGAGCATTAGTTTCTTAGCTCGACATGCTTACAATTCAATTCGACTCGCTGTCAAAACCAGTCGACCCCAATAAATAAAGAACGATTCTTAAAGTAGGTGTATATTCTAAAAAGAAATACTTCTAACCTTAAGAGATAAGGTGCTGCAAATATATACCAAAAAGTATTCCAAAAAAAATCTTGTCAAACCTGCGCTTAATTGTTATATTTGAAACAATAGTAACAATTAAAGTTATAAAAAGTACATGTCGATTAAATTTGCCATCATAAAGGAACGAAAAAATCCGCCTGATAAAAGGGTTGTGCTCCCTCCGCAGGCTTGTAAAAAGGCTGTTGAACAATTTCCAGAAGCTGAATTTGTAGTGGAATCATCTGATATCCGAATCTATAAAGATAAAGAGTATGAGGAATTAGGTGTATCAGTTGTTACTGATGTACAAGATTGTGATGTACTTCTAGGAGTTAAAGAAGTGCCCATTGAGGCGCTGATCCCAAATAAAAAGTATTTTTTCTTTTCACATACCATTAAAAAACAGCCGTATAATCGTAAACTTCTTCAGGCTGTCCTAGATAAGAATATTGAGTTATATGATCATGAAGTTATTAAAGATTCCAAGGGCCAGCGATTAGTGGCATTTGGTCGTTATGCGGGTATTGTCGGTGCCTATAATGGGTTTAGAGCTTGGGGTTTAAAGTTTGGCTCTTATAATTTACCTAAGGCTGAAAACTTGCATAATCAACAGGAGCTGATAGCTGAGTTGTGCAATATCAAAAATGAAATACCTAATATTAAGATTCTATTGACTGGAAAAGGAAGAGTAGGTAATGGTGCCAAAGAAATGTTAGACGCAATGGGAATAAAAAAAGTTTCTTCGAGGGCTTTTCGATCTCAATCATTTTCAACACCCGTTTACTGTCAGATTGATGTAATGAAATACAACAAACGTAAGGATGGTCGTAAACTTGGGAAGAAGGACTTTTACCAGAATCCTGAGGCATATAAATCCAACTTTATGCGTTTTGCGAAAGTAACAGATTTTTATATCGCGGGCCATTTTTATGGAGATAAAGCCCCTTTTTTATACACAAAAATGGATGTGAAACATCCTAGCTTTTCGATAAAAGTAGTGGCTGATGTAAGTTGTGATATTGATGGACCGGTTGCCACCACTATACGGCCTTCAACAATAGCTAATCCCATTTACGGTTATGATCCCAAAACGGGAGATGAAACAGATTACACCTTTGAAGGAGCTATTGCTGTGATGGCTGTTGACAATTTACCTTGTGAATTGCCAAGAGATGCCAGTGAAGGGTTTGCTGAAATGTTCTTAAAGCACGTAATTCCAGCATTTTTTGATAATGATAAAGAAGGTATATTAGAACGTGCCTGCATGACAAGGCATGGTAAATTAACACCAGCCTTTTCATATTTACAGGACTATGTGGATGGATAATAAAAAAAAGTCGGGGACCTCCCGACTTTTAATTTAGTCAATTTTTTTAAATACGAGTAGTTGTTCGTCTGGGTTCGACAAATACAATCGATTGTTTTTTATCTCATATTGAGTTACTTTTTGAAGTGCTTTTAGGAAAGCTACTTCATTTTGATCATCAGGACACATCATTTTTGTAACTGCGATTTTTTGAAATCGAATTAACTTTTTTTCAGAAAAAATTTGACCACTCATGCGGTTACATCCCGCATATCCGCTAAAGTTATTTTTGGCCGAATTAATTTCCATGTTTGGAAGTTCTTTACCATTTGTGGCAATTACTCGACTTCCTTGTATTTCTTCTAATACCCATAAATCATTTAATCGATAGTCGGTGATGTAATTTCCACAGCCTTTAAAAAGAGTAGGAGCTTTATCTTTACTTCGAGTAATTTCCACAGTTACTTTATATGAATATATATTATCAGACATATTATCTGAGCATTCACCTTGAATGATTTCAATTCTCATAGAAACACTTTCTGTCGTAACTCGATACATTTTAACATTGGCATCCGCTGCTAAAATAGGCTCTACATGAGGTGTTTTGAATGATTCAAACCCTTCTACAAGTGAAGTGAATTCAATCATATCGTTACTAATCTTTAATCCCCAAAAAGGCTCTGTTCCAGTTCCTTTAAAGTAATTCTCGATGGTATTGTTTTCAACCTCTGTTGTTTCGATTATTTTGTCACTCACAGGTGTATTTTCAGATTTATTTTCTGTTGATTTACATGACGAAAGTAATAATATAAATACTATTGTTGCCAGAAATGTAATTTTCTTTATCATAGCTAATCGTTAATTTTGTGGAATCTCATTGATTCAATTCCGTTCATTAATAAAACTAGTTTACCGTCCTCATCGATTTTAAATTGATCCGCTTTGTACAACATTTTAAGGAATTGTTGTTCGCCGCCACCTTCACAGTAGCGCATTGTCATTGGGTGATTCTCATCAATCTTAATTTTATCACCATTAATTGAAACACTGGTTGAAAATCCATTACACCCAGTATTACCACCTAATACTCCTTTGCCAAGTCTAAAATCCAATGTTGGCTTTTTTTCTGGAAAGAGTCCTTCAAATGCAATGCGAGTTCCGGTTATATATTCCAATTCCCATGCACTGGCTGATAGGGTATCCATGGAAATAGTGGATGTGCTTCCACAAGATGAAAACATTGAAGCCATAAATAGCAAAACGAAGGATGGGAATAACTTTTTCATACTATACATTGTTATAATTAGTATACTTGGCCATGCCAAAATCAGACCAAAAAAGGAAATCTATGATAGTAATATACTTAATTTTTTGTTAACTAATTTTATTTTGTTGAATGTTAGTTGTTTGACCAATCAATTTTTCTAGAAAAATACATAACTAAAGATAAAATGATAAATAAACCAATGCTTCCGACAAGGAGTGCATAATTTTCAAGTTGAATAATAACAAAAACAAAAGTATATAAGGAAGAGAGGGAACAAAAAACTAACAGCGAAAATTTCCACATTTTTAATACGCTTTTGGTGTACAGGGATATTAATGTCACAACTGCAATTCCTGCTATGAGATATCCTTTTAGGAAACTTTCGTGCTCAGAGATGGAAATCAGTAGTGTGTAAAACATGGTTAGTGCAAGTCCAATCATGAGATATTGAAAAGGGTGAATGTTTATTTTGCTTACTGCCTGAATAATGAAAAAGACTAGAAACGTTAACGAAATAATCATTAATCCGTATTTCGTGGAACGTTCGCTTTTCTGATATTCATCAAGGGGGACAATAAGTTCTACTCCAAAGGAAAATTCGCTTAAGTCTGGTAGGTGTCCAAAGAATTGTTGTTCAAATTGCCTATTTGTATGGAATATATTCCAATGAGCTTTAAAACCATTCTCATCTATATTTGAAGTACTATCTTCTTCTGGTAGGAAATTGCCATTAAAACTTGGCGCTTTCCAATTGGACTTCATATCAACTATTGTTTCCTTGCCTATAGGGATAAAGTGAATTCCTTTACTTCCTTTAACTGACATTGTAAAGGAAAATGGGATTGCATCATGTTGATCAAAAAGTGACGCCGTTAGAAGGTCGCTTTCAAGAGTTTGAAAAGTAGTGCTAACATTGTTATTCTGCTGTTCCATGAACCTAGGCATAAATTTCAATGTACTATCGCCCAATTTGAGTGTTACTTCGTTTTTAATTCCTTTTAAATTAGTAGTTTGAATCATTATAATAGCTTGGTCCCATAGAATATTTTCCTTCGGAATGTCTTTACTAAAGAGGGGTAGTGTGAATAGACCATTGGCGTTTATTTGCGCGTTATACACAGATGTTTCATAGATACTATATCCTTTTTTTATAGCATCAGCTTTAGTGTCGATATTTAGTTTTTCAGGTAAGAAGTAAGCGTATTGTGTTTTTGCCACCTTTTCATGGAAAGTTTTCTGAGTATTATCGTCGATTTTTATAGTTTCGATATAGTCAATATATGGGATTTTTACGATCGGTCCTGAAAGTATGAGATTACTTCCCCATTTTTTGTTTATTTCATTAATTGTAGATTCTTTTCTGTAAGCTCGTTCTTGAATTAGATTTTGAATAAAAAATAATGGGATGAGTAAAATAAGAATAAGAAACCCTATTGTGAACATTTTTACAGTCAAAGAGGCTCTAAAACGGCTAGTTTGTTTGGAGATGTCGTTTAATTCTTTCATTTTTTTGAGGATTAAAAGAACTTTGAAATTCAAAGTAAGTGGTTAAAAAAATTATTTTTGATTCTTGATAAGTAGTTCTAGTGCATTAATATGTTTTTGAAACTCTTTACGACCTAAATTAGTAGCCTGATAGCGTGTGTTGGGCTTCCTACCAATAAATAGCTTTTCTACAATAATAAATTCATCTTTTTCTAATGCTTTTAGATGACTTGCTAGGTTACCATCAGTTACTTCTAAATATTCTTTTAGGTTATTAAAATCCATGAAATCATTAACCATAAGTATCGACATAATTCCCAACCTAATTCGATGATCAAAACTTTTATTAATGTTTGTTATTATATTTTTCATGGAAAACCTATTTAGGTAGTGCTAGACGGAATACTTATTTTTTTTCATACTTAAAATACATTATAGCTCCGTATAAAATGTGACATACTCCAAAGCCAAGAGCCCAAAATAAAAGACCGTATCCTATAAAAAATGCTGAAAGCAGACCAAGTATGATACAAGTAATACCTAAATTGTGTATGTCTCCTAAGGTGTATTTGGAAGCATTTATGCAGGCGAAACCATAAAAAAGCAGGGTTGCTGGAGCAATAAGTCCAAATTCATCATGAATGAGGAGCGCTATGCAGAATATACCTCCACTCACTAAAGGAATGCTAAAATTTAAAAGCATTCTCTTAGCTGTTTGATTCCATAATTTTTCATTTAAACGTTTGGCTTTTCTGTAAGACAAAAGAATACCAGTAAGTATCGCAGCAAGGGCAATGATTGCTGCTAATAATAACAGTTGATCGATCGCATCAAAAGAAATTAAAATCCTCCGAAAGCTATTTTGCTCGTATTGAATCTCCTGTAAAATAGTAAAGGCAACGTACGAACCAATAAGGGCATACACGCCGGCTAGAATTCCGGAGAGACCACTCAATGATAGAAACCGAGTTGATCGGTTCATCATATTTTTGATCTCAGAGATGTCTTCAAGATATTTTTTCGACTCCATGAGTAAAGTACTTTGAAAAGCAAAGTAAAATTATATTTCTGAATTTTGCAAGAAGTATTTTTAAATATATTTGAATAATGAATCCTGCTCAATCCTATATTATACATCAACCAGAACCTTATCGGTCTATTTTAGTACAATTAAGTGCCATTATTGAGTCTGTTTTGCCGGAAGTTCAATTGAAGTTTAAGTGGTCCATTCCATATTACTACTTACAAGGGAAACCATTTTGTTTTTTGAACGCAAGTCATAAGAGACGATATGTGGATTTGGCCTTTAATAAGGGTTTTCAATTGCAGCAATATCAAGAATTGTTAGTTGCTGGTGGCGGGAGAAAAACATTTAAATCCTTGCGATATTCGGATCAGAATTCTATTGATGATCAGGTGTTAGTTGCTGTGATAATGGAAGCGGCTGAATATTACAAGAAGTAATTGTATAAAAAAACCCGCTTTAGGCGGGCTTGAGTATATTAAAATGTATTAATGGTTTTGCGTATGGCGACCAGATGCGTTAGCAGATTTTCTAGGTAATCAAGATGAAGCATATTTGCACCATCACTTTTTGCATTTGATGGGTCGAAATGAGTCTCAATGAAAATACCATCAGCACCAGTAGCAATTCCTGCTCTAGCAATAGTTTCTATCATGTCCGGTCTACCTCCAGTAACACCACTTGTCTGATTCGGTTGCTGTAATGAGTGGGTCACGTCAAGTACAACAGGGGCGTATTGTTTCATAGTTGGGATTCCTCTGAAATCAACAATCATGTCTTGATATCCGAACATAGTGCCACGATCTGTAATCATAACCTGTTCATTACTACTGTCAATTACTTTTTGTACAGCATGTTTCATGCTTTCTGGGCTCATGAATTGTCCCTTTTTAAGGTTCACTGTCTTCCCAGTTTGAGCCGCTGCAACCACTAAATCAGTTTGGCGTACTAAAAAAGCTGGAATTTGGAGTATATCCACATACTCGGCAGCCATTTTAGCATCACTTATCTCATGAATGTCAGTCACCGTGGGTACATTGAAAGTTTCGGACACTTTGCGAAGGATTCTCAAGGCTTTTTCATCACCAATTCCAGTAAAGGAATCTACTCTACTACGATTGGCTTTTTTGAAGCTTCCTTTGAACACATATGGAATCTGCAATTTATCAGTGATGGTAACTACTTTTTCCGCGATTCGTAATGCCATTTCTTCACCTTCTATGGCACAAGGTCCACAAAGCAAGAAAAAGTTACCACTATCCGTGTGTTTTATCTGAGAAATTCTATCTAATTGCATAGTTTGTATTTTGAAGTGCAAATATACAATGTAATTTCTGTCTTATTTATATTTCTGAAATGCTTTTACTTAAGCACATTTTTTTAAAAAAGAGCCCTAAAAAACAGGGGTTTTTGAAAGATAAAGGGCATAGCCGAATGATTAACAAAAGATTATCTTTTATCTAGTGTGTAAAAATGAACAAATAAAATGTACCTTTGCGCCCTTAAAATTCCACTATGACAACTATTAAGAATATTGCCATTATTGCCCACGTTGACCACGGCAAAACAACCTTGGTCGATAAAATCTTGCACCACTGTGCGCTCTTCCGTGAAAATCAGGAAACAGGAGAGCTTATTTTAGATAACAATGACTTGGAACGCGAACGCGGAATTACCATTCTTTCTAAGAACGTTTCGGTGCAATATAAAGGTACCAAGATTAACATTATTGATACTCCAGGCCACGCTGATTTTGGAGGAGAAGTAGAACGTGTCCTCAATATGGCTGATGGTGTACTGCTATTAGTTGATGCATTCGAGGGGCCAATGCCACAGACTCGATTTGTTCTTCAAAAAGCAATACAAATGAAGTTGAAACCTATAGTGGTTGTTAATAAAGTAGACAAGGAGAACTGTACTCCAGAGGAAGTTCATGAGGCGGTATTTGACCTAATGTTTGAATTGGGAGCTGAAGAATGGCAGCTGGATTTTCCTACCGTATATGGTTCTGCTAAGAACAATTGGATGAGTGAAGATTGGAAAAAGCAGACTTCCAATATTGAACCTTTATTGGATATGGTTGTTGAGCATATCCCTTCACCTGTAATAGAGGAAGGGTCTACCCAGATGCTTATAACTTCGTTGGATTATTCATCATTTACCGGACGTATTGCAATCGGTCGTTTACAAAGAGGTGTATTACGTTCAGCTATGAATGTGTCTTTAGTAAAAAGAGATGGTAAGGTTGTTAAATCAAAAATTAAAGAGCTTCATACCTTTGATGGACTAGGACGTAAAAAGGTGGAAGAAGTGCAAGCAGGTGATATATGTGCCATTGCTGGTTTGGAAGGATTTGAAATTGGAGATACAATTGCAGATTTCGAAAACCCAGAAGCATTGCCGACCATTGCTATAGATGAGCCTACAATGAGTATGTTGTTTACGATTAATGACTCTCCTTTCTTTGGTAAGGATGGTAAGTTTGTTACATCCCGACATATTAAAGAACGTTTAGAGCGTGAATTGGAGAAAAACTTGGCTTTACGCGTTGAATCCACAGATAGCGCTGATAAATTTATGGTGTATGGACGTGGTGTGTTGCATTTATCAGTTTTAATTGAAACAATGCGACGTGAGGGGTATGAGCTTCAAATCGGACAGCCTCAGGTTATAATTAAGGAAATAGATGGTGTAAAGTGTGAGCCTGTAGAGGAGCTTACTATTGACCTACCTGAGGATGTGTCAGGAAAAGCAGTTGAAATGGTAACTGTACGTAAAGGGGAAATGTTAAGTATGGAACCTAAAGGGGAACGTATGATTATGAAGTTTCTTATTCCTTCAAGAGGGATTATTGGCTTGAGAAATCAACTATTAACCGCCACTGCAGGAGAAGCTATTATGAACCATCGATTTTTGGAATATCAACCTTTTAGAGGGGAAATACCAGGGCGTATTAATGGTTCTTTGATTTCCATGGAAAAAGGAACTTCTATACCATACTCAATGGATAAACTTCAAGACAGAGGGAAATTTTTTATTTTTCCAGGTGAAGAAATCTACACTGGACAGGTAATTGGAGAGAATTCACGAAGTGATGATATGGTTGTAAATGTTACTAAAACCAAGAAATTGACTAATATCCGATCAGCTGGTGCAGATGATAAAGTACGTTTGGCTCCTCCAATTAAGTTCTCATTGGAAGAGGCATTGGAATACATCCAAAAAGATGAATATGTGGAAGTAACTCCTAAGACGATGCGATTACGTAAGATCTATCTTGACGAGAATGAACGTAAACGAATGGAGAAAAGCTTTGGATAATATGGAAAATCCGCTCATATTGAGCGGATTTTTTTTACTTTTACTTTTATGGAACTATTTGGAATAACACTTACGGATGGTGTTGGGTACTTGGCATCACTGTTACTCATGATTTCTTTTGCACTTAAAAACGTAAGGAGTTTACGTATTGTAAATTCATTTGGTTGTATCGCCTTTATAATTTATGGATTTATGTTATCTACTTCCTGGCCTATCATTATTACCAATGGATTTATAGTCGCCATGAATTCCTATTATCTGTTTTTCAAAAAGCAGAATTAATTGAGAGGTGAATTTGAAATAGAGAGTATTACACACTCTTTTGCACGACTTCGAAAATCTTACCTCCATCACATTTAAGTGTCTTGGAAGGGAACTTTAGTAAGAGGGCGTAATCGTGCGTGGCCATAAGTATGGTTCGACCATTGGCATTTATATCTCTTAATAATTTCATTACCTCAACACTAGTTTGTGGGTCAAGGTTTCCTGTAGGTTCATCTGCTAAAATAAGCTCTGGATCATTTAGCAGAGCTCTTGCAATGGCTACACGTTGTTGCTCACCTCCAGATAATTCATGGGGAAACTTAAATCCTTTGGTTTTCATATCTACTTTATCCAGAACAATATCAATTTGATGATTGATTTCACTTATATCTTTCCATCCTGTAGCTTTTAATACAAATTCAAAATTGGCATGTACTGTACGATCAGGTAGTAGTTTAAAGTCTTGAAATACGATTCCTAATTTGCGACGTAAAAAAGGAATATCTTTTTCTTTAAGTGTTCTTAAATCAAAGTCAACGACACGACCATTACCATCTGTTAGAGGTATATCACCATAAAGAGTTTTCATGAAACTACTTTTTCCACTACCAGTCTTTCCAATGAGATAAACGAATTCACCTTTTTCTACACGTAGGTTTACGTCACTAAGTACCAGATTTTCCTTTTGGAAAATAGAAGCATCACGCAATTCTAAAATGGTTTCGGCCATATAATTGTTATATATAAAGTAGAGCGATAAAGGTAACAACTAAAACGTCGATTCAAAAAAAAATATTGAATTAAAGTTAAATTGCAAAACAGAAATAAAGCCATTTACAATTGTAAATGGCTTTACGATCCTTGATAAAAAAATGCTTAGTCTAGTTTTTTACTCAAATGGAAACCTATAAAAAGTCCTATACCCGATAATAGGAAAATGGTTCCTGGGTACGCAACAGATCTTTCTAAATTGAGTTGGTAATGCATAAATGAAGCCAAAAAGATTCCTACACCTACACCAATTAGTAACAAGGAAAGGTTAAGTAAAAAGATCTTCCAGACAGGAGCAGTCTTCTGATCCTTGTTAAAAAAAATAGAGGCATCTGCTCCCTTTTCAATTAATGCAAGGCGCTCCTTATTACGGGTTGAGTAATGTAAATAGGCAATTGCGAAGATGGCAAAAAATAAACTAACAAATACAATAACTGGTTCCATGTTTTCTGATTTTATGAATTGTTTACCATTATGACAGAGAAAGCGGTTAGGTGGTTACAAAATCAGTTTATTTTTTTTTAATTTAATCTGTAACCAATTTTGTAAATTCAAAGTCATATTAGCATATGACTAACCAACAAGACCATATTTATATAGGGCGCATTCTTAATGGGGATGTAAATGCATATTCATATTTGGTTCATAAATACCAGAATATGGTTTTTACTATGGCTTTTAGGATATTGCATAATAGAGAGGAGGCTGAGGATGCGGCTCAAGAAGCATTTGTGAAGTGCTTTAAGTCGCTAAATGGGTTTAAGGGGGATTCAAAGTTCTCAACTTGGTTATATAGAATTGTTTATCACACTTGTTTAGATAAAATTAAGGATCAGAAAAGGATGGTTACTTCAGAAATTATTGATGAATTACATGAAGGGGAAATTGGGTTGATTGATAATGTTCTTGTTAGTATTGAACAGGAAGAGCGCTCTAAGTTGATTCATCAAGCACTATCACAATTAAACGAAGATGAACAAATGATAGTAACTCTATATTATTTTGAGGAGATGTCTTTGAGAGAAATTAGTGAAATTGTGATGATTTCTATGGATAATATTAAAGTAAAATTATTTCGCAGTCGTAAAAAGCTGTTTGATATATTGAAGCATAAAATGGGATTATTAATTGAACGGTCATGAGCACTCAAGAAGAAAAACAATTAGATGATTTTGTAAGGAAAGTAATTACGGAACAGAGACTTGATGAGCCATCTCCTAGTTTTGTAAATAATGTGATGCGGAAAGTGGTGGCTGCTAGCCACAAGGTCTTTGTATACAGGCCACTTATAAGTACTCGTTCATGGTATTTAATTGCTATGGGACTTGTGGTCTTGTTTGGTTATACATTTTCTTTTAAAGATTCTTCAAAAGTTGCTAATTCTGTCAGTGAGGCTCTTCAAAATGCATTTGACGTTTTAGAGTTTTCATCAACGGTAAGTTCTAGTATCCTAGTTATCTTGTTTATGATTATTTTAGAGGTGTATCTGATAAAATATTTACATGGTCGTAACTCAAAAAAGTGATTAGAAATCCAATAGGGGTGAAATAGGGTTTGTGACAAAATTCAATTAAATATAATTATAGCACGATTCTTGCGTTAATAGTTTGATGTTTGCCTAAATTTGAATTTAGTAAAAAAACCGTATGAAAAAGACAAGCTTCCTAAGGCTGTTGGCGCTGTTTTGCTTTTCAGCTTCGACATTTGCACAGCAGTCAAAAATTTACACCCATTCACAAAAAGATTTTCAGGATGCCCTTACACTGTATAATAATAAACAGTATCAAGCGGCACAAGCACTTTTTACTTCTGTAAAAGAAAAAGCTACCGATGAAGAAACCCAAGCAAATTGCGCCTACTATATTGCAAATAGTGCTATAAGGTTAAATAAGATTGGTGCTGATAAGCTAATGGAGGACTTTGTGGCGGATTATCCTACCTCTACAAAACGGAATACTGCCTACATAGATGTGGCTGATTATTACTTTGAACAAGGAAAATATCCCCAAGCTCTAAAATGGTATGATAGAGTCATGGAGAGTAATATGAGTCATAAAGAACGTGAGCGATTTAATTTTAATAAGGGATATGCATTATTTACAGCTAAAAAGTACAAGGATTCTCGTGCATATTTTGAGACGGTAACCCATACGCCTACTTATGGGGCTCAAGCTAAATATTATATAGGTTATATGGCGTATCAATCGGATGATTATCGTCAGGCAAATCAATATTTTGATCAAATTCAAACGGATGAGCAGCTTAGTGAAAAATTATCCTATTATCAAGCAGATATGAGCTTTAAAACTGGTGATTTTAATAAAGCTATTGAACAAGCAACTAATCAGTTACAGAAATCAAACGATGCTGATGAGGTCTCTGAACTTAATAAAATTATAGGAGAGAGTTATTTCAATTTGAAAGAATATGATAAGGCCATTCCATTTCTAACTAATTATAAAGGAAAAAAAGGCAAATTTAATAATACTGATTTTTATTTGTTGGGATATTCATATTACAAAGGGAATGATTACGAGAGTGCCATAAATCAGTTTAATAAAATTATCGATGGACAGAATTCCGTGTCGCAAAATGCCTATTATCACCTAGCAGAATGTTACCTTAATACGGATAAGAAGCAGCAAGCGCTAAATGCTTTTAGGAATGCATCGCAAATGACTTTTAATCCGCAAATCCAGCAAGATGCCTATCTTAATTATGCACGTTTAAGTTACGAAATAGGTAATCCTTATGAGAGTGTTCCTCAGGTCTTATTGACGTTTTTGAAAACCTATCCTGCTAGCCCTCAAAAAGAAGAGATGGAGAGCTTGCTAGTGGATTCATACATTACTTCTCGTAATTATGAAGCGGCTTTGGATTTGTTGGAAAACAATCGAAATTTTGCTAGTAAAGAGGTGTATCAGAGAGTTTCATATTACAGAGGAATTGAATTGTTCAATGATGAGAAATATCATGAGGCTAAATCTTATTTTGAGAAATCACTTAAAGAACCTCGTGATAATAGTTTTATAGCAAAGGCTACCTATTGGAAGGCTGAAACAGATTATTTACTTGGAAACTATGAGGCGGCCTTAATAGGGTATAGACAATTTCAACAGAATTCAATAGCCTCGACTACGCCAGAATTTTCGAACATAGAATACAGCATTGCATATGCTTATTTTAATCAAAAGAACTATCAACAGTCGGCAAGCCATTTTAACAACTATGTAAATAAGAATTCAAGTGATAACTCACGATTAGTAGATGCTTGGTTGCGTTTAGGAGATAGCCATTTTGTAAACCGATCTTATTGGCCAGCAATGGAAGCTTATAACAAGGCTATTGCGATGAAAGGGCCAGATACAGATTATGCACATTTTCAAAAAGCTATAAGTTATGGTTTTGTAAATCGTAATGCGACAAAGATCGAAGAACTCAATAAGTTTGTAAATGCATATCCAAAGTCACATTTGAGACAAGATGCAATGTTTGAATTGGGGAATACCTATATATTAGAGAATCAGACCTCCAAAGGTATTGATGTATACAATAGATTAGTGAGTGAGTATAGGAATAGTGCTTTTGTCCCAAGAGCATTATTACGAGAAGGGTTGGTGTATTACAATGGAAATCAAAACGAACAAGCTTTGATGAAGTTCAAATCTATAGCTCGTGATTACCCTAACACACAGGAGGCTTCACAAGCAGTGGCAACTGCAAAATTGATTTATGTTGATTTGGGACGTGTAGATGAATATGCAGCTTGGGTAAAAGGCCTTGACTTTGTTGAAGTTACTAATGCTGAATTGGATAATGCAACATTTGAGTCAGCTGAAAGACAATACCTTCAAAATAAACCTGATGCTGCCATTAAAGGTTTCGAGGGATATGTTCGCGAGTTTCCAAGTGGGCTTCATGCTTTACAAGCGAATTTTTACCTAGCACAGTTGTATTTTTCTAAAAATCAAAAGTCACAATCTGTTCCTCATTATGAGTACGTGGTTGACCGAGGTAAAAATGAATATACAGAGCAGTCTTTAGCTAGATTGAGCCAGCTATATTTGGATGATCAAAATACCAATAAAGCTATACCATTGTTGAAACGTTTGGAAAATGAATCCAATGTGTCTCAGAATATTACCTATGCTCAGTCCAATCTTATGAAAATTTATTATGAGATGAAAGATTATAGTGAAACCATCTCATATGCAGAAAAAGTATTAAGTGCTAAAGGAGTAGACAATAGAATAAAAAGTGATGCTCATATCATGATTGCCAGATCTTCAATGCAGACAGGTGATGAAAATAGGGCTAAGACAGCCTACGCAGAAGTTAGGAAAGTTGCTACAGGTGGATTGGCTGCAGAGGCCTTGTATTATGATGCTTACTTTAAACATAAAGAAGATAAGTATGATGCTTCAAATCAGGCAGTACAGAATTTAGCTAAAGAGTTTGGCGGTTATAAAGAGTTTAGTGCTCGCGGTTTAGTCCTAATGGCTAAAAACTTTTATGCGTTGGGTGATGCTTATCAAGCTACCTACATTTTGGATAGTGTGGTGCAAAATTTTGCGGAGTATCCGGATATCGTAGCTGAGGCATCTTCGGAACTAGCACGTATCAAAAACGAGGAATCTAAAAGAAATGCATCGGTTAATCCTGATGGTAACTAAAACTGATTTCCAAGATGAAAACACTAAATGTTAATTCAAGATTTAAATTTATGCGAAAGCTCCAATATATTTTTTCAGCCTTATTAATTACATCAGTTGTAAATGCTCAGGATAAACCATTAGGAACGGAAGTAATTAATGTTGTTAAGCCATATACACCTTCAATAGCTGATGCATTTAAATTGCGTGAGCTTCCATCTATTAGCGATTCAATTATTCTTACTAAAAAGAAAATTAAATATACTATTTTTTCTGTTCCAGTGGCTTCAACATTTACGCCAGCAAAGGGAGTTGCTTCTTCAGTACGGAAAGGACCTAAAGAACAACTTTATAATTCGTATGCATCTCTGGGGGTAGGAAATTATTCAAATGTAGTATTTGATTTTTACACAGGAATGACCTTAAGTAGGAATGATGCTTTTGATGTGGGAGTTCGTCATCATTCCTCTCAAGGAGGGATTGCTGATGTATTGGTGGAGGATCATTTTTTTGATTCAAAAATTGATCTAGGCTATACCTACAGAGATAGGGATATGGCATGGGGAATTCGGGCCGGAGCCTTGCATAAAGTCTATAACTGGTATGGAATTCCACAAGAACAATTTATAAATGTAGCTTTGAATGATATGTCAGACGTGCATCAACGATATTTAGGAGCCGAGGTAGGGGCTAAAGTTGAATTCGAGGATGCCATTTTTGAGAGTGCTGAGTTGTTAGTAAATGGTATGTGGGATAGGTTTGATAGTAACGAAACTCGATTTGTTTTTAAACCTAAATTTAGTATTCCATCTTCAAACGAAAACATACAACTAGTCCTTACGGCTGATTATCTTAATGGAAATTTTAATCGTAATTTTGAAGGAAGTAATGGTATAGATTACGGGTATCTATTAGCTGGGGCTACACCTAGTTTTGAATTGAAAAAGGATGATGTAACCTTGAAATTAGGAGCTTCAATTTTTTATGGAAGAGATACAAAAGCCAATGATGGAAATCTATACATCTATCCTCAAATTACAGCATCCTATCGATTGATTGATGAGTATGTTACTATTTATGGAGGTATCGAAGGAGGTTTAGAACAGAATAGTTACCGTGCCTTTGTTGATGAAAATCCATTTGTATCTCCTACTCTTACTATCAGACCTACTGATATGCAGTACGATGCTTATGCAGGTATTAAGGGAAAATTTTTACCTAATCTTGGATATCATTTTAAAGGAAGTTATACAGCCGCTAGAGACCGTGCCCTGTTTTTATCAAATCCAATGGATACCACAGGAGATTCTTTTGGGTATAAATATGGGAATTCGTTTGGAATAGTGTACGATCATGTGAAAACGTTTTCTGGTTTTGGGGAGCTTTCTGTTGATATTAATAGGGATTTTACATTAGGTATTAATGCGGAGGTTATGAAGTATACCCTTTCAGAAGAAGAGGAAGCTTGGAATTTACCAAAGATTCGAGGATCGTTTTTTATGGATTATCAGATTAATGAACAGTGGTATGCAGGTGCTAATTTATTTTATATGGGGGAACGTGAAGATATGTTTTCTAAAAACCAATTACTATCGCCAAATGACCCAACCTATGAAGCTCCACAGCAAATAACGTTAGATAGTTATTTTGATGTTAATTTTAATGTCGGTTATCGTTTTAATAAACAGCTTTCAGCTTTTGTGAAAGTTAATAATCTTACGAGCAATACCTATGCGCGTTGGATGGATTATCAGGTACAAGGTCTTCAAATATTGGGTGGGGCCATTTATAAGTTTGATCTGTAACTAAGCACGTCTGTCTATTTTCGCGGAAGCGAATATGTGTAGAAAAGCATCTGTTTGAACAGATGCTTTTTGTATTTTAGACGATGTCTATACAATAGTTAATTCTGTTGATTAAATTTTATTTAAAATGAGAAAACTAATATTAATCATAGGGGGGCTTTTAATGAGCTGTGCTCCGAATAAAAAGGAAGTTGATTTTTTGGTTATTAATGCGAATGTCTACACAGTAGATTCAGTTTTTTCTACTGCTAGTGCTTTTGCTATTGAAGATGGGAGATTTGTAGCCATTGGAAATGAAGAGGAAATCCAGAATAGGTATACTTCTTCTAGAATATTAGACGCTGAGGGTAAAACAATTGTTCCAGGGTTTATTGATGCTCATTGTCATTTCTATGGATTGGGAATGAACCGTCAAATAGCAGATTTATCGGGAACATCAAGCTTTGAGGAAGTGATTCAACGCATGGTTGCTTTTCAAAAAGAAAATAAATCAGTTGTATTAAGAGGAAGAGGGTGGGATCAAAATGATTGGGAAGTAAAATTGTTCCCTTCAAAGGAAAGATTGGATCAACTTTTTCCTGATACTCCCGTTGTATTGGAGCGTATAGATGGTCATGCGTATCTTGTTAATCAAAAAGCATTGGAAATGGCTGGGATAGATGCTAGAACAATGGTTCCTGGTGGCTTTGTAGAGTTGCATAATGGTGAGCCAACAGGTATTCTTGTTGATAGTCCAATGGGGCTTGTTGACAAGGTAATGCCAGTGGCAAATCGAGAGATGCAAATAAATGCTTTGTTAGATGCTCAAGAGGTTTGCTTTAAGTATGGTCTTACAACTGTAAATGATGCAGGACTTGATCGAGATGTTATAGAGCTTATTGATAGCTTGCAACAAGTAGGATTATTAGATATGCGTGTATATGCAATGGTAAGTGCTACTTCAAATAATCTAGATTATTATTTACCTAAAGGTATCGTAAAAACAGAAAAGTTACATGTGCGATCTGTAAAGGTATATGGAGATGGGGCGCTTGGATCTCGAGGAGCAGCAATGAAAGCGTCTTATAGTGATAAACATAATCACTTCGGGGCTATGGTGACCACCTCTGAGGAAGTGAATCATTTGGCAAAACGCATTGCTGAAAGTGATTACCAAATGAATTCTCATGCAATTGGAGATTCTGCTAATGTAGTTATTCTCAAAGCGTATCAATCTGCTTTGCAAGGAAAGGGAGATCGCAGATGGAAAATTGAACATGCGCAGATTGTTGATGTAAACGATTTTGATTATTTCTCTAAAGGTATTATTCCTTCAATTCAACCAACACATGCAACAAGTGATATGTATTGGGCGGAGGAGCGCATAGGAAGTAGTCGTATGCAAGGTGCATATGCTTATAAGACCTTGTTGGAAAAGGCAGGATTAGTTGCTTTGGGAACTGATTTTCCAGTAGAACAGGTGAATCCATTTCATACTTTCTATGCTGCTGTTGCTCGGAAGGATTCAAAGCTGTTTCCTCAGGAAGGATTTCAAATGAAGGATGCGCTTAGTAGACAGGAAGCTTTACGTGGTATGACCATATGGAGTGCTTATTCTAATTTTGAAGAGAAGGAGAAGGGAAGTATTGAGATAGGTAAATGGGCTGATTTTATTGTTTTAGATAAGGATATAATGAGGGTGCCTATTGATGAGGTTTTAATGATGAAGGTAGAACAAACGTATCTGGGAGGTAAGCAAGTTAACTAATAATAATAGAGCCGTGTTTTACACGGCTCTATTATTTACAATTATATTGTAGTAGTTTAAAGTTCAATAGTAACCGAGGTCTTCGTGGTGTCCCACCCTAGAACTAAATCAACTCCGCTTTCTGAACCAGAAAAAGTGATTGAAAAAGCTTCAATAGTATCTTCTAATTTTTCAACCGGTACAACAACGCGCGCTACATCCAAGTCCTCTTTATAAGAGTAGGCTCCCCAGATATCTAAATCTTTATTAAGTATGAAAGTCCACTCTTTTTTTCCAGGAATAGTAAACAACGAATAAGTTCCCGCTTTAACGGCTTGTCCTCCAAATACAACATCTTTATAAAAAGTAATTTCGGTGGCTTCATTAGCTCCTGTACGCCACACTTTGTCGTATGGTATTATTCCTCCAAAAATGGTTCGCCCATTTTTTAGTGGTCTTCCGTACACAATTTTCATTGTTGGAGGCGCATTTCGATCTGCACGGTAGTAACTGATATCATGAGGGCTCTTGTCTATAGAAGGGAATTTTTGAGCGATGGCATTAGTTGTTGAAAAGGCAGTGAATAGGCAAATTAAAGCCATAGTAATTAGTGGTTTCATATAAATAATTTTAAATGGGTTAACTGATTTAAGAATTACTAAGATAACTTCAATTGTAATATAAAAATTGTGCCAGCTTTCAATTTTTAATAATAAGTTCTTAGTAAGAGGTGTTAATTGTTTCGAATTAATCGAATAGTACTATTTTTTGTTTTAAAATGTAATATATTTAATGTTGTTTGTTTTTAAAGTGAAATCTTAAGTTAATATTTGCATTCAAATTAGAAGTAATTGTTATGTGTGGAATTGTTTGTGCTTTTGATCTAAAGGAAAAGGCAGCGGTATTAAGACCGCAAGTGTTGGAGATGTCTAAAAAGATACGTCATAGAGGTCCTGATTGGAGTGGAATTTATAATGATGAAAAAGCTATTATGGCGCATGAGCGTTTGGCAATTGTAGATCCAGCTTCAGGAAAGCAACCTTTATTTAGTGAAGATAGAAAGCTGGTTTTGGCGGCCAACGGGGAAATTTATAACCACAGAGAATTGCGTAAGCAATTGAAAGAATCTTATTCTTTTCAAACAGAATCAGATTGTGAAGTTATATTGGCCTTGTATAAGGAAAAGGGAGTTCATTTTTTGGATGAGATGAATGGGATTTTTGGGTTTGCATTATATGATGTTGAACAAGATTCCTATTTTATTGCACGTGATCACATTGGGATAATTCCTTTATATGTCGGTTGGGACGCTAATGGAACATTTTATGTAGCCTCTGAGTTAAAAGCTCTAGAAGGAGTATGTACTAAAATTCAATTATTTCCTCCAGGTCATTATCTGTCTAGTACTGATGGAGTTTTTGTAAGATGGTATAAGCGAGATTGGGTGGAATATGAAGCTGTAAAAGATAACGAAACTAGTGTTGAGCAGGTGCGTGATGCCCTTGAAGCGGCTGTTCATCGTCAATTGATGAGTGATGTTCCATACGGAGTGTTGTTGTCTGGTGGGTTAGATTCTTCAGTAACGTCTGCGATTGCTAAAAAATATGCTCAAAAGCGTATTGAAAGTGATGATACTACTGAAGCTTGGTGGCCCCAATTACATTCGTTCTCGGTAGGTTTGGAGGGGTCTCCAGATTTAGCTGCTGCACGTAAAGTAGCAGAACATATAGGGACAATACATCATGAAATTAAATTTACTATTCAAGAAGGGTTGGATGCTATACGAGATGTGATTTATAACCTTGAAACCTATGATATTACCACGGTAAGGGCCTCAACCCCGATGTATCTTATGGCACGCGTAATCAAATCAATGGGGATAAAAATGGTATTGTCAGGCGAAGGGGCGGATGAACTTTTTGGAGGATATCTTTATTTTCATAAAGCTCCTAATGCTCAGGAATTTCATGAAGAAACAGTTCGAAAATTAGATAAGCTTCATATGTATGATTGTTTGCGAGCCAATAAAAGTTTAGCAGCATGGGGGATAGAAGGAAGGGTGCCCTTTTTAGATAAGGAGTTTATGGACGTAGCCATGCGTCTTAATCCAAAGGATAAGATGATTAATGGTGAACGTATGGAAAAGTGGGTTGTTCGTAAGGCGTTTGAATCCTATTTACCTGAAAGTGTCGCTTGGAGACAAAAGGAGCAATTTTCGGATGGAGTTGGGTATAGTTGGATAGATACTCTTAAGAAGGTTGTTAGTGAAGAAGTTACAGATGAGCAACTAGCTAATGCTAAATATCGTTTTCCTTTACAGACGCCTACCTCTAAGGAGGAATTTTATTACCGTTCAATTTTTGCTGAGCATTTTCCTAGTGATGCTGCAGCCTTATGTGTGCCTCAAGAACCATCAGTGGCTTGTAGTACGAAAATAGCTCTGGAATGGGATGAGGCGTTTAAAAATATGAACGACCCTTCAGGTAGGGCTGTTGCCAAGGTGCATGCCGATGCATACGAAAAATAATTGCTATTCATATATAATTGCTGATTTAAATGAGCTCACTGAAAGGTGAGCTCATTTTGTTTAAGGAGCTATTTTCCACAATTTTTGTTGATAACTTATATGGTTAAAAAGCAATGAAAACCCTGAATTTAGGTAAGGTTTGTTATATTTGCCTGTTATGCAATTTTTATTAAAAAAGCACTGATTTTATGAGTGAAGAAGTAAAGAAGAATAATAATTATTCTGCAGATAGTATTCAAGCGCTGGAGGGAATGGAGCACGTACGTATGCGTCCTTCAATGTATATTGGTGATGTTGGGCCACGTGGATTGCACCATTTAGTATATGAGGTGGTTGATAACTCTATAGATGAGGCGTTGGCTGGTCATTGTGATACTATTAAAGTAACTATAAACGAAGATAATTCCATTACGGTAGAAGATAATGGTCGTGGAATTCCGGTAGATATACACAAGAAAGAAGGGATTTCAGCTTTGGAAGTGGTAATGACCAAAATTGGAGCTGGAGGTAAGTTTGATAAAGACTCGTATAAGGTTTCAGGAGGTTTACATGGTGTAGGTGTGTCTTGTGTTAATGCGTTGTCTGATCATTTGCGTGCCACTGTTCACCGTGAAGGAGTTGTTTGGGAGCAAGAATATGAACGCGGAAAGGCGATTTATCCTGTTAAGCAAATTGGGACAACTGATAAGCGAGGGACTATTGTTACCTTCAAACCTGATAGTACAATTTTTCAGCAAACCTTGGAGTATAGTTATGATACACTTGCTTCTCGTATGCGTGAATTGTCATATCTCAATAAAGGAATTACCATTACTTTAACTGATAGACGTCATAAAAAGGAAAATGGTGAATTTGAAGGTGAGGTATTTCATTCTCAAGAAGGGTTAAAAGAGTTTATTCGTTTTTTGGATGGAAATCGAGAGCCAATTATTGCTGAGGTTATCTCTATGGAAGGAGAGAAAAATGATATTCCTGTTGAAGTGGCAATGGTATATAATTCTTCGTTTAATGAGAATCTTCATTCGTATGTGAACAATATTAATACACATGAAGGCGGTACGCATTTGGCTGGTTTTAGAAGAGGTTTGACTACAACTTTGAAGAAATATGCGGATTCTTCAGGGATGTTAGATAAATTGAAGTTCGAAATTTCAGGAGATGATTTCCGTGAAGGATTAACTGCTATTGTATCTGTTAAGGTTGCAGAACCTCAATTTGAAGGACAGACCAAAACTAAATTAGGAAATAGGGAAGTTACAGCGGCTGTATCGCAAGCGGTTTCTGAAATGTTGGAAAATTATTTGGAAGAGCATCCTAATGATGCCCGTACCATTGTGCAAAAGGTTATTTTGGCTGCTCAGGCTCGTCATGCAGCTCGTAAGGCCCGTGAGATGGTGCAGCGTAAAACCGTGATGAGTGGTGGAGGACTTCCTGGTAAATTATCGGATTGTGCTGAGCAAGATCCTGTAAAATGTGAGGTATTCCTTGTTGAGGGAGACTCAGCGGGCGGTACGGCTAAACAAGGACGTGATCGTAATTTTCAAGCAATTCTTCCACTACGTGGTAAGATTTTGAATGTAGAGAAGGCCATGCAACATAAAGTGTTCGAGAATGAAGAAATTCGAAACATTTTTACGGCATTAGGGGTTACTATTGGCACAGAAGAGGATAGTAAAGCTTTGAATCTTGAAAAACTCCGTTATCATAAAGTTGTAATTATGTGTGATGCTGATGTCGATGGTTCTCACATTGCAACACTTATACTTACATTCTTCTTCCGATATATGAAGGAGCTTATAGAAAATGGTCACGTATTTATTGCGACTCCTCCATTGTATTTGGTTAAAAAAGGAAATAAAAAATCATATGCGTGGAATGATAAAGAGCGTGATAAATTGCAGGAGGAGTTCGGTTCAGGATCCAATGTTCAGCGTTATAAGGGGCTTGGAGAGATGAATGCTGAGCAATTATGGGAGACTACAATGAATCCTGAATTTAGAACCTTACGTCAAGTTACTATTGATAATGGAGGGGAGGCTGATAGGATTTTTTCTATGTTGATGGGAGATGAAGTTCCGCCGCGTAGGGAGTTCATTGAGAAGAATGCTGCTTATGCTAAAATTGATGCTTAATCTTTAAATAAATTTAAAAAACTCACGTTCTATACGTGAGTTTTTTTATGTCCTAAATTTAAACCTACTATGAAAAATGTAACCTTTTCTTTATGTGCTTTGCTATGTCTATCCATAGGCGTGAAGGCGCAAGATAATCTCAATGATTTATTGGCGGCAGGAGTGGCTGATGCTGGACGTTTTACTAATTCCTATTTGGCTCCAGGTACTAACAGTGCGATGTATAGCATGAATAATGGGTGGTTCAATACTGCCAAGGTTAAAAAAGTTCTTGGATTTGAGATTTCTTTAGTTGGTGGGGCCTCATTTACTGGGAGTTCACACAAATCATTTGTTTTGAATACAGCGGACTATGAAAATCTGCAATTTAGAGATGGAAGTTTGTCAAAGGAGGTGTCGACCTCGTTAGGAGATATAACGGGTGTTTTTGCCTATGTGGAGAGTAGTGGTCCGTTAGGGACTACTCAGGAAGCGGAGTTTGAACTTCCTACTGGATTGGCCAATTCAAATATCAATTTTGTACCCTCTGCATTTTTGCAGGCTTCGTTAGGAGTTTTTGAGGGGACTGAGCTTAAAGCGCGTTTTCTTCCAAAAGTTGAAACTGATACGTACCACGCTCAGATGTTTGGCGGAGCTATTCAGCATGAGATTACTCATTGGCTGCCAACAGGGGAGGTAATGCCAGTTGCGATTTCTGGTCTTGTAGCCTATACACATGTGAGTGGTGGATATGATTTTACAGAGACAAATGTAGTAGAAGGGGAAAATCAACGTTTTGAAAATGCGACGAATACATGGCTTTTTCAATTGATAGGTTCCACTAAATTACCTGTAATAAATTTCTATGGAGGGATTGGGTATATTTCCGGAAAATCTGAAACGGATCTCAAAGGGACGTATCGAGTGAAAAGTGGTTTTGTTTCTTCAGAGACGATTGTGGATCCATTTTCAGTAGAAAGTACGGTTTCTGGTCTACGGGGTACTGTAGGTGCACGTCTTAAGTTAGGGATCTTTGGTGTACATGTGGATTACACAATGGCAGAGTATAATAATGTTTCATTTGGGTTAAATTTTGGTGTACGTTAGTAAATATTTAAAGGAGGCATACTGGGCAATTAGTCATTAATTCCTTAATTTTGCGAGAGTTTAAAACTATCAATCTTTAAAAATTTTATACATGAAAGTTACAATAGTAGGAGCAGGAAATGTAGGTGCTACTTGTGCCGATGTGATTGCTTACAGAGGTATTGCCAGTGAGGTGGTTCTTTTGGATATTAAAGAAGGATTTGCAGAGGGAAAAGCGTTGGATATTATGCAATGCGCCAGCAATACAGGGTTTAATACCCGTGTGGTGGGTGTAACCAATGATTATAGTAAAACTGCTGGAAGTGATGTAGTAGTAATTACATCAGGAATACCTCGTAAACCCGGAATGACTCGCGAAGAGCTAATAGGTATCAATGCAGGTATTGTAAAGTCGGTTTCAGAAAGTGTTTTGCAATACTCTCCAAATACTATTATAGTGGTTGTTTCTAATCCAATGGATACTATGACCTATTTGGCATTGAAGGCTACAGGTTTACCTAAGAATAGGATTATAGGTATGGGGGGAGCACTTGATAGCGCACGCTTTAAAACATATTTGTCCTTAGCTCTTGATAAGCCAGTTAATGATATAAAAGGAATGGTAATAGGTGGTCATGGTGATACTACTATGATTCCTTTAACTCGTTTAGCGTCATACAATGGAGTGCCTGTTTCTCAATTCCTTACCGATGAAGCATTGGGGCAGGTAGCGGCTGATACTATGGTTGGCGGAGCTACTTTAACTAAACTTTTAGGTACCTCAGCTTGGTATGCTCCAGGTGCTTCCGTAGCGTATTTGGTGGATAGTATTTTAAATGATCAAAAGAAAATGATTCCTTGCTCTGTTTTCCTTGAAGGAGAGTATGGTCAGGATGATATTTGTATAGGTGTACCTTGTATTATAGGGAAGAATGGAGTTGAACAAATTGTAGATGTTGAGCTTAATGACGGTGAGAAAGAGTTGTTTGCCAAAAGCGCAGCAGCTGTTCGAACTATGAACGAGGCATTGTCAAATGTGTT
This sequence comes from Imtechella halotolerans, assembly GCF_028743515.2. Lineage (GTDB taxonomy): Bacteria > Bacteroidota > Bacteroidia > Flavobacteriales > Flavobacteriaceae > Imtechella > Imtechella halotolerans. The sequence continues at coordinate 1,858,733 of NZ_CP117969.2, read as the reverse complement.
GTAAACCATTTGAAAATTACGTTATAGAAAACTCCCGAATAAGGGAGTTTTTTTATGGAATGTTTTTTTTGTCTAATGAAGATTGATCGTAAAAGATTACTTAAAAAAGTTGGAGGGAAACAATTGATTTATAAGGAGGTAAAATCTAATTAAAAATTGATTACTTCCGTCGTGTTTCTACGTAAGAATGTGGGTTGTAGCGATGTAGCTATATTTTTTGATTGCAGTAAAAAAAACAAAATAAATTGGTTAAATCGTGTCGTAAATTATATATTTGCTCGATTTAAAAAAAATGACCATTAAATAATAGTACGAATGCAGAACAAGGGATTAATTAAACTGTTTGCTATTTTATTTGGAATTGTTAGTATTTATCAGCTATCATTTACATTTATCACCAACAAAATTGAAAAGGATGCTAAATCCGTTTCTATCAGTCAGTTTTCTGAAGGAGAAGAAGATTTTGTAGCAAAGCGTGAGGCAGCAGAGGCAAGGTATTTGGATTCCATAGGAAATGTTGAAGTATACAACATTGGAATCGCTAAATACACTTACAACGAGGCTAAAGAGAAAGAACTCAATAAGGGTCTTGATCTTAAAGGAGGTATTAATGTAACGCTTCAAATTTCTGTTAAAGATATCTTGAAGGGATTATCGAATAACAGTAAGGACGCCGCTTTCAATAAGTCATTGGCAGATGCTGATGCCGCTTCTAAGAATAGTGATAAAACTTATATAGACTTGTTTTTTGATGCAATGGATAAGAACCAGGGGAATTTAGCTTCTCCTGATGTATTTGCTAATAAAACATTAAGTGATGAAATAAATTTCCAAATGACCAATGGTGAGGTTCGCCCTATCATTCGTCGTAAGGTTGATGAGTCTATTACCTCAGCTTTTGAAGTTCTACGTAAACGTATCGATAAATTTGGTGTTACTCAACCTAATATTCAACGTTTAGGAACTTCTGGACGTATTTTGGTTGAATTGCCAGGTGCCAAGGATATTGATCGTGTAAAAGGTTTACTACAAAGTACTGCACAATTAGAGTTCTGGGAAACCTATAAAAATGTGGATGTATATTCCTATATGAATGCTTTGAATGAGCGTTTAAAGGCTAGAGTAGTTTCAGAAGAACCAGCTAATGAGGTTGTTAATACTGAAAGTGAGATAGATTCATTATTGACTGATGTAGCACAAGATTCAGTAGAGAATAATCAAGTGAATCCATTGTTTGATTTGATTGCAGCACCAACCTACCAAGGTTCGCCTGTAATTTTCTCATTTGCTATTAAAGATACTGCTAAAGTTAATAGTTATCTTAAATCTCCTGAAGCCAAACAAGTACTTCCTGCAGAATTGCAGTTCGCAAGATTTGTATGGAGTAAACCAACTAAGGATAGTGAACTAATTGATTTATATGCTCTTAAGAGTAATCGTGAAGGAATTCCTCCGCTTAGTGGGGGAGTAGTTACCGATGCCACTCAAACATATGACATGAGTAACAAACCTGCTGTATCTATGCAGATGAATGGTAAAGGAGCAAAAATATGGGAAGAGTTAACAGGAAAAGCATTTAAAGACCAAAGCAATATTGCTATTGTACTAGATAACATTGTGTATTCGGCACCAGGAGTTTCTAAAGGTCCAATAGCAGGTGGAAGTTCTGAAATTACCGGAAACTTTACTTTAAATGAAGCAACTGACTTAGCTAATGTATTACGTGCAGGTAAATTGCCAGCTTCTGCTGATATTATTCAATCAGAAATTGTTGGTCCTTCACTAGGGCATGAGGCTATTGACAGTGGATTTAAATCTTTCATTATTGCCTTCTCTTTGGTCCTAGTTTGGATGATTTTCTATTACGGTAAAGCGGGAGGATTTGCTAATGTTGCATTGGTTTTCAATATTGTTTTAATATTTGGAGTCTTAGCAGGATTGGGAGCAGTACTTACCTTACCAGGTATTGCGGGTATTGTTTTAACTATTGGTATGTCAGTTGATGCCAACGTTCTAATTTTCGAAAGAGCAAAGGAAGAACTTGCTAAAGGAAAGGGAATGAAGCAGGCGGTAGAGGATGGTTTTGGTAACGCGTTGTCTTCTATTTTAGATGCCAACATTACTACTGGACTTACTGCTATTATTTTGTTGATATTTGGTACAGGTCCTATTCAAGGATTTGCTACTACCTTGATAATTGGTATTCTTACGTCTTTGTTTACCGCTATATTCATTACTCGATTGCTTATTGAGTGGTATTTGGAAAAAGGTGGAAGAACCCTTGAGTTTGCTACCGGTCTTACAAAGAATTTGTTTAAAAACCTTTCTATAGATTTCTTGGCTAAACGTAAGGTTACTTATATTATATCAGGAGCTCTGATTGTGATTAGTTTATTTTCTTTGTTTACACAAGGTCTTAATCAAGGAGTTGACTTTGTAGGAGGGCGTTCTTATCAGGTTCGTTTTGAAAAACCAGTAAATCCTTCTGAAATAGCTGTAGATGTTAATGCGGTTTTTGGAAGCGCCGAAGTGAAAACCTTTGGTGAAGCAAATCAAGTTAAGATCACTACCAAGTATAAAGTTGATGAAGAAGGAGAAGGTGTAGATAAGGAAATCCAAGAAAAATTATATTCTGCAGTTCAGAAATACTTACCTAGTGGTTATACATATAATCAATTTGTGGATGGTGCGGACGATAAGGCTGTTGGAATTATGCAATCAATTAAAGTGGGTCCAACCATTGCTGATGATATTAAGCAAGGTGCTTTCTGGTCTGTTCTTGGTTCGTTAGCCGTGGTATTCCTTTATATATTATTGCGTTTTAGAAGATGGCAATTCTCTTTAGGTGCTGTTGCTGCACTTGCGCATGATGTGATCATCGTATTGGGGATATTCTCATTGACTTATAAATTTATGCCATTTAACATGGAGATTGATCAGGCTTTCATTGCAGCTATTCTTACAGTTATTGGTTATTCATTAAACGATACTGTGGTTGTATTTGACCGTATTCGTGAGATTATCTCTGAGCGAGGCTGGAGAGGTGGTGATAATACTAATATGGCTTTAAATAGCACCTTAGGACGTACATTGAATACCTCATTAACTACTCTAGTTGTATTATTGTCAATATTCATTTTTGGTGGAGAGACTTTAAGAGGATTTATGTTTGCTATGATTGTTGGTGTAATTGTCGGAACCTATTCATCAATATTTATTGCTACACCTGTTATGTTTGATACCTTAACTGATAAAGGTGAATCAAAAAAATAATATATTTATATAGTATAAAAAAGCCATCATTTCAGTGATGGCTTTTTTATTTATGCTATTTAATTGAAAACGAAATTGTTATTGAGGTACGGTGTTTTTAAAGTAAAAAAGTACTTAAAAAACATTTCAAAAAGTTTTGAATTATATTGGAAAGTTCTATATTTGCACCCGCTTACAGTAACAGTGAGCACACTTTTAATAGGCCTCGTGGCGCAACTGAATAGCGCATCTGATTACGGCTCAGAAGGTTACAGGTTTGAATCCTGTCGAGGTCACTGAAAGCTAGTTAAATAGCAATTAAAACCACACGATTCTTATGAAACGTGTGGTTTTTAGGTTTTTAGGGGTCAGGCCCAAATTCTGGATCAAGACTAAATGTTGTGTTGGATCAAGACTAAATGTTGTGTTTACGCAAATATTTTGGTCAATCTATATAGGAAGAATTCTATGTTTCTAACCCCTCTGAATTGACTTCTAAAAGCTTTTATTTTAGCATTGAATGATTCAGCGGAAGCGTTTGTGCTTCTGTTTATAAAATAATTCAGGATGGATCTGTAATTAACTGTTATGGTGTTTGCAATGGTATTGAATGCCCTAAAACCTGTATTTTCTACATCTTTGTACCAATGCGCCATTTTAGTATATGCGGTCTCGACAGAGGTTGCTGTATTGAATATGTTTCTAAGTCCTTGAACAAGATTAAAGGCTATTTTTATTATTGATTAAACAATATCTTACTTCTTTCGTATTGATTCTCAGTCCAATTATTTGGATCTTTGTATAGTAGATACCTACTTCTAGCTAATAATTGCTTTCTAGTATCCCCATTATTGAATTCTTCTGGAACAAATGATTTGTTCTTTACCCTAGCTTGTTTTATGAGTTCATTTTCTAATTCTATTGCTTCCCATCAGTATTAATCAAATGAAGAAAAACAAAAGCATGAAGAATCTTTAGTATAGAATATTGCAAATTCAGTAAAAGAAGAAAAAGGGGAATTTTCCCCTTTTTAATTGGTTATGGTAACCTTATTTTTAAAATTCAAATATAATATCAACACTAAAACCAATCTTTATCTTTCTTAAATTTTATGGTAAATCGAATAGTGATGTACAATAGAAATAATAGGATTTTTTTCTTAAATGTAGGAAAAATTAAATGTTAAAATTTTCTTAACACAACAAAAGATTTATATAAACCAAGTATATTCATGGTTTTTATGTAAGAAAAATACCTCCTATAGTTTTTTTAATAGTGATTAAACTCTAACAATAAAAATTGTTTTTAAAATCCCTCCATTTGTTTTAGCAATGGTAGGGATTCTAACGGTTATATTAGAACCTGGATACCCGTTTTTAATTGTAAACAAAACAACGAAGAGGATTAAATTGATAGCAGTAATTAGAATGCATTTGGGAATTTCCTTTATTCTCCAGTTACCCATATTCGCTGCGGTTATGATTGTTTGGAATATCGCAGCCTATTACGATGAAATTAGATAACTTGTAAAATAATTAATGTATTATATCTATAAATATTGTATATTTTTTTTGATAGGACTTACTGGTTGCTTTCAAACAGTTTTAGCACAAGATGTTGTGGTAAAGGGAAATATAACTAACACCTCCAACCAACCCATAGAAGGAGTAGCGATTGTACTTACTGATATTAAAAATACTGATTCAACAATTGGTTATGCCATTACCAATGGAAATGGTGATTATGAAATTACAGTGAAACCTCAAATTAAAGATTCGCTGTTATTAATTGCAACTCATCTTAATTATGAAAAAGTAAGTAAAATATTAACTATTAGCGCATCCAAAACTGCTTATAATTTAACGCTTAAAGAGAAATCATTTAATCTGGAAGAAATTGTTATTGAAATACAAAAAATAAAGGATACTATGGCAATTAAAACCGATAGCCTTAAATTAACGGAACGGTCAACATTGCGGGATATATTAAACAAAACAGAAGGTTTTGTGGTTTCAGAAGATGGAGGAATAACTTTTAGAGGAAAAATAATTCATAAGGTACTAATCAACAAGAAGGAAGTCTTTGTCAATCAAAATAAGATAGCTCTTGATAACCTGGAATATGACATGATGAATGACATAGAACTGATTAATAATTATAGAGATCAGTATAAGATAGACTTTGAAAATTTTACCGAAACCGTCATTAACGTAAATACTAGGGATGAGTTTAAAGGAATCTTTAAACCTTCAGTAGAAGGTGCTTATGGAGTAAAAAACAAATATCAATTAAACTTTAGAGGTTTGTATTTTTCAGATTATCTAAATGCTTTTATTACAAGTAACACCAATAATATTGGAAAGAAAAGTTTCAGTTTTACCAATATCTCTGAAGAAATAAAGGAACAATCCTCTGAATTCTTTAAAGATCACTTTACTGATTTTTTTGCCGAAGATGATCTGCTTGCAGAATCCTTTACCTCGAATTCCAGTATTACCCTCAGAAAAGAGAATAAAAAATCGAGACTGGGAATAGTATTATATTATAATAATCTGAACCAAAAAAAAAATACAACTTCGGAAATTGATGATAGTACAACCTTGCTAAATAAAAGGGAGCTGGAAAGTTTGCAAAAAGGTAATTCCTTTTTGAGTAATATGTCCTACTACAGAGCCCTATCTAAAAAAGCTATTCTTTCTTTTCATTCCAATATTACTTATCTGGAAGACAGGGATAAAGACCGTTCTACAGTTCTTAACTTTTACCCAACTATGGACACTATTACTGAAGATAACAGAAACAATGCAATAAGTCTTTTAAATATTTCAAAGCTTGAACTTCAAGCCAGGCTACATCAAAGGATAATTCTTTCTTCTATATTGGAGTATGACCTGGAACATTCTAAAAATAATTTTAACTCGAATTATTCGATAAACTCCAATGGTGATAATCTTAGACAGGAATATGATTTTAATAACCTCTACCTAAAAGCAAATTCTATAATGGACTACAAGTTTTCAAATATGCTAACGGCCTCGTTAGGATTTAAAATCAAAACGTTTAATGAAAACTTAAATTACAAAAATGATACTGAAAGAAAAGGCGGATATTACCAGGGCTTATTATCATTTAGGGGACAAAATAAAAAATGGGAATATAATATTGAATTCCTTCCGCAAACTATCAGGGTAAGGAACAAAGACCTGAAAGAGAATAAAGGCACTTTAGATGTATATATAAATTCAGATTGGAATTTAAACGAAAACAGTACCATAGTAATGAGTTATACACAGGCCAATGCACTGACTGAAATAAATTATGCAATTGATTCCCTAACAGTATCGTATAATACAAGATTTCTCAATACAGATGACATCTTAAATAATATTTCAAGATTTAACCAATTTAGCATTGGCTATAATTATTCTAGTATAATAAAAACTCAGTCTTTTAGGACGTCTTATTCTTATGGTGAACAGCGCGATTATCTAGAACCTATTTTTCAAATAATCGAACAAAATATATTTTATTATCAAAACCGTTTGATTGAAAAGAAGAGATCCTCTAAGTATAGTGTTGCTTTAGGAAAAGGGTTTTATTTTTCTAAAAAATATCATCTTCTTCGGTTCAATTCGGATTTCTCTGCAAAGTTTGATAAGTTTCCAACCTTTACCCCAGAGGAGCGCATGTATAATGTAGATCAGTATCAATATGGATTTAGTACGGGAATTGAACCTAAAGGCATTTTTTTTGATGAATTATATCTTAAAATGTCTATCAATCACCAACATCTCTTTCTTGGCAACCAGGTACTCAACAACAATAAACGGTATACCTATGGGGGAACTATAAGTAAAAAAAAGGATAAACTTGAAGCTAAAATCAGTATAGGGCAAAACATTTTTAAAAATGAGGATTTTAAGTTTAAATCCCCTTTTATGAGCATAGAAGCAACGGTTAAATTGAATAAGAAAATGAGTGTTTTTCTAAGAGGAAATTATTTATTCCATTTATTTAATTTTCCTAATACAGATTTAACAAGTTTAAGCGTTAAGTCAGATGGCAATTTGATTCAGAGTAATTACAATGAAAATAGTCTTAACTATTTAATTATAGGAACTTCATATAAATTTTGAATAGCAATGTCATGAAAAAAATCTTTCTTACTCTATCCCTGCTGATGGTTATAACCCTGTCTGCTCAAAATAAAGAGAAAATTATAAAAATAAGTTATTCTGCTTATCCCATAAGTACCCATGATACACCTCCAGAGGACAGTGAACTATTTAAGATTCATCCCGAAACTGTAGAACTCGCAAAGGGATATCAATATAAGTATTCTCTTTATATTGATTTACAAAGTAACCAATCTATTTATAAACTGGATACTATAATTATCAATAAACCGGCGGGTACGGAAAATGTACAGTATATGGTAAATGACCGGTTAGATTTTGTTATTAAAAAGGATGCTAATGAAGTAAAGAAATACGAGCAAATTTTTCAGCGAGAATTTTATTCCGAAGGGGCTACTGAAGATATTGAATGGGTGTTAACTGATGAGACCAAGGTTATTTCCGGGATGAGTTGTAAAAAGGCAGTTTCCAAAAATAAAGATATGCTGTTAACGGTTTGGTATACAGATAAAGTTCCAGTCCCTTATGGACCCGTTAATTACTTTGGTCTACCCGGGCTAGTAATATGGTCAGAGGATTTCTTTTGGACTACGGAAATTGAAAAGTTAGGATATGCAGATGATTTTGATTTCAAAAAAGAGATGGAAAAAATAAATACCCTATTTGAAGAAAATAAAAAAGGGAAAACCATTAATGAATCTCTATTGATTATTAAAAAGGCAGAATTAGTAAAATCAATGATTGAACAAATGCAAAAAAGTTAAGTTTAAAAACATGAAAGTAATACTTTTTGATGGAGTGTCTAATTTATGTAACCCATCGGTAAAATGCAGTATCAAAAATGATTTGCATAATGAATTTAAATTTTCCTCCCTATAAACTGATTTTGGGAGATCATTTTTACAGGAAAAGAGATTTGATGAGCAAATTATGACATTAATACATAACGTCCAGAAAGTGTTTCTAAAGCATTTAAAGGTATGGGATATTCCCGAGATATTATCTATACATTTAAAGAGTTAGTTCTTTATCATGAGGTTGAGTTATCTACAAAATTGTTTGAATGGGGTAGAGTATAAACTGTCAATTTTTTGCTTGGTTTAATCTCCTCAAATCTTCCAAAAAATGATTCGAAAATTGATTTGTCAAGCTCACTGAAAGCTATTTAAATAGCAATTAAAATCACATGATTCTTGTGAAACGTCTGGTTTTTAGGTTTTTAGGGGTCAGGCCCAAATTCTGGGTCTAGGCATAAATTTTATATAATCTGTAAAAGAAAGACTTCACATCAAACACCCTTCTTAACTACTTTATTTTAGCATTAAAAGATTCTGTTGCGGCATTTTTACTCCTAGTATTAAAGTAATTAATAATAGCTTGATGATGGGTTTCAAATGTTCTTCTAATTGTTGAGAATGCTTGAAACTTGGTTCTTGGACTTGCAACAAAAAACTGGACAAATAGTTGAATGACTACGCCGCTAGTTTAAGGTTATACATGTCTAATTCATTTAAATTAGCCAATCAAGAACCATGTTAGTTGATTGGTCTGTATCTGTACTCAAAATAACTACCATATATTTAGTTCGATTTTATCAGTTTGTCATTTTGATCGTAATAATTTATCTGATATTCGAAATCAGAAGGAAGGTAAATTATGGTTTTATCAAGCTTGATTAGTTCAGATTGAAATACCGGTATTTTTTGACACCTATCAAATTCTCTTTCATCTTTAATATAAATTTTAACCCAATTAGCTTCAGGCACCTCTTCCAATTCTATCCTTTTGTTGTTTACATCATTCTTTTGGTAGTACCAGTGAGAATATTCAGAAAGGTTTTTGGATTCAGCTTTAATAATGGGAAGCGAAAGCACCGCATCAAAACCCTCATTGATGGCATAATAAGCCCCTCTTTCTTTAATAAAGGCTGGAGTCCTTGAAAATTGCCTGTTTCGTAAATTATCAATTGTGAAGCGATTTTCATTTTTGGTAAGTAGAGAAACCTGATCCACACTTACAACATTTTTAGCTGACAGGATACTATCTAATATATATCCCATAGGAGTGAATTTATCCTTTTTTACCCTTTTCCCATGTCCATGTCCAGCAAATACAAAAATTTTAGCATTTGGATCCTTATTGTAAATCTTTGCAATATTACTCGCTTGATTTTCCTCCCTTAAATTCATGCAGTAGGCTCTGTCTTTATTCCCTTCTTTGTCTGTAGCTGAACATAAATTATAGTTCTCGTATGGAATAAGTTTAAATCCCTTTTTAAGTGCGAGCTGTAGGAATAAATTGAATGTAGGTTCATCGGAGTAATACCCGTTTTTATAATTTATAATGGAATATGATTCCATTCCTTCCCAATTCGCCAAAGTTTCAACTGCCAGGTATCTAAATCCAGTTTTATACAATTCTTCTAAAAAGATAGCTCCTACCCATCTTGTAATTGGAAAGGAATGATGATCATTTAGTATAAAAACATCCATTTTGTTGGAATGAGTCTTCACAAAATCTTGGATTGTTTCGAAATCCAAATTGCTTGTAGAATCATTTGGAGTCGTCACAGTTTTTTGTTCAGTAGAGGGATCAAAAAGAGTTTGATAATGATAGGCTGCTTTATAATCTCCTGTCTTATTGTATAGATTGACATATTCCAAATTCAATTGTTTGATCGTGATAGGATCCAATTTTTCGGATTCTCGATATAGTTTTTGAAGATACTTTATCTGATAACTGTGATTATTACCAAAAAGACTATCCAATTTCTTACGAATTTTAAAGAAATTATTGGAATCTGATTCTAAATCAGAATTAGGTTTAATATATAATAACTTGGCTCGCTCCAAAGACATTAACTCCAAATAATCTATATCTCCCTGGTAACCAGGATTAACACTACCTACAAATCTTAAGTAAGAATCATCACCAATTTTCACAATATTTTCAACTATGTTTAATTTGTTTCTTTTATAATTAACTTGGAAAACAGAATCTATTCTCTGGTTATTTCTCGTGATAATCGGCATCTGGATTAATGAAAAATTCTTCAAATTTTTTCTAGATACTTTTTTCAAATATGAATCTAGCGAAGAAAAATGATAGATGTTACTATCAAAACCGTTATCTAATCGCGCATTTGAAAGTAGAAACGTTTGACCTTTAACCCTAAATCCTGAATACCCTTTCTTGTACCATGAAATTTCCGTATCACCAAAGGTTGTTAAATAAAAGTCTAGGGTATCATTGATATACATGTCCTTCAACAGGCTATAACATGGAGCTTTAGTATAACTACCAATAGTAGATTTCGAACAGCTACTTAAAAAAACTAGAAAAACAATTGGGAAGATATATTTCATTAAGTTAAAATTGATGTTATTTTAAAATCGAAAAGATGAGAAACCTTTAAAAGTTTCTCATCCAAATCAAATATCACATATCGGGATCCTATTCGTATAGATCATCCGTAAAATGATTTGGAGCAGTCATCACAAGGGACCACATTGGCTCATCACCGCCTACAATTTGTTGCAAGTTTTCAACTTTTGCATACTTCTTTGAACGTAAGCGTTCCAATTTCATAATTAAAAGTTGTAAATTATTGCCTACTCTTTAAGGTTTTTCAGCTTCCACCTACTATTGCGCAATAATATTTTGATATTTTATAAAATTTAATTCAAATCATTTGGGAAAGCTTTTTGTAATTGAATTTATGGTTACATACATGTATATGTTTGTTTAATAGTAACTAACATAATAATATATTTTTTTTAATACAAATAATCTTATAAAATATTACAGTAATTTTTGATTTATTTAATATGAGACTATGCTTAATATTTGAATATAGAAGTTAATGTTCGATTTTTTTACCAACATTATCGAATGGAAATTTCATTAACTCTTGCTTTGGTTCTGTAGCATTAAATGTTGAAGATTTATAAAAGTACTTTTTTAGGAGTTACTAAAGAGATATTTTATGATCAAGCATCATCGTTATCCAAGAGTTGTGATTTTACAAGCGGTTTATTTTAAAATGCGATTCACTTTAGGCTATTGGAATGTGGAAGAATTAATGGCACTAAGAGGCGTAATAGTAGATCATTCTATGATTCAGCGATGGGTTTACAAGATTTCGAAAGAGTTAGAGAGCAATATGCATAAAAGAATACCTAGTGTTAGTCATAGTTGGTAAATGGATGAAACCTATGTCAAGGTAGGAGGGATGGATCGCTATTTATATAGAGCGGTGGATAAATGTGGTAATACCGTTGATTTTTTGTTAACAAAATGCAGTATGAAGGGTTCGCACTAGAAGTTTCTCAATAGAGGGATATTGAATAATGGTAAACCCAAGGTAATATATATCCATAAAGGTGGTGCTTACACCTCTGGTATAAAAACATGGAACAAACGAAGTTGTAAAGTGAAAAAGATAAAAGTTCATCAATGTAAGTACCTGAACAATCTAGTAGAGCAAGAACACCGAACTATCAAACGGCGTATCACTATTAGTAGTGGATTTAAGGAATTTGAGTCCGCTCAAATGACATTGGCCGGCATGGAGGTGGTACATATAATTAGAAAGGTTCAGATCATTGATTCTAAATCGACGGTGTTTAAAACTTTTTTTCATTGGCCGCTTAATGTGCAAATTTGAAAAGATATCTTGAATTCCAATGGTTTAATACGACACAACCCAAAATGGATCTCATTCGTAGTTATTTTTATTTTTCTTGGTTGGAGCACTTGTTGACATACTGTTGTCAAAGTTCGCTTCTACATTTGACTTATCAAATAAAAAGTATCAATCATGAAAAATGAAATTCTATCAAAAAACGAACTGTTAGAGTATTGGCAAGCTCAACGCCGATTGACCCGCAAAGTAATTGAAGTATTCCCAGAAAAGGACTTGTTTGAATTCTCTATAGGAGGCATGCGTCCGTTTTCACAAATGTGTGCAGAATTTATAGCCATTGCAACACCATCTTTGAAGTCTATAGTGATGAATAAGTCTATGAAGTTTGATGAAAAGCCAACTTTTAAGACAAAGGAGGAATTACTTAAACGATGGGATGAAGATACATTGGCAATTAATGAGCTATTTGTTCAAATTCCGGAATCAGATTTCCAAAAGGAGTTCGTACTTTTTGGGGAGTATAATTTTCAAATCAAGCAACATATTTTCTATTTCATAGATAACGAAATACATCATAGAGGGCAGGCATACGTCTATTTAAGAGCTTTAGATATACAGCCTCCGTTTTTTTGGGAGACCCTTTAAGTAATATAAAGTCCTTTCATTTGTTTGAAGGGACTTTTTTTTCATTTATTCTAGTTCTACTTTTTTCTAGTAAATGCAGCACTTGAGAATGGAGCTCATCGGGTTCAATAATATCAGCTTTATCGGCAAACATTAAATACCAACGTGCAAATCCATTGTTTAAACTATTCATCATAAATCGCATTTCAACCTTGTCTCCACAATTAATTTCTTCTACAAAACCATAATAATTTCTATCCCATACAAGATAGGAAGCTATTGATTTTTCTACTAAAATGCGTACTGATACATTTTTGTCATTAGTTTTTGATGGTAAATAGGCCTCCAGATTTTCATGTTTAAGTGTAAATTCAATATCCAATAATTTTATGGATTGAATTCTATCTGCCCTAAATTGTCTATAGCCATCCCTTAAATGGCAATAGGCTATGAGATACCAGTAATTGTTTTCAAGAAAAACCCCTATTGGTTCAACAATGCGTTGAGATACTGAATTTTCACTATTATTTTTATATTCAAGAATGATTTGGTGTTTTGTTGAAATGCTTTTGAATAGTGTTGATAATGCAGAAGGGACTTTTTTATTAAATACATTTTTGTCATATCTCATTAAAACAGAAGGAGAAATATGTGATACTTCTTTTTTTTGTGAAGAACGTAATACCGATTTCATTTTAAATAGGGCTGATGAAAAGTGTTCGCCCAATTCCTTATCTACGTAGACATTCATTATTTTTTCTGCAGCAACAAAACTCAGAGCCTCTTCTTGGGTAAATAAGGTGGGTGGAATCTTATAGCCATCAACGATAGAGTATCCTATTCCAGATTCGCTATACAAGGGTACACCAGCCTGTTCTAAGGATCTAATGTCTCTATATATAGTTCGTAGACTAACATTAAAACGTTCGGCTAGTTCTTGGGCTGTTACTATTGGCTTAGATTGTAAGTGAATGAATACACTTAGAATGCGGTCAAATCTTTTCTTTATATCCATAATAAAAGCACTAGCAAATGTTTGAATAATCTACCTGAACCTTCATGTAGGGGAGGTGGTTGTAGTTTGTAAACTAAAAAAACCTTTGTTTTCTATGTAGTACGATAAATTTAAAAAAAATATAGTAAATATATTACAGAAGTCCTTGTTGTTTTTAACCTAAAATAAACTATCAAAAAGCAATTCTATTGGGGTCTAAAAGTTAGAATGAATATTGTGGATGGCAAAAATTTATATTTTAATAAGCGCCCTAATTTGGACGCTTATTTATCAAGGATGAAAAAACATAGAACATTTCAGAGGCGATTTGCAAACTTCGCTGAGTATATATTTCATTCTGTTGAGGTGTTTTGTCCGATGATTTTGGATCTTCATATCGAACAGGTATCCTTTTTTCCGCTCCAGCAATATAAGGGCAACCTTCATCTGCCTGAGAACAGGTCATTACAGCACCAAAACTTCCTGATGGATTAAATGGATTATCAAAGGACTTTGAAAAACCTATAATTGCAGGCGCGTTAATACTGTATTTTATGGCATATATAGGATTGGAACTTTCAGCTATTTTAAAAATATTTAAACCTTGATTTTTCAAAATTTCCGCAACCTTCGGAAATAATTCAGTCGCTTCAGTTCCTCCTGAATAGCAATGCACATTTGCAATATTATAGTAGGCTGCAGCTGTTTGGGCCCATATCTGAGATAAATGACTTCTTCTAGAATTATGTGTACAGATAAAGTTAAGAAGTATGTGCTCCTGAGCATTAATTTTATCTTGAATATAGTCGATTAGTGGATGAAGTACAATTTTTCGGTCTTCATTTACCAATTTGGTGAGTACACTATTTTCGATAGTTTCGATCAGCTTTTGATACATAAGAATTATTTTGTAGTTAACAGCAACCTGAACCCGGGCTACATTCCGTTATTGGTTTTTCAGCATATACTGTAATACTTCGAATGATGCTGTCTTTTGATAGGTATTTAGTAATATCTTGTTCCGATAAATAGTTTTTAAGTATGTCAGATGGAACATTAATAGGTTTGTCTTTTTGTATGACAACATTGGTGAATCCAGCCTTTGATATAAAGGAAAGATATAGTTCTTTATCGATGGCACCCGCAACACAGCCTGCATACATTTCTGCAGCATTTTGAAGTTCGGAAGGAAGTTGTCCGGTGACTACAATATCAGAGATACTGAAATGGCCTCCAGGTTTAAGAACTCTAAACATTTCGGAAAAGACTGCTTGTTTGTTAGGAACTAAATTCAATACGCAGTTGCTGACAATTACATCAGCTATATTTGCTGTTACAGGCATTCTTTCTATATCTCCTTTTCTAAACTCTACGTTATTATAACCTAATTTTTCAGCATTGGAACGTGCTTTGTCAATCATTGCTTCTGTAAAGTCAATGCCGATAACTTTGCCAGTATCACCTGTTTCAGCCCTTGCAATAAAGCAATCGTTTCCTGCACCACTTCCTAAATCAATTACCGTATTTCCTTTATTGATTTTAGCAAATTGGGTAGGAAGACCGCAACCTAACCCTAAATCTGCTTCTGGGTTATATCCGCTAAGTTCGTCATAATCTTCACTCATAATATTATAAACTTCAGTAGTACATCCACCAGCGCCACAACAAGAGGCAGTGTTAGTTTCTTTATCTTGTAAGGCTATTTCGCTATATTTCTGCCTTACCATTTCTTTTATTTCTTGTTCTGTGTTCATCGTATTAATTATTTTAAGTGTATGGTGAGTTTAGTATGTTGCTAACAACATTTATTGTTGGATACGGTATTGATTATGTTGTTAAAATAGCCCTTTAATATTTCAAATGTTTCGGGGTTAACGCAATAACATATCGCATTTCCTTCAACTTCTCCTTTAATTAATCCAGCATTTTTTAACTCCTTGAGGTGTTGCGATATGGTTGGTTGTGCCAGAGGAAGCTCTTCCACAATGTCACTACAAATACAAGCGTTTACCTTTAAAAGGTATTCAATGATTGCTATCCGTGCAGGATGACCTAAGGCTTTTGCAATCGACGCCATTCTATTCTGTTGCTCTGTAAAGTGTTCTGTTTTAGTTGCTCCCATTTTTAGATATTTAATATTGCAATATTACGATAAACATTTTGAAAAACACTATATGTAAAATGTTATTTTGATCTAAAATTGAAAAAAAAATGTATTGTATGTACTGTAATTTTAATTACAAATACTTTTTTTTAGAAGTACTTACGTTTTAATAAGTATTATAGAGCTCTTTTATTTTATTAAAATCAAGTATATCTTTAATTTCATAAAAATGATTAAGTTGCCAAAGCTGGGCGGCTTTAGCCTGTTTGTTGTCGGGATTATCCCAAATTGGATAAATACGAAAACCTCTTTTGCCTTCTTTTTTATCGCTTGAAATTATTCCATTCTTAATTAAAACTGTTTTTGGGAATACAAATTGACCAATTCTATCGTCATTTTGGACGTTGACTATAAAGAAATTAAAATAGTCATATTGGTGGAAAGGAGCTATTGTGCCTTTTCCATTTCGCTGCCAGAATGTTACAAATTGCCCCGTTTTTTTAGTAGTTATCTTTGAATTTCGACTAATAATATGAAGCCCATTCAAATCAAATCTACATGCTGCATATTCCTTACTTTCTGATTCTAATCGATAATTTGAAACTTGTAGTTCGCATCTGTCATAGATGTTAACTTTTATATGGTCTAGTAAAAAATTCATTTGATTAAGAGATCTAGTCAAGATTGTTTGTTGGGGCCTATTTGGTTTACTAACTATGGTTGTTATAGAATGAGTATTGAAGCAAATTTATGGTATTTAAACTAGATCCGTGAGAGAGGTTTAGAGTAATTGTGTCGATTAAATTGATCTATTAGATGTTAAATGTGTTGAATGTCTTTGACTTTTTTGTAATAAAAATCCTCTAAATTTGTGACTTTTCATACTTTTGCGGGTCTAATCAAAAGCAAATCTTCATTAGTAATTGAATGTATATCTCAAAGCTTTTTATAGTACTGTACCCATTTTTTATTTTCTTTTTTTTAGCCCAAGAGGTTGGTATTAGACAAAAGAAGGAATTTGATTCTATTTTTTATGATGTTGCTGTAAGGATTTCAGCACTAGATATGACAAGGGCTGAGAAGGTTGCTGATTCATTATATAGAGGCTCCAAAACCGAAATTCAAAAAGTGAAATCATTAATGCTTTTGGCTGATTTACTTGAGAAACAAGGAAGGCGAAACGAAGCGATTGAATATGCTTTGAAGGCTGAAGAATTGGCTAGTGCTAATCTTAATTATCAATGGATGGCAAGGGTTTATGGTTTTTTGGCTACTCAGTATAGAATAGTTGGATTAGCAGATCATGGGAAAACTTATCTTCAAAAATCAGTTGCTATAAGTGACAAGTTTACCGATGAAAGTTCCTATGATAGCTATATGGGAATCATTTTTCAAGAAAAGGCATATTATGCCATAGGGGAAAAAAAATATGGTGAATCAATTGAATTACTGAAACATGCTAATATCTTTTTTGAATCTCAGAAGGATGCTTCCTATAGGGATCTTTCCTTGGGAATAAACTCTGAAATGCTAGGAAGAAGTTTTCTTTTTCTTAGACAATATGATTCAGCTAAGTACTATTATGATGAATCATTGAATTTACTCGCTAAATCTGGTGTTTTAAATTCACAATGGGAGGGTATTGTTTACCATGGAAAGGGGTTGATTTCTCTTGAAAGTAAAGAATACGATGTAGCAAACTTATATCTAATAAAATCCCTTAAAATAGCCGAATCTACACAGTATGCTGCATTGTTGGAATTGGTTTATAGAGATTTATCAAGATATTATGGTGAAATAAGGGATGTGGAGAATTATGCCATATATCATAAAAAATATGTTGCTGCTAAAGATGATAATTTAAAAGCAGTAAAGTCTGTCGCAAATTCAGAGTTCAATCGATTTGTTGAAAAACAACGAGGAGGTTTTTCTTTTGTTTATATAATTATTTCGGGTATAGCAATCTTGTTCGTGGGTAGTGTTTTGTATCTATTAATTGTTAAGAGAAATCCGTCTAAGGTTAAACAGATTAAAGGGCAAAAAGTAGTTGTAAAAGATCTAGTTGTTTCCGAAAATGAAAGTTTAAAGCAGAGTACCAATGAATCTATGGATCGTTTTATGCCTGAAGAAACAGAAAAGACGATTATAGATATGTTGCAAGAATTTGAGAATAGTAATGAATTTACTGATGCTGGACTCACTTTGACGGAGCTTTCAGCTAAATTTAAGATCAACCCAAAATACTTATCTTGGGTAATTAATAAGCACAAAAAAAAGGATTTTAATAACTATATTAATCAATTACGGATTTCTTATATAATTGAAAAAATGAAAAATGATCCCGCTTATTTACATTATAAAATTAGTTATTTGTCTTCCGAATGTGGATTCTCGTCTCATAGTAAGTTTGCAGCTATCTTTAAAAAAGAGACTGGCTTTACCCCATCATCTTTTATTAAAAAACTTCCTAAGTAATATTTATTACAAAATGTAATTAGTCAACCTACTTCAAGACTACTTCATTCTTTTTTAACTTTTTTATATGAGAGTTTTAGTTGTAATTATATTTTGAATATATCCGATTAAGTGCTTAAATAATCGCTAATGTGAAGACGAGACAGTTAGGGTGTTCATATGCCCGAAAATGGATAGTCTTTATATTTGTCAATCTTACAGTAAGATTACTTTTGTTTTGTTTTTTCCTTTTAAGGTTAAACGGTATTATTGCAGCCGAAATTACCCCTCCCCCCAAGTCATCCGGCATTTTAAACAACTTAAGATTAATATAAATGATGAAACAACTTTACGCTTTATTGTTAAAGATGGATTTTTTGTATTCCTTGAAAATCCCAATTAATAATAGATTGATTAAAATTGGTTTTAACCTGCCAGTAACTTTATTAATGATTGGAGTATTCCTGGGAGGATTGACTAAGGCAAACAGCCAAACGATTACCCTTAAGTCATCTAATACTTTAATAATAGATAGTAACAAGGCATGTGCTGTTCCATCTGAAGGACCGCTTGCGACCTATGTGGCATATCAGTTTTGTAATAATACAGCATCACCCACAACTGCTTTGGATGCAACCTTTTCTATTTCAGGTACGGGTTATAATTTAGCTGGAGGACAAGCTGCATCTCAATCATTAGGGGTATTACAACCTGGAGAATGCGCAACCTTATTTTGGTATATTTCATATCCTTGTACAGTACAGCCTGGAACTATTAATATTACCTTGACTGATGTTGACAATCAGGTTATTTCAACGCAAAGCGATGTTTTAAGCACTGTAAAAGGGCCTAGTGCGAATGCGACAGGGATTCTTAATGGGGTAAGTTTGAACTCTTCAGGGGTAGGTCAGGTGACTTCATATGAAGTTATCTATAGTTTTGGGAGTACTTCTGCAGGAGGTCTTATTTCTTTTCAGCCAGCGGGTAATACCGATTATGATGCTGGTTGCTTTCAATTAATTGGTTTAGAGATAGTTGGTTCTGATATTCCAGATGTTGCAGTTGGTACAACTGATGAGATGGTGTTTTATTTGGATAATGCTATTACTGGTTCAGGAAATTTAGTAACAGTCCGATATTATATCAAAAATAAATGTATTGGTGCTAATACTATTGCTAGTCCATACGCTTATGGGGATTCAGGAACGCAGCTTAAATATACAGGTAATTTTGATGATCCAACTTTTTTTGGGAGCTTTCCAACTACAGTCAATAATTTATCTATTACAAAGACGGTATCTGTAAATAATATTACGACTGTCCCGGCAGAAGTGACTTATACGATTAGGATAGAAAATGGTTCCTCAATACCAGCCTCAATTGATAAAATTACCGATATATTACCATCACAATTGAGTTTTAATGGTTTAGATATATCAAGTGATGTTACCACTAGCAATGCCTCTGTCCTTCCTTCCATTGGAAAAATGGGTGAGTTGGTTTTCGAGGGTGGTACTGACTCAAATGTGTATCCGTATACCGAGTTTTTAATTCCAGCCAATGGAACTTTAAATTTGGTGTATAAAGTAGCAATTCCAGCTGGTATTGCTGAGGGAAGTTATACCAATAGTGCAACTTTTACAGCTGGTGATTACACTTCTTCGCCTGCGCAGGCAACATTTTATTATGGGCCTATTCCTCCAGTAGCTAATGATGATTTTGCTGTAACAGAACAAGATATTCCAATTTCCTTTAATGTGACCACTAATGATACTGATAGTGATGGTGTAATAGTTGTGTCAACTGTGGATTTAGATCCCTCTACCATAGGTCAACAAACATTTTTTGCAGTTTCAGGGGAAGGAAGTTATGTTGTAGATTCTAATGGGAATGTTGTTTTTACACCTGAAAGTGGATTTACTGGGACTTCAATTATTTATTATACGATAAAGGATAATGATGGTGCCACCTCAAATCTAGCAGAAATAAAGGTTCAGATTGGAAATGTTTGTACTGAAGATGTTGAGGGGGAAAACTTTTTACTTAGTGATGGACAAAGTGTAACATTTGATCAACCAGGAACAAATTATGGGTTTCAATTTGATATTTACACTTTAGACAACTCATTTAATTTAAATATTAATGGAGTTAATATTGCTACTCAAGAACTAGAGTTTCAGTCAGCTGAGACTTCAGGGATTAATGTTCGTTTCCAAGATGGGGATCAATATGAAGCTAATACTTCTGGAAAAATTTGGGAAATGACAGGGACAAACGCGGCACCTCTTATTCGAGTGGTAATAAGTCCTTCTGGCGTGGTTTCAATGTATGGAAGTAAAACTTCAGGGGGGGCATTATTTCCTTTAGAATTATTTAATGGCAATTCATTTAATACCATTTCTTGGAATGCTACTACACCAAATACTGTTATTGGAAGTCAGTCTGTTGTTGGTGTTACAACTATGACCGGATATGGAAGTGGTAAGAGAATAATTTCTTGTCTAGGTGGTATAAGTCTATTAAAGACAGCTACTTTAAACGATACGAACAACAATGGCTACGCAGATGTAGATGAGACCATCAGTTATGCGTTTACTGTTCGCAATACCGGAAATGTAAGCTTGACAGACATCACGATTACTGATCCATTGGTAGCTGTATCCGGTAGTATTGCAATCCTAGCCCCTGGAGCCGAGGACACCACGACCTTTAGTGCCACCTATACGATCACTCAGTCTGATATAGATGCAGGAGTAGTAGAGAACCAAGCCACCGCTACAGGAAAGGATCCAAATGATGTAGATGTTAGTGACACCTCAGATGATCCAACCGACAGTACGGATGTAGATCCAGATAATGATGGAGACCCTGATGATAAGACAACGACGACCCTTCCACAGAGAGGCTCTATAAGTTTGTTAAAGACAGCTACTTTAAACGACACGAACAACAATGGCTACGCAGATGTAGATGAGACCATCAGTTATGCGTTTACTGTTCGCAATACCGGA
Source organism: Imtechella halotolerans (assembly GCF_028743515.2). Classification (GTDB taxonomy): domain Bacteria; phylum Bacteroidota; class Bacteroidia; order Flavobacteriales; family Flavobacteriaceae; genus Imtechella; species Imtechella halotolerans. The sequence continues at coordinate 1,837,513 of NZ_CP117969.2, read as the reverse complement.
AATGTAAGCTTGACAGACATCACGATTACTGATCCATTGGTAGCTGTATCCGGTAGTATTGCAATCCTAGCCCCTGGAGCCGAGGACACCACGACCTTTAGTGCCACCTATACGATCACTCAGTCTGATATAGATGCAGGAGTAGTAGAGAACCAAGCCACCGCTACAGGAAAGGATCCAAATGATGTAGATGTTAGTGACACCTCAGATGATCCAACCGACAGTACGGATGTAGATCCAGATAATGATGGAGACCCTGATGATAAGACAACGACGACCCTTCCACAGAGAGGCTCTATAAGTTTGTTAAAGACAGCTACTTTAAACGACACGAACAACAATGGCTACGCAGATGTAGATGAGACCATCAGTTATGCGTTTACTGTTCGCAATACCGGAAATGTAAGCTTGACAGACATCACGATTACTGATCCATTGGTAGCTGTATCCGGTAGTATTGCAATCCTAGCCCCTGGAGCCGAGGACACCACGACCTTTAGTGCCACCTATACGATCACTCAGTCTGATATAGATGCAGGAGTAGTAGAGAACCAAGCCACCGCTACAGGAAAGGATCCAAATGATGTAGATGTTAGTGACACCTCAGATGATCCAACCGACAGTACGGATGTAGATCCAGATAATGATGGAGACCCTGATGATAAGACAACGACGACCCTTCCACAGAGAGGCTCTATAAGTTTGTTAAAGACAGCTACTTTAAACGACACGAACAACAATGGCTACGCAGATGTAGATGAGACCATCAGTTATGCGTTTACTGTTCGCAATACCGGAAATGTAAGCTTGACAGACATCACGATTACTGATCCATTGGTAGCTGTATCCGGTAGTATTGCAATCCTAGCCCCTGGAGCCGAGGACACCACGACCTTTAGTGCCACCTATACGATCACTCAGTCTGATATAGATGCAGGAGTAGTAGAGAACCAAGCCACCGCTACAGGAAAGGATCCAAATGATGTAGATGTTAGTGACACCTCAGATGATCCAACCGACAGTACGGATGTAGATCCAGATAATGATGGAGACCCTGATGATAAGACAACGACGACCCTTCCACAGAGAGGCTCTATAAGTTTGTTAAAGACAGCTACTTTAAACGACACGAACAACAATGGCTACGCAGATGTAGATGAGACCATCAGTTATGCGTTTACTGTTCGCAATACCGGAAATGTAAGCTTGACAGACATCACGATTACTGATCCATTGGTAGCTGTATCCGGTAGTATTGCAATCCTAGCCCCTGGAGCCGAGGACACCACGACCTTTAGTGCCACCTATACGATCACTCAGTCTGATATAGATGCAGGAGTAGTAGAGAACCAAGCCACCGCTACAGGAAAGGATCCAAATGATGTAGATGTTAGTGACACCTCAGATGATCCAACCGACAGTACGGATGTAGATCCAGATAATGATGGAGACCCTGATGATAAGACAACGACGACCCTTCCACAGAGAGGCTCTATAAGTTTGTTAAAGACAGCTACTTTAAACGACACGAACAACAATGGCTACGCAGATGTAGATGAGACCATCAGTTATGCGTTTACTGTTCGCAATACCGGAAATGTAAGCTTGACAGACATCACGATTACTGATCCATTGGTAGCTGTATCCGGTAGTATTGCAATCCTAGCCCCTGGAGCCGAGGACACCACGACCTTTAGTGCCACCTATACGATCACTCAGTCTGATATAGATGCAGGAGTAGTAGAGAACCAAGCCACCGCTACAGGAAAGGATCCAAATGATGTAGATGTTAGTGACACCTCAGATGATCCAACCGACAGTACGGATGTAGATCCAGATAATGATGGAGACCCTGATGATAAGACAACGACGACCCTTCCACAGAGAGGCTCTATAAGTTTGTTAAAGACAGCTACTTTAAACGACACGAACAACAATGGCTACGCAGATGTAGATGAGACCATCAGTTATGCGTTTACTGTTCGCAATACCGGAAATGTAAGCTTGACAGACATCACGATTACTGATCCATTGGTAGCTGTATCCGGTAGTATTGCAATCCTAGCCCCTGGAGCCGAGGACACCACGACCTTTAGTGCCACCTATACGATCACTCAGTCTGATATAGATGCAGGAGTAGTAGAGAACCAAGCCACCGCTACAGGAAAGGATCCAAATGATGTAGATGTTAGTGACACCTCAGATGATCCAACCGACAGTACGGATGTAGATCCAGATAATGATGGAGACCCTGATGATAAGACAACGACGACCTTTCCACAGAGAGGCTCTATAAGTTTGTTAAAGACAGCTACTTTGAACGACACGAACAACAATGGCTACGCAGATGTAGATGAGACCATCAGTTATGCGTTTACTGTTCGCAATACCGGAAATGTAAGCTTGACAGACATCACGATTACTGATCCATTGGTAGCTGTATCCGGTAGTATTGCAATCCTAGCCCCTGGAGCCGAGGACACCACGACCTTTAGTGCCACCTATACGATCACTCAGTCTGATATAGATGCAGGAGTAGTAGAGAACCAAGCCACCGCTACAGGAAAGGATCCAAATGATGTAGATGTTAGTGACACCTCAGATGATCCAACCGACAGTACGGATGTAGATCCAGATAATGATGGAGACCCTGATGATAAGACAACGACGACCCTTCCACAGAGAGGCTCTATAAGTTTGTTAAAGACAGCTACTTTGAACGACACGAACAACAATGGCTACGCAGATGTAGATGAGACCATCAGTTATGCGTTTACTGTTCGCAATACCGGAAATGTAAGCTTGACAGACATCACGATTACTGATCCATTGGTAGCTGTATCCGGTAGTATTGCAATCCTAGCCCCTGGAGCCGAGGACACCACGACCTTTAGTGCCACCTATACGATCACTCAGTCTGATATAGATGCAGGAGTAGTTGTGAATCAGGCAACTGCTGAAGGGTCAGATCCTGAAGGTAACCCAGTGATTGATTTTTCAGGAACTGATATTGATAATGATGAACCAACAATAACAGTTATTGAATCAACTATTCCTTTAGCTGAAGATGACTCAGTGACAACTGGAATGAAACAACCAGTGATTATTTCTATTTTGGATAATGATGAAGCTAATGATGTAGGTTTTGACTATAGTAGTATTGAAATAATTAGTTATCCTATTCATGGGACAATAACTATTATGCCAGATGGTACTGTGCTTTATGAACCAAGATTAGATGTGAAGTACTCAGGAACAGATGCATTTACTTATAGAGTTCAAGATGGTAATGGTAAATGGACTAATGTAGCAACTGTAACAATAACAATTCCAGGTTTATTTATTCCTAACGTGATTACTCCAAATGGCGATACTAAGAATGATACATTTGAAATTATAGGATTGCAAAGCTATACGAGTGCTGAAGTATTGATCTATAATAGATGGGGGAATGAGGTTTATCGTAATTCTAAATATGATAACACCTTTAATGGAGAAGGATTAAATGAAGGGACCTATTATTATTTGGTAAAACTAACCAATGTCAATGGGGGTGTAGAGACATATCAAGGATGGATTTTTATAAAGCGTTAATGATGTCATTTTTAACTGATATTAAAGTAGTGTTTAGAAGAATGAAAAAAGTATATTATTTGTTTGTGCTCTTGGTGATTTTTATATCATCAGAGCTCAAAGCTCAGCAGGAAATACAGTTTACACAGTATATATTTAATACATTAAGCGTAAACCCGGCTTATGCTGGATATAAAGAGGAATGGTTTGCTCAGATGGCCTTAAGAAAGCAATGGGCAGGTCTACAAGGAGCTCCTCAAACTGGCCAGTTTTCAATTGATGGAATTGTATCTCCATATTCACGAAATGTTGGGGTAGGATTGCAGGTAACAGCGGATGAGTTGGGCCCGCAAAAAGCAACATCAATGTATATGAATTATGCCTATCGTCTTCGATTGAATGATGAAGATACGGAAAGGTTAAGTTTCGGAATTGGAGCGGGAATTTCTCACTATGGTTTGGATGAAACCAAATTTTCCCCTGTTGATGGTACAGATTCTAATTTATATGGTGACGAAAAAGTTTGGAAATGGAATTTGCGTGCAGGTGTTTATTATTATAATCCTAAATGGTATGCAGGACTCTCTGTAATGAATCTTTTAGAGAATGATGAAAATTCTATTTTTGGAACTGATGACAGCTATTATGAAGTAAAACATCGTAGACATTTATATTTTATTACTGGTGCTGTTTTCGATTTATCCCCAACACTTAAATTGAGACCGAGCTTATTGGTTAAAGAAGATTTTAAAGGACCAACGAGTTTAGATATCAATGGAATGTTAATTTTTAATCAACGTTTTTGGTTTGGTGCAAGTTACCGTACTGGTGTTAATGTTTGGGATAAGAATTACAAAGATTTTTCGGTTGACAAATTGGATACCACCAATGCCTTATCAGGGATAATGCAATTGTATGTTACCGAAAGATTTCGTGTAGGGTATTCATATGACCATATGCTAAATTCTTTAAGTGATGTAGAGAAAGGGACTCATGAAATAACCCTGGGTTATACCTTTCCTCTTAGAAGTAAACGATTGTTAAGTCCAAGATTCTTCTAATTAACGAATTTCTAAAAGAAAGATAAAATGAAAATATACAGTACGATCATTATATTAATTCTAAGTATGCTGCCAGTTTTTGGTCAGGAGCAACTGAGTAATCGAGAGAAGGCTGATGCTTATTTTGAGAGTTATCAGTATGCAAGAGCGGTTATGTTATATCAAAAGTTGGTTGACACGAAGACGCCCCAATTACATGATATGGAGCGTTTAGCATATAGTTTTTACCAGATTAATGAATATGAGTTGTCATCCAATTGGTATTCTAGAGTTGTTAATCACCCTGAAAGTGAGCCAGAAAATTTACGTTTTTATGCCGCTTCTTTAAAACAAATATCTAGTTATGAAGAGGCAAAGAGTATATTACAGCAATATGCTGAAAAAACAGGTAGATATGAAGAGGTAGCACTTGAAATACAAGGATGTAATGCTGCTATAGCATGGATGGCTAATCCGCAACCTTTTAATATAAAGAATGAAAAGGAGGTTAATACCGGATTTTCCGAATTTGCGGCCTTTCCAATAGGTAACCATGTGTATTACACAGGAGAAGTCTCTAAAGGGAGTAAAACTCCACATCTAAGTTGGACTGGTAAATCTTTTTTAAAGGTTTATAAAGCAGATCATAATGTAGAAGGGCTTCAAAATTCGGTTATACTGGAAGAATTTAATGAGGATAAAAAATATCATGTGGGACCAGTAAGTAGCGATAAGGCTGGAAAAGAATTTTTTGTAACACGTACTTATGCAGGTAAGGATGGTGAAAGGGTAAAGGAAGGGAAGAAAAGATTCCATACAAATCGTTTGGAGTTGTTTATATACACCAAGTCGGATCAAGGTTGGGAATCCATATCCTTTGCTTACAATAATGTAAAGGAGTATTCAATTGGGCATGCTGTATTAAGTCCTGATGAGCAATTGTTGTATTTCGCTTCTGATATGCCAGGTGGTAAAGGAGGGACTGACATTTGGTTCAGTGAAAAACAGTCTGATGGAAGCTGGGGGATACCACGTAATGCTGGGAATGCTATTAATAGTATACACGATGAAATGTTTCCATCACTAGCTCCAGATGGAACCTTATACTACGCTAGTGACGGTTTTATTGGAATGGGTGGTCTGGATATTTTTAAATCAAAAGGTCAAAAGGAGAATTGGACTCAACCTGAAAATCTGAAGTATCCTATGAATAGTGGTGGAGATGACTTTGCATTTGTTATAAATAAGGAACAAGAAAATCAAATTTCGGGATTTTTTACTTCGAATCGAAGTGGAGGGGCCGGCAATGATGATATTTATGCCTTTAATTATACCAAGCCAAAAATAGTTGTTCTATTAGAGGGAATTACCTTTAATGGAGAAGGAAATACAATCCCATTAAGTGAAGTTAACCTTAGCCTTTTTGATGAAAATAGAACTCTATTGGCAAAGAAACAAAGTGTAACCAATGGAATGTTTGAATTTGAAATAGAGCCCAATGTGTCCTATAAGGTTTTAGCTCAAAAGGGAGGATTCTATTCAGATTCTGTTTCGATTAGTACAAATAATAGTATCAAATCAGATACTCTGCGTGTCAATTTGCATCTAATTCCATTATTTGAAGTGGGGAAAAAGTTTGTATTGGAAGATATTCACTATGATTTTGATAAACACAATATTCGTAGCGATGCGGCATTAATTTTAAACGAGCTTGTGAGAATTATGCGTGATAATCCAACTTTGACCATAGAACTTTCATCACATACTGATAGTAGGGGTAGTGATAATTATAATAGGGTACTATCTGAAAGAAGAGCTAAGTCTGCAGTGGATTATTTAGTTTCCAGAGGAATTGAGCGTGATCGTATGGAGGCTAAAGGTTATGGTGAGACCCAATTGCTGAATGAATGCGATAATAATGTTCCATGTTCAAAAGATGCTCATCAAAAAAATAGAAGAACTGAAGTAAAGGTTTTATCTTTTTAGTTTGAAATAATTACTATTTCTTTTATAGCTAGGAAAGCTCGTTCTATTTGAACGGGCTTTCTATGTTTTGGAGTTCCTTTTAAGCAGTCTAAAATGTTGTTATAGATTCCATTATTAATTTTAGTTCGATTTAGCTTAAAAAAAATAGATCATTTTTCTCTATATTAGATAATTGAAGTATGATAGTAAAAGTTTTTTTTACACAAATCAAAAGTAATGGCTGTTCTCAAAACTACTCAAACAGATGCTGATGTCAATGAATTTATCAATACGTTTGCCCAAACTGATCAGAGACGCAATGATAGTCTTGAACTCATTAGAATCATGACATCCGTCTCTGGATATCCGCCTAAAATGTGGGGAGCTTCTATTGTAGGATTTGGGAGTTATTATTATAAATCTGAACGAAGTAGGCAAGAAGGAAATTGGATGCTCATTGGATTTTCTCCTAGAAAGGCGGCTATTTCACTTTATGTGTATTCAGGTTGTGAAGGTCAAGAAGATTTGCTTGCAGATTTGGGAAAATACTCCATGGGTAAAGCCTGTATTTATATTAAAAAATTAGCAGATATTAATCCTGAGGTCCTTTGTAAACTAATGCAGTCAACAATTACTTTCTTACAATCTAAATATTCTTAATCTTCAAATAAATTAACTGTACCTCGATTTCTTTGAAAATCATTCCTCTAAAATGAAAAAAGAACTATTATCTCAAGTATATAGACATCCATTAATTAGTCACGATGAACTGATGAGAATTATTGCTGCTCATCATAAAGTATCTTTTAAAAAAGGAGATTATATACTAAAACAAGGAACTATTTCATCTAATTATATGATTATGGAAAGTGGTTTGATGCGCTCCTTTGCCTATGATTATAAAGGAAATGACATCACTACAGATTTTTTTTGTAATCATGAAATTATTATAGATGTTCTTTCGTTATTTAAAAGGATTCCGACTTCAGAAAATATTCAAGCCTTAACTGATTGTGAGTGTTGGCAAATAGATTTTGAGATATTTCAGGAACTTTTTCATTCTATAAGTGGATTTTCTGAATGGGGAAGGTTGTGGATGACTAATAGTTTGTTTCATTTTAAACAACGATCTCTTGAGATTGTTACAATTTCAGCTAAAGAGCGATATCTTCAATTGATTAAGGAAAAGCCGGAGGTTGTTTTACAAGCACCACTGAAGAATATTGCTACTTATCTTGGAATTACGGATTCATCCTTTAGTAGAATTCGTAAAGAAATTTCTTAAAATATATTTCTTGTCATAAGACAAGTCTTTTTTGATTGTTCACAGCGACATTTGGTAAACATATTTAGTTAATTATACTGATGTTATGAATACTAGTGTGATATGTTGGTTTGAAATCTATACTGAAGATATAGAAAGAGCTAAGAAATTTTATTCTTCTGTATTAGGGGTAGAGTTTTATCATATGCCAGCAATAGATGATGATGTAATAATGGCTGCTTTTTCTTCGCCTGAAAATATGCAAGACGTCAGTGGTGCTTTAGTACAGGTAAAAGGTGCTAGTGTAAATACAAAATCATGTCCTAGTACTATTGTATATTTTCCGTGTATTAATTGTAGTGAAGAAGAAGGTCGAGTTGAAAAGGCGGGTGGAAAAATTGTAACGTCGAAAATGAGTATCGGTGAACATGGTTTTTGCAGTATTTGTATCGATTCAGAAGGCAATACGTTTGGGCTTCACTCCATGGAGTAGGAATAATTTGTAAAGTAATATATATGACACTTAATCCTTATCTTAATTTTGATGGTAATGCTGAAGAAGCGTTCCGATTTTATCACAGTGTTTTTGGTGGAAATTTTTTCATACAAAAAATGGGTCAATCTCCAGGAACTGAAAATCTATCTGAGGAGGAAAAAAATAGAGCTATGCACGTAGCTATCTCTATAGGAAACAGTCAACATCTTATGGCTTCAGATTGTATATCGAGCCAAGGACATGTTTTAAATCAAGGTAATAACAACTATATTTCTATTACCCCAGATTCCCGAGAAGAAGCAGATACGTTGTTTAATGGTCTTTCGGAAGGGGGAACTATTGAAATGCCAATGGCTGATATGTTTTGGGGAGATTATTTTGGCTCGTTCGTAGATAAATTTGGAGTCTGCTGGATGATTAATTTTCCATCAGCTAAATAAAAGAAATATCACAGGCCTTTTCAAATAGTAATTTCGGGAATACATTATCAATCAAAGAAACGAATAGTATTTGTCTCGGCTTGTGATTTTAAAAGACATTTTTATGGCTGATGTATTTTTTAATTATATCGATGGCTTAGAAAAGGATTCTCACAAAACGCTTTGCAATCAATTAATAGTTCTAATAGATGAGCATTTGACATATACGGAAAGAAAGGTGTGGCATGGGCATCCCGTTTGGTTTATAGACGGGAATCCAATTGTTGGTTTTAGTAAACAAAAGAAGGGGATCCGATTGATGTTTTGGAGTGGTGCTGATTTTGATGAGATAACATTGAATGTACGAGGTGATAAGTATAAAGACGCTTCTGTTTTTTATGAATCAGAGGATGAAATTGTACACTCTGACGTTCAACGATGGTTGGAAAAAGCAGTCGATATTCAATGGGATTATAAAAATCTCATAAAAAGAAAAGGAAAATTAGAACGCTTAAATTAGAGTTTAAAAATGGGAAATAAAATAATAACGATAGATGCTCACATTATCAATTCTATGGAAAAAGTGTGGAATTTTTATACTGAGCCAAAGCATATTGTCAATTGGAATTTTGCTTCTTATGATTGGCATTGTCCGGAAGCTAGCAATGACCTTAGGGAAGGAGGTACTTACTTTGCAAGGATGGAAGCTAAAGATGGAAGTTTTGGATTTGATTTTACGGCAATTTATGATGTTGTTTCACTTCATGATAAACTGAGCTATACTCTTGAGGATGGCAGAAAAGTAATCACGTTGTTTTCGGTTGAAGATGGAGGAATAAAAGTTACCACATCTTTTGAGGCTGAAGACCAGAACCCATTGGATATGCAAAAAGCAGGGTGGCAGGCAATTCTAAATAATTTTAAAAGTTATACTGAAACAAATTAATGATGCCATGAAGAAGAAGCAGTATAGTATCCATATAAATGCACCAGTTGAGAAGGTATTTACTGTCATGTTGGGTCTGGAAGATAAAAGTACATATGAAGCATGGACAGCACTTTTTAACCCTAGCTCAACCTTTGAAGGTAGTTGGAATAAGGGAGGAAAAATTTATTTTGTTGGAAGTGATGAGCATGGTAACAGAGGAGGGATGATAGCTGAAATTGAAGAACATATTCCTAATAAGTTTATCTCTATTCGACCATATGGTATTTTAGAAGGAACCAAGGAGATTATCTCAGGCGAGAAGGTAGATAGTTGGGTGGGAGGTCACGAGAATTATACATTTTCAGAAAAGGATGGCGTAACTACAGTGTTAGTTGAAATAGATGTAGTAGACGAGTATGCCGATTATTTTAATAATACCTATCCTAATGCCTTGGAAAAACTTAAGGAAATATGTGAATAAGCATCGTTTAATTGATCAAGATTTTAAAAATTATCATTATGAAAATCCTTAAAAAAATTTTAATTGTATTGCTAGTTATTATAGCGATTCCTTTGATTATGGCATTGTTTGTTTCTAATGAATTTAAAGGAGAAAATACGGTAAAGATTAATAAGCCCGTTCAAGAAGTTTATGATTATGTGAAATATCTCGATAATCAAGAAAATTTTGGTGTTTGGTTTCAGATGGATCCAAACATGAAAACCTCCTCAGAGGGCATAGACGGCACTTCGGGTTATACCTTTAAATGGGTAAGTGATGTAGTAGGAAATGGTTCTCAAACAATAACTTCCCTAACTGCTAATGATTCTGTTATTTCTTCTTTAGATTTTGGTTTTGGCCCACCTGCCAAAGGGTATTTTCATTTAAAGGAACTAGGCCCAAGCCAAACTGAGGTAACTTGGGGAGTAATTGGTAAGTCTCCTTATCCATGGAATCTTATGGGACTTTTTATGGATATGAATAAAGATTTTGTAATAGGAACTCAGAACCTTAAAAAGGCAGTAGAGGCTCAAAAAAGTCCTAAAACAAGTATGCAAGAATTGGCTGGATATTATAGAGAAACATACGAAAATCTATTAAAGTCTATAGCAGGACTTAGTGAATCTCAGCTTAATTTTAAGCCTCATAAAGATAGGTGGTCCATAGCTCAATGTGTGGAACATTTGGCAATTACGGCTCCTGAACTATTTGAGTATGAGAAGAAGGCTTTAAATGCGGAAGAAAATCCTGAGCGTAAAGCAGAGTTGAAAATGAAGGATGAAGATATTAAAAGTGCAATGTCCAATAGAGAGAAAAAGGCACAAGCTCCGGAAGCAATGCAGCCTTCAACAACTGCTATAGATGTGAGGGGCCGATTAAATCAACTAAAAAATAAGAATGATGAGATTATTTCCTATCTGAATACATTTACAGAAGAGCAGTTAAGAAATCGAATTTTGGATGCTCCCTTTGGAGCAGTAGATGCTTATCAGTTCGCTTTGTTTATTCCAGGACACACAGTTCGTCATATGTTGCAAATAGAGGAAGTAAAGGCCGACGTTAATTTTCCGCAAAATTAAAGTCAAATAGGTTTTAAATATTAAAAGATGAATAGTTCAATTTATCCTTGTATATGGTTTAATAATACAGCCAAAGAAGCAGTCTTGTTTTACAAGGATGTTTTTGGAGATGTTCAGTTCATTGATACAAATGAGCGTGTAGTAACATTTCAAATTTATGGAGTTAAGTTTATGGGGTTAAATGGAGGAGATAGATATAGTCCTTCACCTGCTGTTTCATATTTTGTTTATTGTGGGAATGATGAAAAGAAAATTTTAAATTTATATGAAAGCCTTAGAGTGGGGGGGAAAGTACTAATGCCTTTAGATACCTATGATTGGAGTGTTAAATATGCCTGGGTTGAAGATAAATATGGTGTGAGTTGGCAATTAGATATAGATGCTATAAATAATGTGCAAAGCATTGTACCTGCCTTTTTATTTACGAATGAGAAACAATCAAGAGTGGCTGAGGCTGTAGATTTTTATACAACCATTTTCTCTAATAGCACTAAGTTGATGGAATATCCTAGTAGTGGACAACCTCTTATATTTGCCCAATTTAAATTGGATCATTATATATTTAATGCCATGAGTGGCGGAGAAGAAAAGCATGATTTTGATTTTACTGAAGGAAATTCGTTTGTTATAGAATGTGAGACTCAATTTGAAATAGATACCTATTGGAATGCCTTTTCTAAGGAAGGAAAGGAAAGTAAATGTGGTTGGGTTAGAGATAGGTACGGAGTCTGGTGGCAAATTATCCCCAGTATTTTAAAAGATTTAATGAAGGATCCAGCCACAAATTCAAGTGCAAGCTCATGTATGATGAGTATGGGTAAATTTGATATTGCAGCTTTGCAAAAAGCAGTCTCTAATTCATAACTATAAAAGGCATAATTATCTGCCATGCTCATTCCAATAGTAGCTATCTGGATATATTCTTTTACCAAAAATGGCTGTTCCAACTCTAACTATTGTGGCTCCTTCTTCAATGGCAATTTCTAAATCATTACTCATACCCATTGAAAGTTCTTTTAAATTCACATTTGGAATTTGAAGTGCATTAATTTCTTGTTGAATAGTTTTTAATAATCTAAAACATCCTCGCACTTTTTCTGGCTCAGCACTAAACAACCCAATGGTCATTAATCCTTTAATTTTTAATCTATCAAGGTGTGCTACCTCTTGAACTAGTTCTGTGACCATTGCAGGTCGTACACCAAATTTGCTTTCCTCATTAGAAGTGTTTACCTGTATAAGTACTTCCATTGTTTTGTTCTCAAACAATAATCTTTGCTGAAGTTTTTTAGCCAAATCTAACCGGTCAAGAGATTGAATGCAACTAACATCATATCGTAAAATGTCTTTTATTTTATTGGTTTGAAGGTGACCTATAAAGTGATTAATATGGTAGATGTTTTTTAAGTGGTCATATTTTTCTTTAAGTTCCTGCACTTTATTTTCCGCAATTAGCAATTGCCCACTTTGTATGGCTGTTTGAATATATTCAGCAGGTACTGTTTTTGTGGCTAGTAGGAGTTTAATTTCTTCTGGGTTTCTACCTATAGTAGCACACACTTTTTTAATTCTCTCAAGGGTGTCTTGAAGGTTACTAATAATTGTCTCGTTTTTTGTCATAAGCTTTAAGTACAATTAAATGAGGTCGGAAATGGAATTGAACCATTCTATAAGGTATTGCATGCCTTAGCCTATCCACTCAGCCATCCGACCTATTGTAAAGTCCTTCTTAAATTTGATAGCCTCTTACTATTATCTCCACCAGTGGTAATAATTATGCGTACCATCATAACTAAAACCACATCTTGGATATAAGGTATTTCCAATGGTATTCGTTTTTTCAGTTTCAAGCATTAAACCACAGGCACCAGTTAACTCACACCAATTTTTACTTTCATTAATTAAGCCAATAGATATTCCTCTACCTCTAAAGTCGGGATGAACAAATAAGTCACTTAGTAACCACTGTTTTTGGAGCTTGGTGTAGTGGAATAATTTATATAGCTGGACAAAGCCAACTGCTTTATTGTCTATTTCTGCAAGAAATATATCTGATTCACCATTTAGTATTCTTTCTTTTAGAAATTCTTTCCCCTTTTCTAAATCAGATTTTTGACGATAAAAAATACGGTAAAGATCAAAAAGTTCGGCAGTTTCATCCAGATCTTCTAGACTTGCTTTTTTGATAGTGTAACACATTTTGTAAAATTTTTAAGCAAAACTAGAAAACATTAGGACTACCTTTGTGTTCCAGATTTAACTCATTAAGTAGTCCAGAATGCTTCCGTTTGAACATATTGTCATTTTAGATAGAAAAAGTAATATACCTGTTTATAAGCAAATAGCTTTTTCAATTATTAATGCTATACAAACTGGGATACTGAAGGCTAGTATGAAGCTGCCTGGAAGTCGTGATTTGTCTCAGAAGTTAGGAGTGCATCGAAAGACTGTCATTGCTGCCTATGAAGAACTTTATTCCCAAGACTGGATTGTTATCATTCCTAGAAAACATGTGTATGTATCAGATCAAATACCACAATTAAAACCACAAGGGTGGAAAGTAGGAACTAATGAAACCCCTTATAAAAACTCTTTTGATCTTCCTTTTAAACGAATAGCATCAGAGAATTTGTTAGGATTGAAAAATGGCAGCTTTCTAGAATTAATAATTGATGACGGCTATCCTGATGTTCGATTATCACCTATTGATGAATTGTTGAAGAATTTCCGTTCTTCTACGGGGAGAAAGTATGCCATTAGAAATGCTCATATAGGGATAGAGCAGGGAACTATTCCATTGAGAAAAGAATTGGTTCAGTATTTGGCAGAAACAAGGGGATTAAATATTACTGAACAAAATATTGTAATTACTCATGGAGCGCAGATGAGCATATATCTGGCTTCGCAATTGCTTTTGAATGAAGGATCCACTATCATTGTTGGAAATCCAAATTATAAAGCTGCCAATGCAACTTTTTTGGAGACGGGGGCTTCTCTAATTGAAGTTAAGGTGGACGAAAATGGATTAGATATCAATGAAGTTGAAGAACACTGCAGGAAGTATGAAATAACAGCCGTTTATGTAATTCCTCATCATCATTATCCAACTACAGCGACCTTAAGTGTGGAACGCAGAATAAAGCTTTTGGAGTTGTCTAAAGAGTTTTCATTTGCTATTATTGAAGATGATTATGACTATGATTATCACTATTCTTCATCACCATATTTACCTTTGGCAAGCGCCAATCATTGTGGAAATGTATTGTATATAGGGTCTTTTTCTAAAATATTGGACCCTTCATTACGGATAGGTTTTATGATTGCATCCACAAATTTTATAAATCAATGTATTGCATTAAGAAAACTAATAGATGTAGGGGGGGATGGATATATGCAAAATTCTCTTGCCACTCTGATCAATAATGGGGAGTTAAAAAGACATGTGAAAAAGGCTAAGAAAATTTATCAAAGCCGTAGAGACTATTTAGATGTACTACTTAAGAGTAGGTTAGCTAAATACATTGATTATAAATTACCAACGGGAGGCATGGCTATTTGGGTGCAAATTAAACCTCAATATTCGGTAGGTTTACTTCAAGAAATTCCACGAGTTCAATTACCAAAAATATTTGAAGAACAAAATGCATTTCGATTTGGATTTGCCTCAATGAATAAGGATGAATTGGAGGCTTCAGTAGTTGCTATTGAAATGAAATTTCAAACATTGGACAATAAGTAGGTGCTGTTTTCAAGGAATAAAACCGCCCCATAAGAGCGGTTTTTTTGCAAAACTAAAGAATCAAGCCCAATACTAAATCGGACTCTTTTCTGAACTAAAAAAACAAAAGATGGACTAGAAATTTCGAAGTCCTTTACTTTTAAGATAGTCTAATAATTCCTCTGGTCTATCGGTCATTATGGCATTTGTACCTTGTTTTATGAGCCATCCCCAAGCTGCATCTGGACCTTCAATAAGAGCAAGTTCGTCTGTTCTTCCAGCAACCAGTGAATCCCATAATGGAATAGTTAATACTGAAATTCCCTTGCTATTAAGACGCTTGATTTGTTTGAAATTGTCGGTGTCTACATCTGTGAAAGTGACTTCATACATTACAGGATTTAAGGCTTTGTTGTAGGTGTCTACATAGTATGAGGCATCCGTTACATTATCTATAATAATAGGCATGTATATAATTTCCTTCATAATACCTCCATATTTATTCATCATAAAGTCTACTGACTCCCTTCCCTTAAAAATGACTTGTTGTAAGGTGCCAGTTTCTTTTAAAATTTCATAAGCCTCTTTTACAGTTATTCCTTCAACCTTGTCTAGATTCACCATAATTTTATTCTTGGTCAAAAGCATAATCTCTTTTAAGGTTGGTACCTGTTGTTTTGATCCTCGAACACCGCAGGCATTTTTTAATCTTAATTCTTTTATTTCAGAAAGCGTCATCTCGCTGACATATCCTTTACCATTAGTAGTGCGATCAACAGTCTTGTCATGCATGGCAACCAAATGACCATCTTTTGTAAGTTGAACATCAATTTCTACAATATCAACACCTAAATCGATACAACGTTGTATTGCTAGGAGACTGTTTTCAGGTGCATATCGCCAATCACCTCTATGTGAAACTACTAAAATAGTATTCTTAGAAGGATTCTTTATTTGATAAAGAATTTGGTCTGTCTTTTTTTGTTGTAAGGGGGATTTCTGTGCGGATAAAAGACTTAGAAAAATTATAGTGACAAAAGAAAATAATACTGTTTTTTTCTTCATTTTTTTGTTGATTTTAAGTGTGTTAAAGCGTAACATGAACTGTTACGCTTTAAATTGAATACTTTAATTATGGTAACCTCGTTTGCGTAAATACTCTAACAAAAGTTGGGGTCTGTCTGTTTGTATCATATTGACATTGTTGCGTATAAACCACTCATAGATCGAAGGGTCTAAATACGCTTTTTCATCGTCATGACCTCCATTATGTTGGGGCCATAAAGAATTTACCCAAATACTTGAGCCTTTAGATCGTATATGTCCAAAATCCTTAATTAAGGAAATTGTGTCTTGAGGAACTGTAAATTCAAAAGCTATAGGTGGTTTTTGTTCATTAAGATACTCATTAATAACCTGTCTTGAGTTAGCATCCGAGAGTCTAACAATTGGCATAAAATGCACCTTGTCCAAGTATTTTCCAAATTGATCTTGAACCTCATTTTTTGTTTTTACTCCCTTAATAATAATATGATCGAGTGTTTCTGTACGTTGAGCAATTTCAAAACATTTGTCAAAAATGGGGTAACTCTTATCTAGATTGACTAAAATTTTATTTTTACATACTAATAAAGCTTCCTCCAATGTAGGTATTTGATTTTGAGTTGGTATTCCCAACCCGTCTTTCAATCTTAGTGTTTTTAAACTATCCAATGTCCAATCACTAACCATTCCTTTTCCAGTAGTTGTGCGATCAATAGTTTTGTCATGCATTAGGACTAAATGTCCGTCTTTAGTTTGTTGAACGTCAATTTCAACCATATCTACTCCCATATCTATACAGCTCTGTATGGCTTGTATTGAATTCTCTGGAGCGTTTCTCCAATCTGCTCTGTGAGCCACCACCATAATGTGTTTTTCATTTGGATTTTGGAGGTGTTGGATTAGTTGTTCAATTCGAGTACTCCTTTTATCTTCAATTGAAGTGTAATTGACTGCTATATCTTTATTCTTGCAACTAACTAAGAAGGAAGTTAGAACAACTATATTTAATAAAAATTGTTTCATAAGAAAAAGGTTTATTAATAACCAGGATTTTGTTCAAGGGCTGGATCTGCGGCAATTTGACTAGCAGGTAATGGCATTAATAATTTGTTGGGGTCTGTAATACCCAATACGCTCATCGCTCTGCCTTGTCTTAATAAATCAAACCAACGATGACCTTCCCAAACTAATTCTAATCTTCTTTGAAGATCAATTTCATTAAATAATGATTCCTTGTCTGTGGATCCTTCATAGTTGCCTATTCCCGCACGTAGACGAATATCGTTTAAATATTCCAGAGCAAGATTTGGGTTATTTAGTTCGTTTTCAATTTCGGAAAGCATTAGCAGTACATCTGCATACCGCAATACAATCCAATCGCTTTCAGCATCTCCAATCACAGTGGCTGGGACAGCAATTTTGTTATTATATGCAAGTCCTGATTCAAGTGCACCTACATAAACATTTTTTCTTGCATCTAAATCTTGATAAAGAGTATAGAAATCAGCCTTTAAAACCCCATGTCCTTTTGTGCCTGTAAGGTTGCCAACCACTCTTCCAGTTGGATTAAACATACGATAGGCATCCGTTCCTTCACTATTAGAGTTGATTCCTGAAGAGAACTGTACTGCAAAAATAATTTCTTTATTGAGTTCGTTGTCCGTGGCAAATATCTGGTGAACAGGGACAAGGTCATGGTCTCCAGAATTTACTACATCAGTAAGATGAGCTTTAGCTAGAGGTAAATTTCCTAAAGTTAATGCCACTTTTCCAAGTAAGGTTTGAGCAGCTGTTTTAACTACCCGCATTTTATTTGATTCATTTCTTGCAGGCAATAGGTGAATGGCATCTTGAAGATCAAAGGTGATTTGTTCATATACTTCATTCATCGAACTACGCGTTTGTCCAAAGTATGACTGGGGATTGGTAACTTCTTCTGTAACTAGAGGAATTTCCCCAAATATTCTAACAAGATTGAAATAATATAATGCTCTTATGAATTTCATTTCACCAATACGGGCGTTTTTTGTAGCCTCATTCTCATATGGAATCTCAGTTATCCGATTTAGAACAATATTGGCTCTTTGAATTCCTTTATAAGCATCTTTCCATATGTTGGCGATAAGACTGCTTTGTGCAATAACGTTAAAGTCATCTAATTGACCGTAAACACCACCATCATTTGCTGGTGTTTCATCATAAGCATCCTCTCCCGGAAGTTCTCCCATTGCTGGGATGGCTGTGTCAAAATTTCCAGTAAATTGAAGTGAAGCATACACTGCATTGATAGCTTCTTCAAGTTCTGTTTCATTAGAGTAAAAACTGTCAGCCACTTTGGTCGTATTAGGGTCTTGTTCAAGTTGATTACTACAAGAAGTGGATACAAGGGTGACTAAAAGAAGTGAAAATATGATTTGTTTCATGTCGTTAATTTATTAGTAGGTTATTTTTAATCCCATTATCAAGGTGCGAGCGATTGGATAATTGGATCCATTGTTAAAACCAGATGTTAGAATGTTACCTGATGTACCATCAGGATTCCATCCTCTATATTTAGTTTTTGTAAAAACG
Organism: Imtechella halotolerans; assembly: GCF_028743515.2. Taxonomy (GTDB): domain Bacteria; phylum Bacteroidota; class Bacteroidia; order Flavobacteriales; family Flavobacteriaceae; genus Imtechella; species Imtechella halotolerans. Next base: position 1,818,914 of record NZ_CP117969.2, on the reverse strand, counting down.
TTGTTTCCTGATATATAAAGTTGAAGGTTTGTTAATTTAAGTTTTTCTAGCATTTCATTAGAGAAGCTGTAACCCAAGCGGACATTGCGTAATCGGAGATAATCCCCATTATTTTCAGTTACAACAACGGAACTGCGGAGTAATTTCCTTGAGTTAGAAAAGTTTCCGAAATTAGGTTGTCCTAAAAAACCATTGGGATTGTTAATAGGATGGTATCGGTTATTAAAGTAATAAGTTGTTGGAACTGCGAAACCTTCTCCCGCTTCGGTTAAAGATGACATATCACCATCTAGCAGAGTTCTCCCAGCCACTCCATTGAAATCAAAACTAAGCGAAAAGCCTTTATAACCCATATTTACCCCAAATCCATAAGTTAAGTCAGGCATATAGGAACCTTTAGAGATTTTATCATCGGTATCAATAAGACCATCTCCATTAATGTCCCTAACAATATAATCTCCTGTAAGTGTGCCTGGTAAATGTGGGCTGTTGTCTATTTCATCTTGGGTTTTATAAATACCAACTACATCATATCCATAGATTTCGGCAATCGAATGCCCAACCTTTGTTACGAAATTTTGATCTGTTCCTGTAGCAATCTGTTCTTGATCAGGACCTAAGGCCAATACTTTGTTTTTATAAGAAGTCAAGTTCGCATTAAACCCTAGAGAAACTTGACCAATGTTAAAATTGTTACCAGATAATTGAAATTCCATTCCTTGATTTTCCATTTCTCCGATGTTCGCTAGTATGGTACTATAGCCAGTTTGTTGTGGTACCGGTACATCAAGTAAAAGGTCACGGGTATTGGTTTTGTAATATGCCGCGCTGAGGTTTAATTTGTGAAATAAACTAATGTCAATTCCCAAGTTGAGGGAAGAGGCTATCTCCCATCCCAAATCTGGGTTTGGTGCAGAAGTTGTAATATATCCAGGAGCTAACACATTTCCATACACATAGTTTGAATCTGTTACCAGGGCTTGCGAGCTGTAGTTCCCAATTTGGTTATTTCCTGTTTGTCCCCAACTTGAAGCAATTTTTCCAAAGGTGATTACCTCCTTAAGCGGGAAAAAGTTCTCTTTGCTAAATACCCATCCCGCTGAAATTGAAGGAAAATATCCCCATCGATTATTACTACCAAATCGGGAAGAGCCATCAGCCCTTATTGCCGCTGAAAATAGATATTTGGCGTCGTAATCATATTGTACTCTTGAAAAGTAAGATTCCATGGTCCAAATATCTAGGTGGTGTTTAGCAGTAAATGAACTACCTCCTGCAATGCTTTGAATATTGTCATCAGCAAAACCGGTTGCCGTTATGGAAGTATAGCTAATACGTTCCTTTTGGAAAGTGTGCCCAGCAAGAAAATTGAAGGAATGATTGGCTAAATTCATTCGATAATTCAAAGTATTTTCAATAAGATAATTATACCTACTTTGCTTTTGTTGTTGAGCATCAGCATCGCTTCTAGGAGCTGGAGTGCGATAGGAACCTACGCTGGAAGGATAGTAGTAATTACGAGTGTAGTTGTCATAATCTCCTCCCATAGAGAATTTATATTTTAAATTTTTTAGAATCTCTGCATCTAAGTAGGCGTTGCCAAAGGTTCTGAATCGGTCTTTATGGTCCTTTACTTTGGTTGCTGTTGCTACTAAATTCTCTACAGGGGTTCCATTAATACGAAGTCCTTCCAATTCTCTTTGCTCATTTATTAACTGATCACTAATGTTTAGACTGCCATCTGATTTATAAGGAGCATAAAATGGGAAATTTAACGGAATAAGTGCAAGGGCTCCGGAACTTCGACTACTTTGATCAAAAGAAAATTGATTAGTAAGGGTGGGCTTGACATTAACTCCTATTCGTATTTTATCAGATAATTGTGATTCCAAATTGATACTAGCTGAGTATCTTTTTAATCCAGTTCCAATAACTACTCCTTCTTGATCCAAATAGCCTAGTGAAGTATAGTATTTAGTTTTTTTGTTGCCTCCCGAAATAGATAGATCATAGTTGTACATGATGGCTGATCTGAAAGCTTCTTCCATCCAATCTGTGTTTATTAGACCTTTTTGACCATCCAAATACGGTTGTAGATAATCTAGAAATAATTCCCTTCCATCAATATTTCTGCCGTTTATTTTTTTGGTTACTCGAATTGAATTAGGGTCATTTTCGCTACGATTCGTTGGATCTTTAGAAACATATCCCCAGTTTCTGGCTTCAGTAAGAAACTGTGCCAATTGATATGCATCAACCAATTCAACCTTTGAGCTTTGTTCTTGAATACCAATATAACTATCTAATGAGATTACTGTTTTTTCATCATTACGACCTTTTTTAGTAGTTACTAATAATACTCCATTGGCTGCTCTTGATCCATATATAGCTGAAGAGGCAGCATCTTTAAGAATACTGATTTCAGAGATATCATTTGGATTAATTGAACTTAAAGAACTTCCTTCAGTTAAGGGGTATCCATCTACTACAATTAAAGGATTCGTTCCTGCGGTAAGTGTTCCCGTACCTCTGATTACAATTTGTGATTCAGCACCAGGTTGACCATCAAATTGGTTCACAACTACTCCAGCTATTTTTCCTGCCATTTGTTCGACTACAGAGACAGAGGCTATTTTATTTAATTCCTCACTTTTAAGTTCGCCCACTGCTCCAATAACTTTTGCCCTCGATTGTTCACCATATCCAATTACAACTACTTCATCTAGGGTTTGTGTATCTTCATCCAGTATAATGGTTATAAATTCTTCTTTTTCGAGTTTTATCTCTTTGGTTTTGAAACCAATATAGCTTACAAGGAGAGTGACATGATTGGAAGGTATTTCAATAGAAAAGTTTCCGTCAAAATCAGTTGAAGCACCAACTGATGTGCCCTTAATTGTTACTGTCGCACCTGGCAATGGAAGCCCTTGGCTATCCGTTACCTTTCCTTTTAAATGTTGTTGAGGAGTTGTTGATTTAAAACTGCCGTTTTTTCCTATTAGTACGTAGTTGCCTTCAATTTTATATTGAAAATTGGCCTTTGATGATAAATTATCTAGGATACTGGCGATATTTTTATTTTTATACGAAACATCGTATGTCACATTACTTTGGGCAATATAGTCACCATAGGTGAATTCAAATTGTGTTAACTTTGCCATTTGATTAAAAATAGTAACCAAAGTAGCCTGTTTTAATTCCAACGATAGTTGGGTGTTATTTAGATTTTTTGCAATTACGTGGCTTATATTGCACGTAATTAAGAGTAAACTTAGTATGCTAAATCGCATTTTTATTAGTTGCTTCATAATACAATTAGGTGTTGATTTTTTTAATTTCAATGCTTATTTGGAGAGTCTGTGCCAGCAGGCTCTCCTTTAGTTTTTAGTTTTTACTTCTAACTCATTGGTGTCTTTTATTTTAAGTTCTACTTCGTTTAAATAGTTAATGCGGTTTATAAGTTTATCTATGGGATCGTTATTGAGAATTTGTAATGAATACAGCTTTTTAGTTTTTACTGATTCATCTTTAAATACAAAATCCCTTTGATACAATTGTTCGAATAAGATTGCGAGTTGTTCTATAGTTATTTCTTTAAGAAATATTTCTTTTTCTCTCCATAGGTTATGAATTTCTGCGAGTGTGTTTTCTTTTGCCAAACTTTTTGTGTTTTTGGAAAAAGTGGCCATTTCATTGGGGTGGAGCATATAGGAGCTTGTGTAACTGTTTACTTGAACTAGACCTGTATTCACCACTACCTTTACAAATGATTCCGTTGTTTTAACATTAAATGATGTGCCAAGAACCTTCGTAGTGATTTCGTTTGTTTTAATAATAAAGGGGTGCATCGTATCCTTTTTTACCTCAAAAAATGCTTCTCCAAATAGTGAAACATTCCGGTTTTTATTAAAATCCTTGGCGTATTTAATACTAGAATGGGCACTTAAAATTATTTTGCTACTATCAGGCAGGTATAGCGTTTTTGGCAGTTTACTGTTATTTTCTGCTATATGAAAAGTAGGAGGTTGAAATTGAAAGAAGAGTGTTGTAATTCCAAGAATTAGAATACTAACTGCTGCAATCCATTTTGTGGATTGGAAATTTCTTCTGTTTTTTAATTTTCTAATTTTTGTGTGCTGTTCAATGGTATTCCACATGGAAGAACTTGTTTCTTCCTTTATAAGAGGAATGGTTTGGTTTATGGAGTCTAACGAATTGTTAAAATATAAATCCGATTCGATTTTATTGTTGAAGAACATTTGAAGCTCATCCAATTCGGATCTGTTAATATTTCCATTGTATAATTTACTTAGTAAATAGGTTATACGTTCCTGTTTGGGCATAGGTTCCTCTTTTTATATAAAGAGTAGGAATTCCCAGTTATTACGTACTTCCCAATGTTAAATAAACATTAACAAAGTTAGTAGTTGTGTAAGGCGTAGGGAATGTGCTTCAAGACGAAGCGTTGCGAAGGCTTTTCTGAGATGTGATTCCACTGTGCGCTCTGAGATATTTAAGTGGAATGCAACTTCTTTGTATGAAAGCCCTTTAATTTTCACGAGTTCAATAACGGTCCTTTGTTGTTTTGGTAATACTCCAAGTAATTGATCAATTGAGTAGTGGTCGTTAAATTCAGTGGAGGGATCCTCTTCAATTGAAATTTCATCTTGATAGGTTTGAAGCGCCTTGGCCTCTTCTATTTTACGTTTGTATTCAAGAATACATTTGTTTCGAATAAAGGTAAATAGGTAAGATTCAAAAACTGGCCATAATGGAGTAATGGTGTGTTTTTTGCTCCAAATAATTATATAAGACTCCTGTACAATTTCTTCGACTAACTCAAAATCTGTTAGATGTTTAAGCGCAAATGCAAATAGCTTTTTATGAGTGTGGTCATAGAAAGTTCGAAATGCCACTTGATCTCCCTGTACAATCCTCTCAATTACATTCACACTACAAATAGGTTATTGGATGTGGGAGCAAAATTAGAAGCTCGAGGTGTCTTAAATGATAGGCATGTATTAAATAAATGTAAAGGTTAAGGAAAGTGTCAAAAGAAGTACCAGAGTCAATAATTATTATGAGTATTGAAAATGAATAGGTTAGTTATTATATTTAAATTTAACTATAGATTTTATCTATTAAAAAGAATGTTCCTGATAATTATTTTAGCTAAATTAGTACATCTAAAGAAATTAAAAATTAAACCAATATGGACAACAGTAAACACATGTCAGGTGACGCTAGTAAATGCCCTTTTATGAATGGGGCGATTAATCAGGTAGCAGGAGGTGGGACTTCAAATCGTGATTGGTGGCCCAATCAGCTTAACCTTGGAATTCTTAGACAACACTCTTCTTTGTCAGACCCCATGGATAAAGATTTTAACTATGCAGAGGCATTTAAAAGTTTGGATTTAGATTCAGTGAAAAAGGACCTTTATGAGTTAATGACTGATTCTCAAGATTGGTGGCCTGCGGATTATGGTCATTATGGACCGTTTTTCATCCGTATGGCATGGCATAGTGCGGGTACTTATAGAATAGCAGATGGTCGAGGTGGAGCTGGCTCTGGAAGCCAACGTTTTGCACCATTGAATAGTTGGCCTGATAATGTGAATTTGGATAAAGCTCGATTACTTTTGTGGCCAATTAAACAAAAGTATGGTAATAAAATTTCATGGGCCGATTTGATGATTTTAGCAGGAAATTGTGCTTTGGAATCCATGGGTTTAAAAACTTTTGGGTTTGGAGGAGGTCGTGAAGATATTTGGGAGCCTGAACAGGATATTTATTGGGGGTCTGAGGCAGAATGGCTAGGGGATAAACGATATGAAGGTGATAGAGAATTAGAAAATCCATTGGCTGCTGTGCAGATGGGACTTATTTATGTAAATCCAGAAGGACCAAATGGTAATCCAGACCCTATTGCAGCTGCCAAGGATATCAGAGAGACATTTGGGAGAATGGCAATGAATGACTATGAAACTGTAGCTCTTATTGCAGGCGGCCATACTTTTGGCAAAACACATGGAGCAGCTGATCCTGCCAAGTATGTTGAGAGGGAGCCTGCAGCGGCTGGAATTGAAGAGCAAAGTTTAGGATGGAAAAATAACTTTGGTACGGGAAATGGAGAGTACACGATTTCTAGTGGGCTAGAAGGGGCCTGGACAAAAACGCCTACCAAATGGAGTAATAATTTCTTTGAGAATCTATTCGATTATGAATGGGAACTTACAAAGAGTCCGGCAGGAGCTCATCAATGGAAACCTAAGGGACAAGCAGGATTTGGTAGTGTTCCAGATGCTCATAATCCAGAGAAGAGACATGCACCTTTTATGCTTACCACTGATCTTTCCCTACGTTTTGATCCAGAATACAGCAAAATTTCAAAACATTTTTATGAAAATCCGGATGAGTTTGCTGATGCATTTGCCAAGGCTTGGTTTAAACTTACACATAGAGATATGGGGCCAAAGGCACGTTACTTGGGAAAAGAGGTGCCTTCAGAAAGTCTAATTTGGCAAGATCCAATTCCAGCAGCAAATTACTCTATTATTGATGCTAGTGACATAATAGAATTGAAGGCCAAAATTTCGGCTTCAGGACTTGAAGTGTCTGATTTAGTATCAACAGCCTGGGCTTCTGCCTCAACATTTAGAGGGTCGGATATGAGAGGAGGGGCAAATGGAGCCAGGATCAGATTAGAACCACAACGTAGTTGGAAGGTAAATGAGCCAAAAAAATTAAACAAAGTACTGGATATACTTGAAGGAATTCAACATAACTTTAACAGTTCTCAAACATCTGGTAAGCAGGTTTCTATGGCTGATTTAATAGTGCTAGGCGGAGTGGTTGGAATTGAACAAGCAGCTAAAAACGCTGGAAAAGTTATTGATGTTCCTTTCAAACCTGGACGGACTGACGCCTCTCAAGAGGACACTGACATAGAAAGTTTTGCGGTATTAGAGCCAATAGCGGACGGTTTCCGTAACTATATGGCAAAAGAGTATAGTGTTTCAGCTGAAGAATTATTAATAGATAGAGCTCAGTTGTTAACCTTAACAGTTCCAGAAATGACTGTTTTGATAGGTGGTTTAAGAGTCCTAGATGTCAATTATAATCAATCGAAACATGGTGTTTTTACCTCCAAAAAGGGTACTCTAAGTAATGATTTCTTTATTAATTTACTGGATTTGGGTACTACTTGGAAATCTTCAACAAATAGTCAGTCTGTTTTTGAAGGACACAGTCGTAAAACAGGTACTCTACAATGGACTGCCACTAGAGTAGACCTCATTTTTGGATCTAACTCGGAATTGCGGGCAATAGCAGAAGTTTACGCTACTAAGGATTCACAAGATAAATTTATAAAGGACTTTATAAAAGCCTGGGATAAGGTGATGAATTTAGATCGTTTTTAAAATTATGAAAGGGAGCCAATTGGTTCCCTTTTTTAGTTAAAATTAGAAGTATAGGTCTTACTATACATATTTTTTATGAATTAAGCGATGATAAAAGTCACACTTGATTATTCAGGTACATTATAACTTTGTAATTAATCAGAGTTTGACCATGTCCTAAGTACAAAATTATTCAGCAAAAAAAATTATGAGTATTATAGTAGCAACCGATTTTACAAAATTAGCAGATAACGCTGTGGCGTATGCTGCCGCTATGGCAAAGCATACCTCTGCTAGATTAGTTTTATTTCATGCTTATAGTTGGCCAATTCATGCAGCGAATGCCCAGCTTTCTGCAGAGTATTTCCAGAGCCTATTCCAACAATATGGTCATCGTTTGGAAGAGCAAGGAAAATTAATAGGAAGGCAGTATGGTATTGAAGTGAGCTCCGAATGCGCAGTTACCTATATTGAAGATAGTCTCCCTGAAACTATTGAAAAGTATAACGGTAAATTGTTGATTATGGGAATGAAAGGGAAAAGTTTAGAACAGGACCTCATGGGGAATACAACAACATCTATGATTAAGAAAATTAATATCCCCATATTAGCAGTACCTGAGGTAGCCCAATGGAAAGATACACGTAAAATGCTTTTCGCTTGTGATATGAGTAGTTTAGTCCCACAAGATGTTTTGCAGCGATTGAAAGAATTTGCAGCGTCATTTCAAGGAGAGGTCGAAGTGTTTAGTGTCGACAAAGTGGTAGAAGATCTCCAGAAGGAGAAAGTGGATCCATTTAAAGAGGATCTAGAAGGTATTCATTACTATTATAAAAATGTACGTTCTCAGGACGTTATTGCTGCAATTGCAGCTGAGATAAAGGAAATTAAAGCAGATTTTTTAGTCATGATGCCTCAAAAAAGAGGTTTTTGGGAAGCCGTTGTTCACCGTAGTAAAACTCGTCTGATGGCATCTGGATTACAAATTCCATTACTATCAATACCGTCTTTAGAATAAGTGAAATATAAATTACAGAAACATGAAAAAGATTGAACACAAAGTTGCTATTATTACAGGTGCAGGTTCTGGTATTGGAAGGGCTGCTGCACTCTTATTAGCTCAAAATGGTGTAAAGGTGGTTGTCTCAGATATTAATGAATCACATGGTCATCAAGTGGTTAATGAGATTAAAAGTATGGGTGCAGATGCTTTATTTATAAAGGCCGATACTTCAAGGGCAAGTGACCATGAGATGCTTGTGAATAAAACTATTGAGGTGTTTGGCAGACTTGATATTGCAATTAACAATGCTGGTATTGGTGGTCCTTTAGCTCCTACAGGTGAATACCCTATAGATGGATGGCAACAGGTAATTGATATCAATTTATCAGGCGTTTTTTATGGATTGAGATATCAAATTCCAGCCATGATAGAAAATGGAGGAGCTATTGTAAATATTGCATCTATACTTGGGGCAGTTGGTACCCGATTTTCTCCAGCTTATGTGGCGTCTAAACATGGAGTGGTGGGGTTAACCAAAGCGGCAGCACTGGAATATGCGAATAAAGGAATTAGAATAAACTCTATTGGACCAGGATATATAAAAACTCCACTTGTGATGGATTCTCTTGATAAGGATACCTTAGATATGCTTGTTGGATTGCACCCAATTGGTCGTTTGGGAGAGTCAAGTGAAATTGCAGAATTAATTTTGTGGTTAAGTTCTACACAGTCTTCTTTTGTTAATGGAGCGTATTTTCCGATAGATGGTGGGTATCTTGCTCAATAAGAAGTAATACCCAAAGTGGATGTTTTAGGTCTTTTTAATTTGAGTAATATTCCCTACAGAAATGAATAATTTTCTGAGCACTTTTTATTTCAAATGAGCACATTGATTCTTGAGTATTGTAGAATAGAGTTCCGGTTAGTATATTTACGTTAAACCAATTTTTATGGACATTACTCAATATATAAGAGATATTAAAGATTTTCCAAAAGAAGGAGTTGTATTTAAGGATATAACGCCATTACTTCTGAGTCCAACTGCGACAAGACAGGTAGTGAAGGAATTTATTTTGATGTTAAAAGATCAGAAAATAGATAAAGTTGTAGGAATGGAAAGTCGCGGATTTTTCTTTGCAACTTTGCTAGCACAGGAACTTAATGCTGGATTTATACCTGTAAGAAAACCTAATAAGTTACCACATACTAAAATTCAAGAGAAGTATGAGTTAGAATATGGTTTTGATACGTTAGAAATGCATTCGGATGCCATAGCTCCTGGAGATAAAATTTTGATACATGACGATGTATTGGCAACTGGTGGCACAGCTGAAGCAGTATGCAAGTTAGTAGAGCGCTTAGGTGGTGAAATCGTTCAGTTAAATTTTCTGATGGAATTGGGATTTCTTAATGGAAGAAATAAATTGCGAAGTTATGATGTAAGGTCTTTAGTGACTTATTAAATGTCAGCTTAATGCATTTAGAGTAACATAAGCTCGCCATCCAATTATAGCTAATTGCCATTTTTTGGCTTTTGCAATATCTAATTGTTGTTTAGAGAAGCTTGGGAGCAATTTTTTATTTAGCCAAGCAAGCAAGGAGAAGAATGTTTTTTTCATAATGCGAAAATAATAAAACCTACTGATAATTATAGTAGCCCATAATTGCAATATTAGCGAACTTTTTTCGATACTCCTCTTTTGAAATTAAAGGATAGTATCTAAGTGTATTTCCAAACGCTTCATGGGCAACAGAACCTTTTTCTTCCAAGTTTCTTACAATGGAGGAAAGGGTATTGTAATGAGGTTTGTCTTCAGTAAATTCATTCAGAATATCTTTTACAAAGCCATTTCAAGTTGCTAAAGGGCCTTTATTACTTCTTCTGATTTGTTTGTGAGTTTTTCCATGATAGAGAGCATTTTGTTTTTCAAACGAACAACTATTTATTTAGTTTGAAACTATAAAAACAGTTAAGGAACTAAGTTTGTAGTTTTTTTATGAAAATTTAGGAAAACAACTATCGATAGAGATATTATTAGACATGCTCTTTTTGCTATCTTCGCATCAAATTTTTTTGATTATATGCTAAATTTATTATTTGTAGTACTTGGATTAGTGCTTTTAGTTGCTGGTGGTAACTGGTTGCTTAAATCGGCCGTTGGTTTGTCGTTGCAACTCAATATTCCTAAAATTGTGATAGGGATGACTGTAGTTTCTTTTGCAACATCTGCCCCGGAATTAATTGTTAGTGTAAAGTCGGCCCTTGATGGTTTTCCGGACATTGCTCTTGGAAATGTGGTCGGATCAAACATTGCTAATATTGCGCTCATATTGGGAATTACAGTAATTTTTGGAAGTATTCAGGTTGAGCGTAGTTTTTATAGGACAGATTGGCCTGTAATGATGATAGCTTCTTTAATGTTATTCGGCTTTCTTTACTTTGACGGGGAGTTGCAACGTTATGAAGGCGTTATTATGTTTTCATTTTTATTGGTGTTTTTAGTGTATTTATTGCGTTTTCAAAAGCCAGCTGTAGTAGATGAAATGCCGGAAGATGATGAGCCATTGCCTTTGTATAAAGTTGCTTTATTTCTTATAATTGGAGGTGTGGCACTTTGGGGAGGATCAGAAATGCTCATTAAAGGAGCTGTTGGGATGGCTGAGTCTTTCGGTGTTAGTGATAGGGTAATTGCTATTACTGTAGTTTCTGTAGGTACAAGTATACCCGAACTTGCAGCATCTGTTATTGCTGTGCTTAAAAAGGAAAAGGCAATTTCGCTTGGGAACCTAATTGGATCTAATGTGTTTAATATTTTAGCGGTACTTGGAATTACTTCTATGATTATGCCGATTAAAGTGATGGATCAAGGCTTGTTAACTGGAGATATTTTTTGGATGTTAATAGTGTCGTTTATGGTTTTGCCACTTGTTTTTTTACCAAAGTTTCTTCGATTAGATTGGCGTGATGGAATTGTACTTCTTGTGACATACAGTGTGTTTGTCTATTTGACAATAAGTTGATAAATTTTTAAAACCGCTAATTAGCGGTTTTTTTGTAGGGTTATTTTAGGATTGTGCTGAATTATCCTATTTTATTTGTATTGAAGTCTATTTTTTAGGGGGTGTGCCTTGATTTTATTGTGTTTTTTATTTTTTTTTGAAAAAAATAGGGGGTATGTAAATAAATAAAGTGAATATTTTTTAATTTTGCTCTCGAATCACAAAACAACCAGTCAATATGTCAACAATTCGATTTAAAGCATTACAGGAGACATTCAATCGTAAACCTGTAGTGGTAGAGGAAGCAGGAAGGAGATCTGAGCTTTTTGGTCAGAACGTTTTTAATGAAGCTTCCATGCGTCAGTTTATGACCAAAGATGCATTTAAAAGTGTAATGGATGCTATACAATATGGGACCAAAATTGACCGAAAAATGGCCGATCAAGTGGCTGCGGCAATGAAAGATTGGGCAATATCTAAAGGCGCAACTCATTATAGCCATTGGTTTCAACCATTGACTGGTTCCACAGCAGAGAAGCATGATGCTTTTTTTGAGACGATTGGTGGTGGAATGGCTATGGAGAAGTTTGGAGGAGGACAGTTGGTTCAACAAGAACCTGATGCTTCAAGTTTTCCAAATGGTGGTATACGCAATACCTTTGAAGCGCGAGGATATACGGCTTGGGATCCTACCTCTCCAGCGTTTATTTATGGAACTACTTTGTGTATTCCTACTGTATTTGTTTCTTATACAGGAGAAGCACTTGATAACAAAGCTCCTCTATTAAGAGCTCTACAAGCTGTGGATCATGCAGCAACTGAAGTTGCTAAGTATTTTGATAAGAATGTTACCAAGGTAAATGCGACCCTGGGCTGGGAACAAGAGTATTTCTTGATTGATAAAGCCTTGGCGTTTTCGCGTCCCGATATTGTTTTGGCAGGTCGTGCGCTTTTAGGACATTCACCTGCAAAAGGTCAGCAATTAGATGACCATTATTTTGGATCAATTCCAAGTCGAGTAATGAGTTATATGCGAGATTTAGAATTGGAATGCATGCGTTTAGGGATTCCGGTAAAAACACGCCACAATGAAGTAGCTCCTAATCAATTTGAATTGGCTCCTATTTTTGAAGAAGCTAATTTGGCGGTAGACCAGAATTCATTACTTATGGATGTGATGACTAAAATAGCTGATCGTCATAATTTTGTAGTGTTATTTCATGAAAAACCATTTGCTGGAATAAATGGTTCGGGTAAGCATAATAACTGGTCATTAAGTACGGATACCGGAGTAAATCTTTTGGCTCCTGGAAGTACTCCTATGAAGAATTTACAGTTTCTTACATTTTTTATAAATGCGATTAAAGCAGTTCATGATAATGAAGAATTGTTAAGAGCATCAGTAGCATCGGCAAGTAATGATCATCGTTTAGGTGCTAATGAGGCTCCTCCGGCAATCATTTCAGTATTTATTGGTGATCAATTGACCAAAGTATTAGATGAGTTGGAAGGGGTGTCTAATGGAAAATTATCTCCTGAAGAGAAAACGGAATTGAAATTGAATGTGGTAGGCAAGATTCCAGATGTATTATTGGATAATACAGATAGAAACCGTACCTCTCCATTTGCATTTACCGGGAACAAATTCGAATTTAGAGCTGTAGGATCAAAGGCAAACTGTGGAAAGCCAATGACCATACTTAACACAATTATGGCTAAACAGCTTAAAGATTTTAAGAAAGAGGTTGATGGGCTTATCGATAAAAAAGGTTTAAAAAAGGATGAGGCTATTTTCAATGTTTTACGTGAATACATCAAAGCCTCTAAGAAAATTCGTTTTGAAGGTGATGGATATAGTGATGCTTGGGAAAAAGAAGCCGAAAAGCGTGGTTTGAGTAACAATAAAACGACACCTCAAGCACTTAAAGCTTTGATTTCTAAAAAAACCATTTCATTGTATGAAGAAATGGGGGTTATGAGTAATGTAGAAGTTCATGCGCGTCATGAAATAGAATTGGAAGAGTATACAAAGTCCATTCAGATTGAAGGAAGGATTATTGGAGACATTGCTCGAAATCATGTAATTCCAACAGCTATAAAGTATCAAAATACTCTTATTGAAAATGTGCGTGGATTGAAAGAAATTTACGGTGCAGCTTTCAAGAAGGTAGCTGGAGAGCAATTGGATTTAATTGAACAGATTTCTAATCATATTTCAGAAATTAATAGTAAGGTTAATGCCATGATTGAAGAGCGTAAAAAGGCTAATAAGCTTACTGACGCTCAAAAAATGGCTGATGCCTACTGTGATAAGGTAAAACCCTACTTTGATCAAATTCGATATCATTGTGATAAGTTGGAATTGTTAGTAGATGATGACAGTTGGCCACTTACCAAATATAGAGAGCTTCTGTTTACTCGTTAATCAGAGTTAGAAAGCATACGTTTATGAAGATAAAAGGTCCCGTAATTACGGGACCTTTTTATTATTTCTAGTAGGCGTATAGTTAGTCTATTTCGTACACCAATCTCATGGTGATAGAGGCCGTTTTGTTTTTGTCTATGGTATTGTATGTTCCCCCCCAAGAGTATTCTTCACTGGTATTTTGACCTGTGATTTGAAATACACCCATACTTGCGGATTTTAATTTTCCTAGATTAGAACCACCATTTTTTGCGATTTTTTCTGCACGTACTCTTGCATCTTCTGTAGCTTTGGAAATCATCTCAATTTTAAGATCTGCTAATTTAGTATAGTAGTACCTTGGAGGTTGGGAGGTGAGTTGTAGCCCCTTATTTAGTAATTCAGTAACTTCCCTGGAGATTTTTTCAATATCATTTACGTTTTTCGATTCAATGGTGAAGGACTGCGACAGATCATAGCCACGGAAAGTACTTCCTACGTAACTTCCGTTTAGGTAGTTGCTTTCTCTGCGTTCACTTGTGTTTACTGAGTTGAAAATTATATCATCTCGTTTTATTCCTTTTGAAACTAAATAGTCAGCAATAGTGTTTTTGTCTTCGTTTAATTTGTCAAAAGCGGTTTTTAAATCACTGCTGAAACTTGAAAAGGTCCCATCCCATACAATAAGATCTGAAGTAAAATCTTCATTTCCAAGACCGGTTACTGAAATGGTTCTTGGTGCTTCAGCTCTTTTAACATATGCATTTCCAAGAAGATAGGCCGAAGCCATGATGGCAATTCCGAAGATAAAAGCGCTAGTGTACTTTTTCATAAATGATAATTTTTAAAATGAAAAATAAATATACACAAAAGATAGGTTTCATAATTTTACAAATTGTTATTTTTGCACATGCAACACAATATTTTAATTTTAGACTTCGGTTCGCAGTACACGCAACTTATTGCTAGAAGAGTTAGAGAACTCAATATTTACTGTGAAATTCATCCATTCAATAAGCTTCCGGAAAACCTTTCCGATTTTAAAGCTGTTATTCTTTCAGGTTCACCATTCTCAGTTCGTAGTGAAGATGCGCCTCATCCCGATTTGTCGGAAATACGAGGTAAAAAACCTTTGCTAGCGGTATGTTACGGTGCGCAGTATTTAGCTCACTTTGATGGTGGAAATGTAGCCCCTTCGAATATAAGGGAGTATGGACGGGCTCATCTTTCATACATGAAAGATGAAGAGTTGTTTTTGGAAGGAATTCCTTCGGGAAGTCAAGTTTGGATGAGTCATAGTGATACTATTAAGGAACTACCTACAAATGGAGTATTGTTGGCTAGCACAGCTGACGTCACTAATGCTGCTTATCGAATTGAGGGAGAAGAAACGTATGCTATTCAGTTTCATCCTGAAGTATACCATTCGACTCATGGCAAGCAGTTGTTAGAAAACTTTTTGGTTAAAATTGCTGGAGTATCTCAATCTTGGACGCCTGATAATTTTGTTGAAATGACCGTAGCCTCTCTTAAAGAGCAGGTTGGAAGTGAAAAAGTCGTTTTGGGGTTGTCTGGTGGTGTAGATTCTACGGTTGCAGCCGTTTTGCTTAATGAAGCTATTGGAGATCAACTGTACTGTATTTTTGTGAATAATGGTCTATTGCGTAAGAATGAATTCGAGAACGTACTACATCAATATGAAGGAATGGGGCTTAATGTGAAAGGAGTAGATGCTTCGGCACGCTTTTTGGAAGCATTGGCTGGTGTAGAAGACCCTGAGCAAAAACGAAAAATAATAGGTCGAGTGTTTATTGAAGTATTCGATGATGAATCACACCTAATAGAAGATGCTAAATGGTTAGGTCAAGGAACTATTTATCCTGATGTTATCGAGTCAATTTCGGTGAATGGTCCTTCAGCAACTATTAAGAGTCATCATAATGTGGGAGGATTGCCAGATTTTATGAAGCTTAAGATAGTAGAGCCTCTTAGAATGTTGTTTAAGGATGAAGTTCGTAGAGTTGGTGCAACTTTAGGTATTGATCCAGAATTGCTAGGAAGACACCCATTTCCGGGTCCTGGTTTGGCCATACGAATCTTGGGCGATATTACTCCTGAAAAAGTGCGAATTACTCAAGAGGTAGATGCTATTTTTATTAATGGGCTAAAAGAGCATGGGTTGTATGATAAAGTGTGGCAGGCTGGAGCAATTTTGTTGCCGGTAAATAGCGTTGGGGTCATGGGAGATGAACGTACTTATGAAAAATGTGTAGCTTTGAGAGCAGTGGAGAGTACGGATGGTATGACTGCAGATTGGGTGCATTTACCGTATGAGTTTTTACAAAAAATTTCTAACGAAATAATAAATAGGGTAAAAGGCGTTAATAGAGTAGTGTATGACATTAGTTCTAAACCACCTGCTACCATTGAATGGGAATAAAATAAATTTGAAAATATGTAGTTTGAAAAGTTTAATCATTATAGCCTATTTGATAATGATTAAACTTTTTTATGTAAATCAATTTCTAGTGTTATAAAGCGAAGGCTTATAGTTGAAATTATTAAAAACAGGCAAATGAGAAAAATCACAATGTTTATCTTTTTACTGACATGTTCTACGGTATTATTAGCAATGCAGCAACCAACCATACAGCATACGGTTTCAAAAGGTGAAACAATTTATAGTCTTACAAAACGGTATCAAATTACTGAAGAGGTATTGTACAGATACAATCCTCAGATACGTTCTGGATTACAAGCTAATGCTGTGATTGAAATTCCGTCTGTTGCTTTTCAACAAGAGCCAACTTCTTTTATTGAGCATAAAGTTAAGCGAAAAGAGACCTTATTTTCTTTAGCGCAGGAATATCATGTTTCTATTGATCAAATCAAAAAATACAATAGTGAATTGTATGCTCGTGATTTAAATAGAGGTGAGGTAATTCGTATCCCTGTATTTCAAAAGGGAAAGCAAAAACCAGCTGAAGGATTGGTTGAATATATAGTGAAGCCAAAGGAAGGCAAGTGGAGAATAGCTCAAAACCATGGTATTTCGGAGGCCGAACTTGAACGTATAAATCCTAATATGAAAACTGTTCTGAATGAAGGTGATATTATTTGGGTGCCTGCCAATAAAATTGATTCAGGAGAATACACAATGTACGCAGTACAGCAAGGAGAAGGATTTTTTGCTTTAAAACGTAAGTTCAATGTTACTGAAGAGCAGTTGATTGCCTTAAATCCACAGCTGGCCGGTCAGGGATTGAAAGCTGGAATGGAATTGAAATTACCTAAAAAACGAGATGCTATTGGACAGGGTGAAGTAAGTTTGTTAGATCAAACAGCTGCAGACCAACTTCTAAGAGAAAGTATGAATGTCAATCAACCACAATCCTTGGCTTTTGTGCTTCCTTTTAAGTTAGAAAAAGGCGCAGAGGATTCATTGGGAAGTTTACGTTCAAAATTGGAAAATGACCGTCTAGTAGGTTATGCTGTTGATTTTTATTCAGGCGCGTTAATGGCGTTAGATTCAGCGAAATCGATGGGTTTTAATTTGAAGGTAAAGGTGTTAGATAGTGAAGGAAGTGAATCGGCTATAAGTAAACTATTGGCTCAGAATACATTTAAAGGGACTCAGTGGGTTGTAGGTCCGTTTCTTCCGAAAGTGTTTAATACTTTATCCTCAGGTTTGTTAAAAGACAGTATTCCTGTTTTAGCCCCCCTTTCCAATAAGAATATAGAACTGTATGATAATGTATTTCAAACTCTGCCTACCGAACTAATGGTGCAAAATGCGATGATATCACATATTTTGAGTAAACAACAGCAAGGGGCACATGTAGTTATTTTAGCGGATGAGAAGAATGCCTCTATGCAGTCTCAATTACAAGGAAAGATAGTGGGCTCTAGAGTGGTTACAGATGTGAAAAACATTAAAAATGCTCTGGTGATGGGAAAAGTGAATTGGGTGATTGTAGAGTCCAATAGTGTTGCTTTTATAAGTAATACTACAAGAGCGCTTAATGCCTTATTAGATGCTAAATATCAAATTATAATGGCCACGACACAGAGAGGAGACGCTTATGATGATAATAATGTTTCTAATAGCCATTTATCGAATTTGACTTTTCATTATCCTACCGTAGACAAGTTATCAAGTGAAAAAAATACATTTGCGATGAAGTACGAATCGCAGTATGGAGGAAGTCCAAATAGGTATGCTATAAGAGGTTTTGATATTACTATGGATGCAATTCTTAGAATGGCCTCACAGGGTGATTTGTATAAGGCTGCAAAGAAAGTGGGAGAAACTCATTACATAGAAAATAAATTCAAATATGATAGAAAGCTCCATGGGGGATATTATAATACGGGAGTTTACATAGTTAAATATCAGGATTTAGAAATTGTAGAAGCACAATAGTATGACGGCATCAGTAGTATATTTAGGGGATTTGCGAACAGAATGTGAGCACTCGGCATCAGGTAATCGCTTTATTACCGACGCGCCTATAGATAATAACGGCAAAGGTGAGGCTTTTTCTCCCACGGATACCGTTGCAACGGCGTTAGCAAGTTGCATGATAACCGTAATGGGAATTAAAGCTGCTCAAATGCAAGTTGATATGGTGGGAACTCGAGCAAGTGTAACGAAGCACATGGCTGCTAATCCACGTCGTATTTCAAGAATTGAAGTGACCCTTGATTTTTCAATAAATCCTGATGAAAAGACAAAGACTATTTTAGAGCATACGGCTCGCACTTGTCCAGTTCTTATGAGTTTGCATCCTGAAGTTGAAAAAGAAATTATATTTCATTGGCGATAAATTCAATAATAGTCGTTTTTTTGGCGTCCCTCTGGATGTATATGCCTCAACAACATGAGGTGATTAAATGGGATCGAAATCGTTTACTAACTTGGAAGGATTTTCAAGGAAAACCTCAAAAAGATAGTGATGTAGCGGCTACAACGGCCTCTGGTGTATTCTATAGTATTAAATATGGAACAAAGGGAAGTGAGGTACGGGTTGTAGTTGATGTGTATGCCTATTTTAGCCCTAGACAATCTTGGTATCACAAAGATATGGCGGATGATCATTTACTATCCCACGAACAATTACATTTTGATATTACAGAGCTGTATGCAAGGAAACTTAGAAAAAAGATAGCTACTTATTCATTCACTCAAGATGCTGATAAGGAAATGAAAGTATTATTTAATCGTGCGATGAAGTCTTTGGATTCTGTTCAAGATATTTATGATGTCCAAACTGACTATTCTAGAAATGATACGCTCCAATACCAATGGAAAAGTAATATTGAAGCACAATTGAGTTTGTATTCTTCGTATTAAATTAATGTGGTATAAAGTATAACGAACCGTTTTGGCATTGAATGGGGTTTAGAACTTTGGCTATTAATTTCTCCAATAATTCTTCTGATTCCTTTCGTTCTTTTCATAACAAGTATTGAACATTTTTTAACAGAAGGGGTTTCGAATTCTGAAGTTAATGCCTTTTCACTAGCGTTATAATTTTTTAATACATTGAATTGAATAAGGTTAATAAGGTATTTTTTTTAATTGTCATAAAGTTGAACTCCATAGATGAATTGAGAGTCACCTTTTTGGTTTATTAAAAGTAATGTTGGAAATTCACGTACACCTAATTTCTTTGCCAAAGAAAGATCTGCTTCAAACCATATAATTGCATTATTTTCGAAGGTTGTAAGTGATATTGAAATGATGTGCGTATTCTAATTTTAGTTTACTTATTGGTGGTTCATTACTCCAATATGATAAGAATATAGGATCTGTAAAATAGATGATTTCAATACCTTTTGAAGGATTTAATTTATGAACGGTATTTGAATTAAATTCAATATTGATTGATTGACAAAATCCTGTGATTATATGTGTAAAGTGGGAAGGACAGATAGTTGTTCATGGGATTTTTAATAGGTATCTTTGTTCCAAAATAAATTGATAGCTACCGGCGTGTCAATTAGTCAGAGAAAGTAGAGGCATGAACTCTTTTCGGGACATTTCGTATCCTGAACTAGATTTGTTAAAGGCATTGAGTGGTAGGTGGAAACTTCAAATTTTGCGGTTAGCAAATAAAAGCCCTTTATGATTTAATACCTTGTTTAAGGTATTAATCGGGGTGCGCCAATAATCTCTTACAGTTGTTTTTAAAGAGATGGAGGTTTCTGAAATTTTGGGATGAAAAGTAATTGCAGCATAGCCGTTGCAAGTGGAGTATGAGCTTGCTGATTAGATCAAAACGTTAATACAAGTTTAAAAGCATTTGGAAGAAATGTACACACAGTTTGGGAATGATTGATATAAATAGAAAAGAAATGATTCAGCTTTCTCATGCTCAAATGCCATTTGGGAAATTCAAAGGGCGTTATTTGATAGATTTGCCGGAATCATATTTGGTGTGGTTTAAACAACAAGGGTTTCCTAAAGGAACCTTGGGGAAGCAACTTGAGGCAATCTATGAGATAAAAGTAAATGGACTAGAAGAATTAATACGAACGGTTCGCAAACAATTTCCTTCGATATAATAATGATAATTTTCAGGAATGTAAAAGAGTGATCTTTGAAGGTTTTTACCGATAGGTTCGCTATCTTTTTTCATGGGCATTTCAATTAAGAATTGTATTTTTGCGCGACCTTTTACAACAACACAACAAACAATTAAAAAACAACATGGCACAAACCAAGTATATTTTTGTTACCGGAGGCGTAACCTCTTCTTTAGGGAAAGGAATTATTGCGGCTTCATTGGCAAAATTATTGCAAGCAAGAGGGTATAAAACAACTATCCAAAAGCTTGATCCATACATTAATGTAGATCCGGGGACACTTAATCCTTATGAGCACGGAGAATGTTATGTGACTGAAGATGGTGCCGAGACCGATTTGGACTTGGGGCATTATGAGCGTTTTCTCAATGTGTATACTTCACAAGCAAACAATGTTACCACTGGACGTATTTATCAAAGTGTCATTGAGAAAGAGCGTAGAGGAGAATTTTTAGGAAAAACAGTTCAAGTGATACCTCATATAACCAATGAAATAAAAGAGCGTATCCAAATATTAGGTAAGAGTGGTGAGTATGATATTGTGATTACTGAAATAGGTGGAACTGTTGGTGATATAGAATCGTTACCATATATAGAATCTGTTCGTCAGTTAATGTGGGAATTAGGAGATAATAATGCCATTGTTATACACCTTACTTTGGTTCCTTTTTTAGCTGCAGCAGGAGAATTAAAAACTAAACCTACTCAACACAGTGTTAAAACATTGATGGAAAGTGGTATTAAAGCTGATATTTTAGTTTGTCGTACGGAACATGAACTATCAACTGACTTACGTGATAAATTGGCATTATTTTGTAATGTAAAACGAGAGGCTGTTATACAATCTATAGATGCTTCTACCATATATGATGTTCCAAATTTGATGCAAAAAGAAGGATTAGATAAGGTAGCGCTTAAAAAACTAGCCCTTTCTGATGAAAATCAACCAGATTTAAAACAATGGAATGCCTTCTTAACTAGACATAAAAATCCAAAGGATAAGGTAAGGATTGGTTTGGTAGGTAAGTATGTAGAGCTACAAGACTCATATAAATCAATTTTAGAGGCATTTATTCACGCAGGAGCAGAGAATGAAGTAAAGGTAGAGGTGGAATCAATACATTCTGAATATATAGATGATTCAACAATAGCGGATAAAATAGCCCACCTAGACGGTGTTCTTGTAGCACCTGGTTTTGGTGAACGAGGAATTGAAGGAAAAATAAAAGCTGTTCAATACGTGCGAGAGCATAATATTCCATTCCTAGGAATTTGTTTGGGAATGCAAATGGCTGTTATTGAATTTGCACGTAATGTGGTAGGTTTGAAAGAAGCAAACTCTACGGAGATGAATCCCAAAACGCCAAATCCAGTAATTGATTTAATGGAGAATCAGAAAGGAATTACTGATAAAGGAGGTACAATGCGTTTAGGTGCCTGGGGTTGTAATTTGGAGCCGGATACTATTGTAGCAAACGTATATGGAAGTACCCAAATATCTGAAAGACATCGTCATCGTTACGAGTACAACAATCAATACAAAGCACAATTAGAAGCAGCGGGATTACGTTCGGCGGGTATAAATCCGGAAACAGGATTGGTTGAAATTGTAGAAGTACCTGCCCATCCATGGTTTGTAGGAGTGCAATACCATCCAGAGTATAAAAGTACTGTAGCTAATCCACATCCACTTTTTGTTGGTTTTGTTAAGGCTGCCCTGGCACATAAAAAAGAGAAGCACAGTTAATATAAATAACCAAGGCAGGTTAACTGCCTTCTTAATATCTCACAATGGAAGAGAAGAAACTGGACATAAACACGATTATTGGATTTACACTTATTTTTGGTATCCTAATATGGATGCTTTACCAGAATCAGCCTAGTGCTGAAGAACTAGCTGCTGATAAGGCTAAACAAGAGCAGATAGACAAGGCACAAATTAATGAAAGTAAAGCTGTTGTTAATCCAAAGGAGTCAGCTGTTAGACCTGTTGATTCTGTGACATTTGCGAAGTATAAGGATCAATTGGGAGCATTTGGATACGCGGCTACTTTACCTTCTGCTAAGGATGAGTTTGTCGAAATTGAAAACGACCTTGTACGTTACAAAATCAGTAATAAAGGAGGGCAACTAGTTCAAGTTCAATTGAAGAATTATAAAGCGTATGACTCTATTCCTTTGAATTTAATTAATGATGGAAATAGTCTTTTTAATCTCCAATTAGCTACTTCAGATAATCGGACCTTGCAGACGAAAGATTTATTTTTCGAACCAACGGTGAGCAACAACGGAAACAATCAAATTGTTTCTATGAAGTTGAAAGTTTCAGAAAATCAATATCTGGAATACCGTTATGAGATGAAGCAAGGCGAATATATGGTTGATTTTACAGTTCGCTCACAAGGATTAGGTCAAGTACTTAATAGTGCTCAACCAGTCCTTATGGATTGGAAATTTACAGGAAACCGATTTGCAAAAAGTGTTACCTATGAGAATAGGTATACTCGTTTAACCTACAAACACGAAGGTGATAAGGTGTCAAAATTGAGTCCAACTGGTAATGATGAGGAAGAAGAAATTGAAGTAAATTGGTTGTCATATCGACAGCATTTTTTCAGTTCAATATTGGTAAGTGATACACCTTTTAAGACTGCTAAATTGTCATCTGAAAATCTTGTAGAAAATGAAGGTGAAAATGTAAAGCAAACCAAAACCTTTGGTGCATCCATACCATTGGCCTATCAAGGAGGAGAATTGAATACTACGATGCATTGGTATTTTGGTCCAACCGACTATACAATTCTTAAAAAATACGATGAATATCAACTTACAGATTCAATTCCTCTGGGTTGGGGAATATTTGGATGGTTGAATATTTGGATTTTTATTCCAATGTTTAATTTCTTAACTAAGTATTTTGCAGAGGGTATTGCTATTGTGTTAATGACAATTATTGTACGCTTATTAATGTCACCTGTAACGTATAAATCATATCTGTCTCAGGCAAAAATGAAAGTTTTGCGTCCTGAAATTACGGAAATTAATGAAAAGCATAAGGATAATGCTATGAAACGTCAGCAGGAAACTATGGCTTTATACGGTAAAGCAGGAGTTAGTCCAATGAGTGGGTGTGTGCCAGCCTTATTGCAATTGCCGATTTTTTATGCTCTGTTTACTTTCTTTCCAACTGCTTTTGAATTAAGACAGAAGAGTTTTTTATGGGCTGATGATCTCTCATCGTATGACTCAATAGCTCAATTACCATTTGAAATTCCTTTTTATGGTAGTCATGTAAGTTTGTTCCCTATTTTGGCTTCTATTGCTATCTTTATCTACATGATGATGACAACTGGTCAAAATATGCAACAACAACCTGGTATGCCAAATATGAAATTCATCATGTATTTATCTCCATTAATGATGTTATTCTTTTTTAATAATTATGCAAGTGGTTTGAGTTTGTATTATTTTATTTCCAATTTGATTACCATTTTTATCATGTTGGCTATTAAATATTTTATAATAGATGAAAATAAAATACATGCACAAATTCAAGAGAATAAAAAGAAGCCTAAAAAAGAAAGTCGCTTTCAACGTAAAATGAAAGAAATGATGGAGCAGGCAGAGGCGCAGCAAAAATCAAAAGGAAAACGATAAAATTGAAAATCCGGCATTGCCGGATTTTTTTGTGCTTTATGCAACTTTCAGCCATAGATTACGTTACAAATAAACTATAAATTTAATATTGAAATAAAGATGATAGGTGCTAATTATAAGAGGATTTTAGTGGGTGTTTTTGGCCTTTTTATCCTAGCTGGAATCGGTGTCCAAGCTCAAGAAAAAGTGAATCAAACGGATTCACAAGGGAAAAGACATGGAGTATGGAGAAAGAATCATGAAGGCTCCGATTTAGTGAGGTATGAGGGTCAATTTGAGCATGGTAAAGAAATTGGAGAATTTCGATTTTACGCTAAAAGTCCTAAGAACTATTTAGAAGCTACTCGTACCTTCAATGCTACTTCAGATTCTGTCATGGTAGTGTATTACGATAGTGATGAAAAGAAACAGAGTGAAGGTTATATTGTAGGACGCAATCGAGAAGGGATTTGGAAGTATTTTCAACAAGATGGAAAAACGTTGCTTAGTACAGAAGAATATGTACAAGGGAAACTACATGGCAGGGTGATAACCTATTATCCAAATGGTAAAATTACGGATGAAAGTACGTACGTTAATGGAGTTTTGCATGGGACATCCATTAAGTATGATGAGAAGGGAAATGAACTCTACAGAGCTAATTATCTTAAAGGGAGAAAAATGTAACCATTTGTTAATAAAAAAAATGATTTGAGTAGGCTGTTGATTATCAAAAATGTAGGGTTAATCATTTCTTTTGTGATGTAAAAACCATTGAAATCTGTACGGTTGACGTTTTTTTCTTTTATAGACATTGAGTATTTTTCGCCCCTTAATACTCAAAATTGTTAAAAAAATGAACAAGAAACTAGTTGTAATTGTACTTGGATTGGTGATCTTATTTCCTATGGTAGCACAAGCACAGTTATGGAAAAAAGTAAAGGAAAAGGTTGAGCGTAAAGCAGAAGAGAAAGTGGATGAGGTTTTGAACGGGAAAAGCTCAAAATCCGAGAATGACATGGAAACTCCCCAAGGTGTATTAGCTGTGGATGAGCCTTTTACTTTTGCGAGTGGTAGTGAAGTATTGTTTGAGGATAAATTTTCATCAGAATTGCTGGGGAAAATGCCTCAACATTGGAAAACAAATGGGAGCGGTTCAGTGGTGGAAATACCAGGCATGGAAGGGAAGTGGCTTAAAATGGAGAGTAATGCTACCTATAAATTGAAAGAATTATTTGAAATCCCACAAAATGCAACAATAGAATTTGATTTAGTTACCAGAACCGATAAGCCTTCTGATTTAGGAGAGTTATTGTTTGGTTTTTCTAAAGATAATAGTTCTAGAAATTGGATTTCAGATGCCTATAATAATAATTCTATTACTACTACAAACCTCCATTTTTGGAATAAAACTGTTGGGAGTTCAAGCAGCGATACACGAACTAACAATCACTTGGATTTTCCTTTAAATAATTTTGGAAATGCAACTCTTAGAATTTCTATTGAGGTAGAAGGAGAAATGATGAGGGTCTATGTAAATAAAAGTAAGGTTTTAGATGCTGAAATGTTTGAGAAAGATCGAATCAAATACTTTTTTATCAGCTCTCCTTTAAACATGAAACATGGTGCTCAACTTTTTATGGGTAATTTTAAAATTGCAAAGAAATAAGTGGGGTTTAATTTTGAATAAATAGAAAAGGCAGTCATTAGACTGCCTTTTCTATTGAAGTACGTTTGACTAGAGTGAACATTGTTTATTTTCATTTCAATTTTTGTAATTTTGCAACCTAATTTCTTATCATGCAAAAAAGAGTTATTGTAGGACTTTCAGGAGGGGTTGATTCTAGTGTGGCTGCTTGGCTTCTTAAAGAGCAAGGCTACGAGGTAATTGGGCTTTTTATGAAAAATTGGCATGACGATTCA
Organism: Imtechella halotolerans; assembly: GCF_028743515.2. GTDB lineage: Bacteria > Bacteroidota > Bacteroidia > Flavobacteriales > Flavobacteriaceae > Imtechella > Imtechella halotolerans. The sequence goes on along the minus strand of NZ_CP117969.2, from coordinate 1,792,958 downwards.
GTTACAATTTCTAACGAATGTCCATGGCTTGAAGATAGTAACGATGCCTTATTGGTGGCTGAGAAATTAGGTATTCCATTTCAAACTGTCGATTTGAGTGAGCAGTACAAAGAACGGATAGTGGATTATATGTTTAATGAATATGAACGAGGCCGTACTCCAAACCCTGATGTTCTTTGTAATCGAGAAATCAAGTTTGATGTTTTTATGAAAATAGCACTGAGTCTAGGAGCTGATTTTGTAGCTACAGGCCACTATTGCCGTAAAGGAACGGTAACAAGTGATGGTAAGGAGGTATATCAACTACTGGCGGGAGTAGACGTAAATAAAGACCAATCCTATTTTTTATGTCAGCTTTCTCAAGAGCAACTTTCAAAAGCTTTATTTCCAATAGGTGAACTCACCAAGCCCCAAGTCCGTGAAATTGCACAAAATGCAGGTCTTATCACAGCTGAAAAGAAGGACTCACAAGGCTTGTGTTTTATCGGAAAAGTTCGTTTGCCTGAGTTTCTTCAACAAAAACTTCAGCCCAAAGAGGGTGTGATTGTAGAAATTCCTACTGATTTTGAGGATTACAATAAAATTCCTTCTGTTTTTGATTCTAAAATGGAGGAGTTGGAATTTTATGCTAAAAAGAACCATTATCAAGTAACAAACGGTAAGGTTGTTGGAAAACATCCAGGCGCCCATTATTTTACTAAGGGACAACGAAAAGGTTTGAATGTTGGTGGTACTATCGAACCCTTATTTGTGATAGATACAGATGTGGATGACAATATTATATACACTGGTCAAGGAAAAGAACATCCTGGGTTGTATCGTCGAACTTTGTTTATCCACAACGATGAGCTCCATTGGGTACGAGAAGACTTAGCTCTTCAGACAGGTGGCGTAATGGAGGTGAAGGCTAGGATTCGTTATAGGCAGCCACTTCAAAAAGCTACACTTTATAAAGTAGATAATGGTATGTATGTAGATTTTGCACTTCCGCAGAGTGCAATTACTGAAGGCCAATTCGTAGCCTGGCATATTGGTGATGAATTAGTAGGATCGGGAGTAATTTCTTAAATTGCAGGGACAATAGCCCCTTGCATGAAACCAATACTGTTTTTTTTCGGATTTGTATTTAGTATTGCTTCCTATTCTCAAGAGCATGCATGGGTGTTTTTTACCGATAAGGAAGATGTTGTAAAATCTCTTTCCAAACCAGAATCTATACTTAGCATACGCGCCATAGATCGAAAACATCAATATGGGATTAAAATTGATGAACGGGATGTCCCTGTTACTGAAAACTATATACAAATAATTAAGTCACAGCCAGGTATTGTTTATAGGGCAAAATCAAAATGGTTTAATTGTGTACATTTGACTGGAACTAGAGAAGCGATATCCGCCTTGCAAGAACTGCCCTTTGTGAGTCACATTAGTTTTGCAGATAGAAATTTGAATTTAAGTGCTCGTGAAGTTTTTAGTGATGAGGTAGGGGTTGTAGGAAGGGATAAAAATACTTTAGTTGATTTTCCATATGGGAATACTCAGGGACAAATAGCACTGATTAAGACAAATCAATTGCATTCTATTGGTTTTAAGGGGGAAGGAATGTTAGTAGCAGTATTAGATGCTGGTTTTCCAAATGTAAACACATTGGATGCTTTTCAATACCTAAGAGATCACGGGCGATTGGTTGGTGGGTATAATTTTGTGAAAAGGGATGCCGATTTTGCGAATGTATCCTTAAATTCTCATGGAACTAGAGTTTTGTCAACCATGGCTGCCAATTTACCTGGTACTTATGTTGGAAGTGCTCCTGATGCTGCCTATGTGTTATATGTAACTGAAGATGTTGATTCTGAATCCCCTGTTGAAGAAAGTTATTGGGTTGAAGCAGTAGAAAGGGCAGATAGTTTGGGGGTGAATATTATCAATACCTCTTTAGGCTATACTACTTTTGATCAATCTAGATTTAATTATTTACAGACAGAAATGGATGGAACATCTACATTTATCTCAAGAGGAGCTAATGTGGCGACTGAAAAAGGGTTGTTGGTTGTTAACTCAGCAGGTAATTCAGGTAATAGTAGTTGGGGTATTATAACAGCACCTGCAGATGCTAATGTTTTTACAGTAGGAGCTGTGGATATGTATGGGAATTACGCTAGTTTTAGTTCAAGGGGCCCAACGACTGATGGTCGTATAAAGCCAGATGTTATGGCTCAAGGGATTCAAACTGCGGTAATCAATCAAAATGGGGTAATTGTTGGGAATAATGGAACTTCATTTGCATCTCCAATAATTGCCGGGTCAATGGCCTGTTTATGGCAAGCAATGCCAGAAAAAACAAACCTTGAGCTTATGGAAATTGTCAGAGCATCAGCTTCTCTATATTCAAACCCTTCTGTTGAGATGGGGTATGGTATTCCTGATTTTTTAGAGGCATATTATGGTGAATTGGATGAGGGATCACTTTTTTTAGAGGAAGTAGGATGGTTTCCTAATCCTACATCTGATTTAGTAACAATACAAACTTCTGTTGGTAATCGAATCTTGGGGTGTAAAGTATATAACCTAACAGGTGCTTTGATTCTATCTAATGATGTAGTTGCTAAAGAAGTTGAACTGGATCTGACTCATCATCCTAAAGGGATATATTTTGTGGAGGTATATTTAAATCAGAAAACTATAACACTAAAAATAATAAAAGACTAATGCATAATAGAATTACATCTTTATTTAAAATTCAATATCCAATCATTCAAGCAGGAATGATATGGGCTAGTGGTTGGAAATTGGCATCTGCAGTTAGTAATGCGGGTGGATTGGGAATTATTGGCGCAGGTTCAATGTATCCAGAGATTTTAAGAGAACATATCCAAAAGTGTAAACAAGCTACCGACAAACCGTTTGCTGTGAATGTGCCAATGTTGTATCCAGATATACAGCAACTCATGGAAATTATTGTTGATGAAGGAGTGTCTATAGTGTTTACTTCAGCTGGGAATCCTAAGACCTGGACAACTTATTTAAAGGATAAAGGGATTACTGTAGTTCATGTGGTAAGTAGTGTAAAGTTCGCATTAAAGGCTCAGGAAGCTGGAGTCGATGCTATTGTAGCTGAAGGGTTTGAAGCAGGGGGCCACAATGGTAGAGAGGAGACCACTACTTTTACTTTGATACCAATGGTTAAAGAAAAAATTAGTATTCCATTAATAGCAGCTGGCGGGATTGCTAGTGGCTCAGGAATGTTAGCTGCAATGGTTTTGGGGGCTGATGGTGTTCAGGTAGGTAGCCGTTTTGTGGCCAGTGAGGAGGCATCTTCCCATCCTTCTTTTAAACAAAAGGTGGTTGAAGCCCAAGAGGGGGATACTTATCTTACGTTAAAGGAACTTGCGCCCGTAAGACTTCTTAAAAATAAATTTTATCATGATATTCAGGCACTTTATACTAAGGGTGCGGATATTGAATCGCTCAAAACATTATTGGGCAGAGCCAGGGCTAAAAAAGGGATGTTTGAAGGTGATTTAGATGAGGGGGAATTAGAAATAGGACAAATAGCAGGTCTTATACATGATATTAAACCAGCAGCTGAATTAGTGCAGCAATTGTTAGATGAGTTCGAAATTGCTAAAAAGAAGGTTTCTTTATTATAGATTTTATAGGAAGCACCGTATCTTTGTACATCATTAAAAAAGAATAAATATGCAAAACGGTATTTACGCCAAATTTTATACTAGCAAAGGGGATATCCTTGTGAAGCTTACACATGATAAAACTCCTGGAACGGTAGGTAATTTTGTTGGATTGGCTGAAGGTAATTTAGAAAATACAGCTAAACCTCAAGGAAAACCGTATTATGACGGACTTACATTTCATCGGGTAATCGCTGATTTTATGATACAGGGAGGATGCCCTGAGGGTACAGGAGTAGGTGGTCCAGGATATCAATTTGATGATGAATTTCATCCGGAGTTAAAACATAATGGTCCTGGAGTTCTTTCAATGGCGAATGCTGGTCCAGGTACTAATGGTAGCCAATTTTTCATTACTCACGTAGATACGGCATGGTTGGATAACAAACATACAGTATTTGGTTTTGTGGAGAGCGGTCAAGATGTTGTTGATACTATTGCTCAAGGTGATGTTATTGAAAAACTTGAGATTATTCGAGTTGGTGAGGAAGCTCAAAAGTGGAATGCTATAGAGGCTTTCCGTACTTTTGAAGGATCTAGAGAACAACGTTTGGCTGAAGAAAAACGTAGAGAAGAGGAAGCGATTGATAAAGTGGCTGCAGGATTTGATAAAACTCCAAGTGGATTACGTTATAAAATTATTCAGAAGGGTAATGGTACACAAGCAGAGAAAGGAAAAACAGTTTCTGTTCATTACAAAGGAATGTTAGTTGACGGTACTGTTTTTGATTCATCTTATAAACGTAATCAACCAATTGATTTTGCTTTGGGAGTTGGACAAGTTATACAAGGTTGGGACGAAGGTATTAGCCTTCTTCAAGTGGGAGATAAGGCTCGTTTAGTTATTCCTCCACAACTGGGTTACGGTAGCAGAGGAGCAGGTGGTGTAATTCCCCCAAATGCAACCTTGGTTTTTGATGTAGAATTAATGAAAGTGAAGTAATATAAGTAGGCCGTTCTGTTAGGACGGCTTTTTTTATCTTTTGAATATGACACCTGAGCAATTAGAATTATTAAAGTATCCCATTGGAAAGTATTCTTGGCCTGAAACAATAACCAAAGAAACTCTTGATGAATGGGTAGTCTCAATTTCTGAATTACCTTCTAAGTTAGAAATTCTAGTTCTTTCTTTTAGCGAGGAGCAATTAGATACACCATATCGGCCAGGAGGCTGGACTGTACGACAAGTGGTACATCATCTTGTGGATAGTCATGTGAATAGTTATGTGAGGTATAAATGGACATTAACAGAGGATTGTCCTGTGATTAAAACCTATCATGAAGATCGATGGGCTGAACTAAATGATTATAAGGCGGATGTTAAATTGTCACTGCAAATGCTTAAGGCCTTGCATATAAAATGGGTGTTCTTGTTAAAGGTGTTAACAGAAGAAGATTTCTCAAAAACATTTGTTCATCCTGAGACAGCTAAGGAAATTTCTTTACGTCGATTGACAGGGTTGTATGCCTGGCATGGGGAACATCATTATGCTCATATAGCCCATTTGGCGAATAGAAAAGGATGGAAATAAAAAAAGTCTGACTTAACAGACTTTTTCCATTTTCATAGCAATTCTCCCATGTGTTATTTACTCACTGGCTGGGGAGTTAATCTTAAGTAAGGTTTAACTTCTGTAAATCCTTTTGGAAATAATATCTTGGCTTCTTCATTACTCACTGATGGACTGATAACAACATCTTGTCCTTGATTCCAATTGGCAGGGGTAGCTACTTTTTGATAGGCAGTGAGTTGAAGTGAATCTATAACACGTAATAATTCGTCAAAATTACGACCTGTTGAAGCTGGATAAGTAATAATTAACTTTATTGTTTTATCCGGACCGATAACAAATACGGAACGAACTGTAAATGTTTCATTCGCGTTGGGGTGAATCATGTCATAGAGATCAGAAACTTTTCTATCTTCATCGGCAATAATGGGAAAGTTAACTTGTGTGTTTTGGGTTTCATTTATGTCTTTAATCCAACCTTTATGAGACTCAAGTCCATCTACACTTAAGGCGATAACCTTGGTGTTTCTTTTTTCAAATTCAATTTTGTACTTGGCTACTGTTCCAAGTTCAGTTGTACAAACTGGGGTGTAATCAGCAGGATGTGAGAATAATACTCCCCAACCATCTCCTAAATATTCGTAAAAATCAATAGGTCCTTCTGAAGTTTGAGCTTGAAAATTGGGAGCCTTATCTCCTAAACGTAATGTAGACATGATGATCATTATTTAATATTAGTCTACAAAAGTAATAGAATTAATAGATTAATAAGTTAAAAATATTAAAAAATTAAATTTTCCATTTAATATTACATCCCAGACTTGGTTTTTGATCTTTATCTATTGATCTATTCTCTAGAAGATTATTTAAAGCCATTCTAATGTCGCGGCCAGTAACGGGTATTGAGTTTCCTGGTCTAGAATCGTCCAATTGACCTCTATAAACTAAGGAAAGTGTATGGTCAAATATATAGAAATCAGGTGTACAGGCGGCATCGTAGTCTATAGCCGTTTGCTGCGTTTGATCGTATAAATATGGAAAATTATAGGAATTTTCCCTGGCATTTTTTTTCATTAACTCAGGACCATCCTGTGGGTATGCCATAGCGTCGTTACTGGAAATTGCTATAAAGCTTACACCATTTAATTTGTATTCTGAAGCCAGAAGAACCAGTTGATTATTTATATGTTTAACAAAAGGGCAATGGTTGCAAATGAACATGATAACAGTTGCCTTGTCTCCTTTGAGATTATTTAAGGAGTAAGTGTTTCCAGAGATCGTGTCTGGGAGGTTAAAATCAGGAGCTTTAGTTCCTAGTGGAATCATATTACTTGGAGTGTTTGCCATAATTTCGGTCTAAATTGAAATAAGAAAATTGTGAGTTGAATGAAAAATTAATGTATCTTCAAAATTACAAAATCAAAAACAGATAGGTATGAAAACACTTAATCATTGGTTTGATGAATACTCAATATCTCATCAAAATAAGATAAATAAGGGGATACATTATATATGCGTACCAGTCATTTTCTTTTCCATTGTTGGATTACTAATGAGTATTCCTGCTACTTTCTTAGAAGAACTTATTCCAGGGACTAACTTTATTCTTGAGAATTGGGCTGCACCAGTCATATTATTAGTGTTGTTTTTCTACGTTCGCTTATCCTTTGCAATGGGAATAAAGATGTTGATTTTTTCAATGTTATGTATAATTGGAAATTACTATCTAGGGTCAGTTGTCACTTTATGGATAGCTTCATTGAGCATTTTTGTCATTGCTTGGATAGGTCAATTTTATGGACATAAATTAGAAGGTAAGAAACCTTCTTTTTTGAAAGACATTCAGTTTTTACTTATTGGCCCAGCATGGGTTATTAATAGTTTGTTTGGAAATAAATAGAGAGGGTAATAAGTGGACTAACTAAAATAAAATTAGGATTGTCTTTTTTTTGTACCTTTACTATAGTACCTATACACTGTTAGGAGCTATTAGATATATCCTATAATTTTAACAGTAAGAATTTCTTTGCACAGCTTGCAACTTAATTGATTTATTCTTCTTATCAAATTAAAAACTGAAACCAATGAAAGTAGCCTATGAAACTCTTTCGGAAGCCATTAACGCATTAAAACAGGAAGGTTTTACCTATGATTATAACTTGCAAGATAAAGGTATTTTGAATAGTCAAAAAAAGAGTCATATTCCAGCATCTGATCTTACCGTGGTATGTGTGTATAGATTTGAAGGTAATACTAATCCTGATGATAATGCTATATTATATGCTATAGAAACTGCCAGAGGTGAAAAGGGATTGCTTTTGGATGCCTATGGTGTATATGCTGGTGAAATTTCTAGGGAAATGCTTGATAAGCTAAAAATACACTAAAAATCATCTATCTAATTTGCAAACCAAAAGGAGTTCTAGTATGTTTGTTTCGAGAATGCTCCTGATACTTTTTTTGATTTTGTCTTCAATTCGGGTGCTTCCTTTTAAATACGTTAAATGTAACACAATGGAAATCACTTGGAATGATTTTGAAAAAGTAGAAATGCGAGTAGGTACGATCATTGAAGTTAATGATTTTCCTAATGCGCGAAAGCCGGCTTTTCAACTTACTATTGACTTTGGAAGTCAATTAGGAATTAGGAAGTCTTCAGCACAAATAACAAAGAGATACCATAAAGAAGAATTACTTAATAGGCAGATAATAGCAGTTGTAAATTTTCCTAAAAAACAAATTGCAAACTTTATGAGTGAATGTTTAGTGATGGGTGCTGTTGGAGATCAAGGTGACGTAGTTCTTCTAGAACCTACACATTCAATTCCAAATGGATGGCGAATTTCTTAATTCAGAAGTAAATTGTTAACACCCCTAGATCAAGTAACAATAAATTTTTCAACGGATGCTCTCTGGGGGCTTAATATAGCATTAGCGTTGGTGATGTATGGGGTAGCAATGGATATTTCTCCTAGCGATTTTAAGCAATTGCTATTTAGGCCTAAACCTATAATTGTAGGACTACTATCTCAGTTTATTCTTTTGCCTTTGGTAACCTTTATGTTGATTTGGATATTAAAACCTTCACCAAGTATTGCCTTAGGAATGATTCTAGTTGCGGCTTGTCCAGGAGGGAATATCTCAAATTTTATGACTCACCTGGCTGGAGGAAATAATGCTTTGTCTGTCAGTCTAACTGCCTTTGCAACCGTGTTGGCAATCTTTTTTGTTCCTTTTAATTTGGAGCTGTGGGGTGGCATGTACCCCCCAACAGCCACTTTGTTAAAAAAGGTTGCTTTACATCCTATGGATATATTTTGGACCATAGTTTTCTTATTGATTGTTCCACTAATTTTTGGGATGCTGACTCGATATTATGCTATGCGTTTTGTATTAAAAGTAGCACCTTATTTTAAAGTTGGATCCATCTTTGTGTTTGTTTTGCTTGTTATCTTGGCCTTCATTAATAATTTAGAGATCTTTTTTTCTTATATACATTACGTATTTGCCTTAGTCTTAGTTCACAATGCTTTGGCAGTTTTTTCAGGTTTTTCCATTGCCAAATTAACTGGTTTATCCACTCGAAACACAAAGACTATTGCAATTGAAACAGGCATTCAAAATTCAGGATTGGGATTGTTACTCATCTTTACTTTTTTTGAAGGGTTGGGAGGTATGGCTTTGGTGACTGCTTTTTGGGGAATCTGGCATATTTTTTCTGGATTATTGCTAGCTTATATCTGGAGTAGATCAGAAGCAAAAAAAATACCAATATGAGTTCCCTGCAACGGTGTGTTAAGCTTTATATTAAGTTAGCTTTTCAGTTCTATTATACGGATTTCAAAATAAATGGGCAATGTAATATTCCTAGAAAGGGAGCTGTATTATTTGTGAGCAATCACCAAAATGGGTTGATAGATCCATTGGTAATAGGTGTAAGTAATAAGCGTGATACCCATTTTTTAGCTAGAGCAGCTGTGTTTAAAAGGCCAATTTACGCTACATTGCTCACTCGATTACAAATGCTGCCTATTTATCGTATTAGAGATGGTTTTGATAGTATATTGCTTAATAATGAAATTTTTGAGCGTTGTGTTTTATTACTAAAAAATCAAAAAGCCATTCTTATTTTTCCAGAGGGAAATCATAATCTACAAAGAAGGGTAAGGCCTCTTAGTAAGGGATTTACTCGAATTGTAATGGAAATGTTAAATAGATATCCAGAACGTGAATTGTATATAGTTCCCGTGGGCGTTAATTACGATAAACCAACTCAGTTCCCTTCTAAAGTTTCAGTGAACTACGGAAGACCTTTACTTGCCAATGAATATTTGAATTTATCTCCTCGCGATGCTGTTAAATTGCTACGAACAGATGTACATTCGGCACTAACCAAACTTACTACTCATATCCCATTGACATTGGAGTATGATGAGGTAGAGTCATTGCTTTTGGATGGACAGGTTGATTTTTTAAATCCTGAAGTTGTTAATGAAACCATTATAAGTAAAAATTTTAGAACCTATGATAGGAAAGGCGAGGTAATGAAAAAAACATTATTTCGTAAAAGGTTATTATTAATTAACACATGGCTTCCCTATATACTTTGGAGATGGGGTATTAGACCAAAAATAAGCGAACCTGAATTTATTGATACATTCAGGTTCGCTTTGGGAATTTCAGTAGTTCCTTTGTTTTATGTTTTTCAATCTATTGCTATTGCCTGGATTTGGAATTCCACCGCAGCAATCATTTACCTAGGTTTTTCTATAGCTTTAGCGGGGATAGTTTCTGAGGTTAGATTTACATCATATCGGCAAAGAAAATAGCATTCATTAGAAGTTTATTTGTTCCAAACCAAAAAGCTCTAAAGTTAGTGTTATCTGTGAATACAGCCACTTTTCCATTCCCCATTCGTTGTACTTGAAATGGAACAGCTCCTTTTAATAACTCTAAATTTTCTTCAGAGATATACCCACTTATTAAAGGAGAATTGGAATATTGAATTGGATTATTATAGCTGTTTTTATTAGGTTCAATATAAATATTTGTATTTCTGAAAAGGGCCAAAGATGTGTTCTTATATCCGAAATTTATAGGATGACTACGGTCAATTTTCGTTTCAAATAGAGCTCCACCAGTTACTTGTGCCCCTGAGTATTTGTTGCGATTCTCATAAGAAATATTTTCTGCATTTCGGTCCTTCTTTCTAAATTCCAGATTCATAAAGTCATTTTCAGATAACCAATTGGCTGCATTTCTATACCCTATTAAGGTACCACCGTTTCGAACCCACGTTTGTAATTTACGTTTGGCAGTTTCATCCAAAGCACCACCAAAACTATTGTGTAAAATAATAGTAGTATACTTATCTAAATTCATTCTATTGAAATTAGATAAATCAAGTTTACTAATTGGAATGTTGTATCGGGTGTCAAGTAGATGCCATGTTTCTCCAGCGTCATAAGAGGTGATTCCACTTCCTGTAATAATTCCTATTTTAGGAAGTTTTAAGGTTATAAAATCATTGCTCCCTAGATCAATTCCATCTGAAAACCCAGTACTAACCGCTCTGATGTTTAGATGACTCTCTTTAGCCACATCTTGTAAAAATGTGTATAATTCATCACTGTTAAGTAATTGATTTTGGACAGGAATCATAATTGTTCCGTAATCATAGGTGGTGCCTTGAAGTGTAAAAGGAGTTTTTCCAACCTTTGCTCTAATCCCTTTATCAAGAATCTTGTATAAGGCTTCTGGGGTATAGTATTCATGCCATTCAAAAATATAGGCGTAGTTGCTTTTAGAAGATACCACACCATTAGGTAGAGTTAGGTTTTCAATTTTCCCACCAGCATGTTGGAGATTTGATAATTCCGCATAGTCTACGTTAAAGGCATAAGGGAAGGTCCAACCTGAGATGTCATAAAATAGGCTATCTTGAAAAGTTGTACGTTTTTCAAACATCGCTTGAAGTATTGTACTGTTCTTTTGATTGGTAGGTACGATATAGCTATATCCTTTTTTAAATTTTTTCCCGTTTTGAGTAAAATCATTAGCCACTTCATGAACCTCTATTTTATGCCTGTTAAGTACTTCTGCTAGATGAAAGGTTTTGGCTGCATCCTTTTCGTCACCAAACACATAAGCTTTGGTTTTGTTCTTAGCGTTGTTGGTACGAACATTTTTATAGAAATCACGTTGATAAGTTAGAAGTTCGGTGCGAAGACCTTGAGCGGCTTCCAGTGTTGATAATGCTGTTACGAACTGATTTCGTATAGTGAATGCAAAAGTGAGTAGTCCATTATCACTTTCTTGAATATGGCCCCTAGAACTTCCTTGCTCAAAAAGAATTCCAATTCCACCGTTGATATCTGGAAATGTAGATCCTTTACCATAGTAGTAGTCATCAAAACTTTCTTGAGCGTAGTATAAAGAACCTATATTGTCTAAGGCTTTTATATGATATTGGGCAATGTCTAGTGTGAGTTCTTGGTTCTTTTTTGGTGTCAATGGATGTACACGTTCAGGAACACCTGGCTGAAAGAAGAAAGTTGAATTGGTCCCCATTTCGTGATGGTCAGTTAGTATATTTGGAAGCCATTGATGGTAGGTTTCAATACGTGCACGACTTTCTGGTAATTGTACTGGGAGCCAATCACGATTCATATCAAACCAATAATGATTAGTTCGTCCCCCTGGCCAAACCTCACTATATTCACGATCATTAGGGTCCGCAGTAAGATTCATATTTCTGTTGGTGTTAGCCCAATAGGCGAATCTCTGAAGCCCATCGGGATTTAAAGAAGGATCAAAAAGGATAACTACGTCATTAAGTAACGATTCTATTTTAGGTCCTTGTGCAGCAGCTAAATAATATGCCGCAACTAAAGCAGCATTAGATCCGCTAGGTTCATTTCCATGGATAGAGAATCCCTGATAAACAACGGCTGGCATTTGTGAAATGTTCGTATTGTCATTGTCTGTAAGTGCTACATGATCTTTACGAATTTGATCTAGGTTTTGATGATTTTTTGCAGAGGTAATTGTAAGTAGAATTAGTGGTCTGGTTTCAAAAGTTGTACCTCTAGTTTCTATGGTGATTCTATCAGAAGCTTCTGCAAGAGCTCGCATATATTCTACGAGTTTATCGTGGGTAACATGCCATTGACCAACCTGATAGCCCAGGATTTTTTCTGGTGTTGGAATATCCTTATTATAAGTCACATCTTTGGGTAAATAATAATCCAAAGTGGGAGTTTCTTGAGCTAAAAGGTACTGGAAGGAAAACAGTAGTAATAGAAGTGCTTTTTTCATTTGATTTAATTGAATTTGGTTGTCGAGTAAAAATAAAAAAACCGTTTACGAAAAGGTAAACGGTTAAAGCTTTTTAGAGAAGTTTTAACATTAAATATCGTCAAAATTAATATCGGTAAAATTTTCTGTTGAAACTTCACCGTTTTCAGTGGTAAATTCTCTTTTAAAGTCTTTTTGATGGCGTTCAGAAATTACTTCCTCACCTTTTTCATCAAAAACATACCCAGTCATTTCGTCGAGAATTTCTTTGAAAGAAGAGAAGTCTTCTTTGTATAGGTATATTTTGTGTTTTTTGTAGTGAAATGAACCATCATCATGGGTGAATTTTTTACTCTCCGTAATGGTTAGGTAATAATCCCCAGCTTTGGTGGCTCTTACATCAAAGAAGTAAGTTCTTCTTCCTGCTCTTAATACTTTTGAGAAAATCTCATCTTTTTCTAATAGTTCTTTGTCACTCATAGTCTCTCAAATACTTTTTTGGATGGCTTAATTGCCAATCAAAAATGAAAAAAAAAATGAAATCATCCAAAAAATTGTTAGCTTTCTTTTGCAGCCAATTGCGCGATATACAGTTCTTTGTAATATCCATCTTGATTTATGAGCTGATTGTGAGATCCTTGCTGAACAATTTGACCTTTGTCTAAAATGAATATTTTGTCTGCATTTTTAGCAGAAGAAATGCGATGACTGACTATTATGGTGGTCTTTTTATCAGCAACCTTCATTAGGTTATTAAGAATTTCTTCTTCAGTTTCAGTATCAACAGCTGAGAGACAATCATCAAATAAATAGATAGTTGCATCATCTTTAATAATTGCTCGAGCGATAGAAACTCGCTGTTTTTGTCCGCCACTAAGGGTAATTCCTCGTTCTCCTAAAACAGTATCATACTGATCTTTAAATTTTTTAATGTTCTTGTGAACAGCAGCTTTTTTTGCTGCCAGTATTACTTCTTCATCGGTTGCTGTTTCCTTACCAAATTTTATATTGTTCTTTATACTATCTGAAAATAAAAATGCATCTTGAGGTACTGCACCTATTGCACCACGAAGGCTCAAAAGGTTTACTTCTTTAATTGGTGTTTGATCAATATATACTGTTCCTTCACTAGTGTCATACATACGGCTTATCAAATCTAAAATGGTCGATTTTCCGGAACCTGTTTTTCCTATGAAAGCAACGGTTTCTCCTTTCTGTATTGTGAAGGAGATATTGTTTAAAGCTTGAATATTGGTATCTTCATAGGTGAATGAAACATTTCGGAATTCAATATTTCCATCAATGGTTGTAGGTTCTTGTTGCAAATTTTGGATTTGTGGAACTACTTTTAGGAATTCGTTTATACGTTTTTGGGAAGCTTCTGCTTGCTGCACTATAGAACTTACCCATCCGACAGTCGCTACAGGCCAAGTAAGCATTAGTACATATATGGTGAACTTGGCTATAACACCCACGGTTTCGATTTGACCATCAATATATAGCTTACCTCCAATGAAAATTACGAATACATTGCTAAGACCAATTAGCAAAAGCATAAGAGGGAAGAACCAGGCTTGTACTTTGGCTAAATGCATACTCTTCTCTTTTCCTTCTTCTGCAAGTCTATGTACATCTTCGTTAATGCGACCTTCAATGCTATATGCTTTGATAACTCCAATTCCAGAAAATGTTTCTTGTGAAAACGTAGAAAGTTCAGATAGGTATTCTTGAACTACTGTAGTACGTTTGTGAATTGTTCTGCTAATGTAATAGATTAAAACGGATAAAATAGGTAAAGGTATAAGGGTATACAAAGCTAGGATGGGAGATGTGTAAAACATTAAAGGAATTACACATAAAAATAAAGTAACAGTTTGTACACTGTACATTATTGCTGGTCCAGCATACATCCGTACTCGACTGACATCTTCACTTACACGGTTCATTAAGTCACCCGTTCGATTCTTTTTATAGAAGTTTTGAGACAATCGTTCATATTGTTTGAAAATTTCATTTTTTAAGTCAAACTCAATGTAACGAGAAATATTAATAATGGTTTGACGCATCCAGAATGTAAAAATTCCTGACAGGAAAGCAGATCCAACAATTATTAGAATGTAGTTAATTAGCTTTTTCTTTACCGCTTCAAAATCATTATTACCTGCCAAAATATGGTTTTCAACGGCATCCAATGAGTATTGTACATATTCAGGCATTACTAGTGAAAACACCCGTGCAATAATTGTAATAAGGATACCCAGCAGAAGTTGATACTTATATTTGTAAAAATATTTGTTAAGGAACTGAAGTTCTTTCATATAAGGGCGATACGTGTTAAAATTAATATATTCTTAATTGAGAATATTATTTTTTGTGTAATCTGTAAAATAGGTTTAATTTCGCATTGAATTTTTGAAAGATTCTAAAAACGAAACAAACGAATTCATATGATAACAGAAGTTGTAAAACCCAGTGAAATTCATAAAGTAGACCCTGTTTTTGGGCAACTTTCATTTGATAACCATGAGCAAATAGTGTTCTGTAACGACAAAGATACAGGATTAAAAGCAATAATAGGTATCCATAATACAGTATTGGGTCCGGCATTGGGCGGTACTCGTATGTGGGCATATAACAATGAATGGGAGGCACTAAATGATGTATTGCGTTTATCACGCGGAATGACATTTAAATCTGCTGTAACAGGCTTAGATCTTGGTGGTGGTAAGGCTGTAATTATAGGAGATGCTAAAACACAAAAGACTCCTGAGTTGATGCGTAAGTTCGCGGAGTATGTTCATTCATTAAGCGGAAAATATATTACAGCTGAGGATGTAGGAATGGAAACAGCTGATATGGATTTAGTAAGAGAGGTAACTCCTTATGTAACGGGAATCTCTGAAAGTAAGGGTGGATCAGGTAATCCTTCACCTATTACAGCATATGGAGTTTTTATGGGAATGAAAGCTGCTGCTAAATTCAAATTTGGCAGTGATAATCTCGAGGGTAAAACAGTTTTAGTACAAGGAATTGGGCATGTAGGGGAGTCTTTGGTAGATCACCTTACAAGAGAAGGAGCTCAAGTTATGATAGCAGATATTAATCAAGCTCGTTTAGAACAAGTGCGTGATGCCTATGGAGCAACTATTTTTGGAGGCGAGGATCTTTATAGCGCTCCTGTAGATATCTATGCTCCTTGTGCCTTAGGTGCTATTATTAATGATGATACTATTAATAAAATTCAAGCAAAAGTAATTGCAGGTGCCGCTAATAATCAATTGGCAGATGAGAAAAAACATGGTCAGATGTTACTTGATAGAGGTATTGCATATGCGCCTGATTTTTTAATTAATGCTGGTGGTATTATCAATGTTTATGCTGAAATTGCTGGTTACGGTAAAGATGAAATTATGCGTCGTACTGAAAATATTTATAATACTACTTTAGAGATTTTTGGTCATGCTGCTTCTAATAAAATAACCACTCATCAAGCAGCCCTGCAAGTAGCTCAAGGCCGTATTGACGCTAGAAAATTAGAGCAAAAAAAATAAATCATTTTCCAAAATAATAGTATTTTTGCGGGGCGAAAGGAATTAAAATCTTTCGCCTCATTTTTTTAGTTCTTTATTATGTTAACAAGAAGACACATCCGGGTAAAAGTAATGCAATCCATATATGCATTGCACCAGTCTAAAACAGATTCTCTTGAGAAAGAGGAAAAATTCCTTCTGAACAGTATTGATAATATGTATAATCTTTATCTGTTATTACTAAGTCTTCTTGTTGAAATTCGCCAACATGGAGAGGATCAGATTGTTCTTTCCCAAAAAAAATACTTAGCAACTTCAGAAGAAAAAAATCCAAATAGAAAGTTTATTGACAATAAATTACTTCGGGCACTAGCGGCTAACGAGTCTTTAGCTGAAGTGCAAGAAGAGCGAAACATAGCCAATTGGAAGTTAGATGATGAGTATGTAGTTATTATCTATCAGCAAATTTTGGCTAGTAGTGCTTATAAAGAATATATGAGTCTTAAAGAAACAGATTTTGATACTGACAGAGACTTTATTGTTCATATTTACAAAGAAATTATAGCAACAAACGAAAAGTTATATGAGTATTTAGAAGATCATAAACTTACTTGGTTGGATGATTTACCGTCAGTAAATACGTTGTTATTAAAGAAACTCAAGAAGGCATCAGAAACGGGTGCTGAGGGTTATTTTCTTCCAAAGTTATACAAAGATGAGGATGACAGAGACTATGCAATTCAGTTATTGCGTAAAGCAGTATTGAATGATGAAAAATTTCAACAGTATATTGATGGTAAAACCCCAAATTGGGATGCTGAACGTATCGCTGAGTTGGATGCTATCATTATTAAAATGGCAATCTGTGAGTTTTTAAAATTTGCTAGTATTCCAGTTAAAGTTACTATTAATGAATATCTTGAAATAGCTAAAGAGTATTCTACACCAAAAAGTAGCATATTTATAAACGGTATTTTGGATAAAGTAGTAAAGGAATTGGAAGCTAACAATTCGTTAAAAAAGGTAGGAAGAGGGCTTGTCTAATGAAAATATTAGTATTTTTAACCGATTATAAACTAATTAACTTATAAAACCACCATGAAAAAAAGTGTTATACTCTTAGGAATGGCTTGTGCTATGGTTTTTGCTTCATGCAAGAATGATGCAAGTAGTAAGATAAAATCTGATGCAACTTCTGTAGAAACTACTAATGAAACTGTTACTGCAGGGAAATATCCTGTAATTACTTTCGAAAAAGTAGAACATGATTTTGGAACTATTGAACAAGGAACCAATGTAGAGACCGTATTTGCCTTTACTAATACTGGGGATGCTCCTTTGGTTATTACAAATGCAAGTAGTAGTTGTGGATGTACGGTTCCAGAGAAACCTAATGGCCCAATTGCACCAGGAGAAAAAGGAGAAATAAAAGTACATTTCAATGGTTCTGGACAAAACCTTGTAACCAAAATTGTAACTTTAACAGCAAATACTCAAGCTGGTCAGGAGCAGGTGCGTATAAAAGCATTTGTATCGCCTAAAGCCAATGCAGGTTTGCCTAATTTAAAAATCACTCAATAATTATAAATGGAATCATTAAGCAGTTTAGCCCCCTTTATCTTAATGTTTGCTGTATTGTATTTTTTTATGATACGCCCGCAAATGAAACGTCAAAAGCAAGAAAAGAATTTTGCATCCGAGCTTAAGCGCGGCGATAAAGTAATTACTAAAAGCGGTTTACATGGTAAAATCGTAGATTTAACCGACACTGCATGTGTAATTGAAACCTTAGCTGGAAAGATTAAGTTTGAACGCTCGGCTATCTCTATGGAGTTAAGCCAAAAAGCTCAAGCAGATAAAAGCTAATAAATACAATTTATTATAAAAAAGCCTCGAAATAATCGAGGCTTTTTTATTCTCATCTTCAAGGAGTATCCTTTTTGGAGTCATTTTGAAACGGCTATAGTTCTATTCTATTCCATAGGTTGTTACCATCCTTTACTACTGTTTTTTTTATTGCCTTAAGAAAGTTTTTCAATACTTTGGATTTAACTGTGACGATATTATTCAAAGGGTCATAGTCGAAGTACATTCGTTTTTCTATTAAATGTTGACTAATATTTAATGGTGGTCTTATAAGAAACAGTTACTATCAAGCCTATAGGTACTGTGTGCCTTAAATAATGAAATACCTACTTGGGTGTTCTAGTTAGGAATGCGAGTAGAAGGTTTTATCCTGTTATGTGTTTTCCCATGTTTTGTTAATAGTAGAAGGTGTTGGAGTTGGTCCAACACCTTCTGTTAAGTGAATTCTTTTTAAGTGAACTACGCGAACATAAGGTTCATTACTGCTTATATTTAGAAGCTGTAAGCTCTGCAATTTTTACAATAACTTCCGTGGCCTTTTGCATGCTTTCTACTGGTACATATTCATACTTTCCATGAAAGTTATGCCCTCCTGCAAAGATGTTAGGGCAGGGAAGCCCCATAAAGCTTAATTGAGAGCCGTCTGTACCCCCTCTTATAGGTTTTATAATTGGTGTTATACCTAAAGACTTCATGGCTTGTTCGGCTATTTCTACAATATGGAATACAGGCTCTACTTTTTCTCGCATATTGAAATATTGATCTTTTATTTCAAGAGTAACGGCTCCATTGTATTGTTGGTTCAAATCATTTACAATTTTTTTAAGCAATTCTTTTCTGTTTTCGAAGGCTTCACGATCGTGGTCTCTTATGATAAATTGTGCACGTGTTTCTTCAATACTTCCTTGGATATCGGTAAGATGAAAAAAGCCTTCTCGTCCTTCTGTGCGTTCTGGTACTTCTTTTGAAGGTAATTTGTTGATAAGTTCACTGGTAATGCGCATGGAATTAACCATCTTTCCTTTGGCATAGCCTGGGTGAACACTTCGGCCTTTAACGGTTATTACAGCCCCTGCTGCGTTAAAATTTTCGTATTCTAGTTCGCCAATTTGGCTACCATCCATGGTGTAAGCCCACTGGGCACCAAATTTTTCTACATCAAATTTATGTGCACCTCTTCCAATTTCTTCATCAGGAGTAAAGCCAACTCGTATGGTTCCATGTTTTATTTCTGGATGATTAATTAGATATTCCATTGCAGAGACTATTTCAGTAATTCCAGCTTTATCATCGGCCCCGAGTAAGGTGGTTCCATCAGTTGTGATTAGAGTTTGACCTTTATATAAAAGTAAATCTTCGAAATAATCAGGTGATAAAACAATGTTTTGTTCCGCATTAAGAAGGATGTCTTTTCCGTCATAGTTTTGAACAATTTGCGGTTTTACATTGGTTCCACTAAAATCCGGAGAGGTGTCAAAATGTGCAACAAATCCTATTGTTGGAACATCATGCGAGACATTTGAAGGCAATGTTGCCATAATATAGGCATGCTCGTCAATAGAAACATCTTGCATTCCTATTGCCTTTAATTCAGCTACTAATTTATGGGCTAAATCCCATTGTTTTTGAGTACTAGGTGTTGTTGAAGAGCTTGCGTCTGATTGCGTATCTACAGTTACATAACTGATAAATCGATCTATGATAGATTGCATAAAAAAGTGTATTTGTATTATAAACCTCAAAAATACTGCGAAAAAAAGAATATTGTAGGGAAAGCAACTTGAGAATTCTAGAAAAACAAATTATTCTATTTAAAAACCTGTATTTTTGCGCTGTTTTATACACCCAACAACACAACCTTATGTACAAACTAATTATCAGACCGGTACTTTTTTGGTTTGACCCTGAAAAAGTGCATCATTTTGTATTTTCATCTCTAAGAATAATAAGTAAAATTCCAGGAGTTAGCACATTGATTCGTTCAAATTTTGAAATTAGCGATCCGAGACTTGAACGTGAAGTGTTTGGGCTAAAGTTTAAAAACCCGGTAGGACTTGCTGCTGGTTTTGATAAAGATGCTCGTCTTTATAAAGAATTGGATAATTTGGGGTTTGGTTTTATAGAAATAGGAACATTGACACCAAAGGCTCAACCTGGGAATCCTAAAAAACGACTTTTTAGGTTAAAGGAGGATAACGCTATTATTAATAGGATGGGCTTCAATAATGGTGGTGTAGAAGAAGCTGTACTTCGATTAAAAGAGAATAAAGGAATTCTTATTGGTGGAAATATCGGGAAAAACAAAGTGACTCCAAATGAAGAAGCAGTTACGGATTATGTTATTTGTTATGATGCGCTATACCCTTATGTCGATTATTTTGTGGTGAATGTTAGTTCACCTAATACACCTAATTTAAGAGAGTTGCAAGATAAAGAGCCATTAACAGCATTGTTAAAGACTTTGCAGCAACGCAATGAAATGCAAATTAAACCAAAGCCAATTTTATTGAAAATAGCGCCAGATTTAACTAATGATCAATTACTGGATATCATTGATATAGTGAAACAGACTCAAATAGCAGGTGTAATTGCTACAAATACAACCATTGCAAGAGGTGGTTTACATTCTTTAAATCAGAAAGAGATGGGAGGGTTGAGTGGAAAGCCTTTAAAAAGTCGCTCTACCGAAGTTATTCGTTTTCTTTCTGAACAAAGTGGAAAAGCCTTTCCTATTATAGGGGTAGGAGGAATTCATTCTGCTGAGGATGCGCTGGAAAAATTAGATGCTGGAGCCTCCTTAGTACAGTTGTATACTGGATTTATTTACGAAGGGCCTAAACTAATTAAAAATATTAATCAGGCATTATTAGGTCAATAGGTTACGAATTTTAAAGACTTTCATTAACGCACCTCAATAGGGTCGTGTAAATATAAGTTTGGGTCGTGCCTATTGTTTGCTATCTTTACACAGAGCCACAAAAGCATGAAAAAGTATTTTATTTTTGATATGGATGGGGTTTTGATAGATAGTGAGCCTGTGCACCAGCAAATCCTTTCGCAAACCTTTCAGGAATTAGGTATTTCCTTATTAGACGAGTATTATTATACCTTAGTGGGTATGGCTGCAGGACCAATGTGGGAAAAGATTAAAGCAGATTTTGCATTACATGAAGAAGTTGGTAGTCTTGTAAAAAAGCACAAAGTACTTAAGGGTCAATTATTACCGTCCTACACTATACCTGCAACCCCAGGTATTTTATCACTGCTTAATAGACTTAAGTTAGAAGGATATGTTATGGCAGTTGCCTCGTCATCTCCTAAATTGCTCATTGAGAGCTATACTTCTCAATTGCATATTCAATCTTTTTTTCAGGAATTTGTTAGTGGAGAAGAGGTGAGTCGAAGTAAACCTTTTCCTGACATTTTTTTAAAAACTGCCGATTTACTGGGAGTTTTACCCTCTGTCTGTATAGTTATAGAAGATAGCCGAAATGGAGTTGTAGCAGCGAAATCTGCCGGAATGTTTTGTATTGGTTATAAAAACGAACATTCTGGGCCACAAGATTTATCGATGGCAGATGTGATCATTGAACATTTTGATGAGATTACCAGTGAATTTTTAAGTAACTTGCCCGTATGTCATCAGTTGTAAAAATTATAGAATGTCCTAGGGATGCCATGCAGGGTATTAAGATGTTTATTCCTACGGAGAGAAAAGTTCAATATATTCAGGCTTTGCTAAGGGTAGGTTTTGATACTATTGATTTTGGAAGTTTTGTTTCACCAAAGGCAATTCCTCAAATGGCTGATACTTCAGAGGTTCTTTCTCAATTAGATTTATCACAGACTAAAAGTAAATTATTAGCTATCGTAGCTAACACCAGAGGTGCGGAAGAGGCAGCTCAACATAATCCTATTCAATATTTAGGGTATCCATTCTCTATATCGGAGAACTTCCAAATGAGGAATACTCATAAAACCATCTCAGAAAGCATTGTAGTTCTCCAGGAAATAATGGAGATTGCAGTAGCAACTAATAAAGAAGTTGTAGCTTATTTGTCTATGGGGTTTGGTAATCCATATGGAGATCCATGGAATGTTGATATTGTGGGAGAATGGACTGAAAGGTTGGCTGGTATGGGTGTAAAAATACTGTCTCTATCAGATACAGTGGGTAGTTCTACTCCGGAAGTTATTAGCTATCTTTTTTCTCATTTGATACCGAAATATCCAACCATTGAATTTGGAGCACATTTACATACAACTCCAAATAGTTGGTATGAGAAGGTAGATGCCGCCTATAAGGCTGGTTGTCGTCGATTTGATGGTGCTATTCAAGGATTTGGTGGTTGTCCTATGGCTAAGGATGAACTTACTGGGAATATGCCAACTGAAAAATTATTTTCCTATTGTACTACGGTAAAATCGGAAACTGGGCTTGGAGCAATGAGTTTTGAAAGTGCGTATAATGAGGCTACTAAAATTTTCTCTGTGTATCATTAAAAAAAAACACCTGCCATAAGAAGCAGGTGAATTTGACTAACTAATTAATGCCTTAAAATTTTACTGACAAACCACCATATGCACCAAAAGGATGGCCTGGACGTAAGCCTGCTGGTACTCTGGAAACTAAATACGTTTCATCTAATAAGTTGATGATATTTCCTGTTAGGCTTACATGTTTTGTTAGGTGGTATTTTGCTGCCATGTCTACAATAAAATTTGAAGCTACCTTTTCATTTTCTGGAATAGAACCGTTGCCTGCTTGGGTCCTAAAGGCTCCACTGTATCTACCATTAACGCTGATATCAAATTTTTTATGCTCTAGACTTATTCCTAAATTGAATTGATGTTTTGCAATGTATGGTATTTCATCACCCTTATGTACTTCTCCCCAAAGTCCTTCTTCACTTCCAAAGTCTGTTAGGAATTCAGTGTCAGTAAATGTGTAACCAAATGTTATAGGCAGAATGAAATCCGTGCTTTTTTGTAGTATGTTATAATTAATAAGGAGTTCTACACCTTGCACTTTTACTTTTCCCGCATTAAATTGATCTAGGCTTCCAGTACCTCCAGAAGCTGCTAGATCACTACCTAAAAGATTATTGTAGTCATTATAGAACCCTATAATCTCTCCAGAAATAGCAGCCATTTTAAAGCGACTACCTAATTCATAATTAATGCTTTCTTCGGCTTTCTGTCCAGGAGCATTGCTAGGCGGTGAAAATCCTTTATGAACTCCTCCAAATATAGAGGTTGTGTTATTTAGGTTATAGTTAAAACCTACACCAGGTATCCAGACTGAAACTTTATTTTCTCTTTCAGATAAATTTGAACCCGTACGATTTGGGTCGGTTTTTCCATAGTCTATTCGATCTAAGATAATGTTTTCATATCGAACCCCTGGAGTCAGTGTTAGATTGTTGTATTTTAATTTGTACATGGCGTGAGCGGCAAAGGCCTTAGCACTGCTAATTCGATTGGCGTCACTTCCAGGAATACCACGAGAGGTAACTTGCATGTTTCCATTTGTAATGTTATAGCCATCAACCCATTGAAATCTATCCTCGTCGTCATAATGGTAGCGTAGTCCTACTTCAATATCGTGAAAAGTATTATTCCCTTCCCAGTGGTAATCAAATTTTGTTTGGATTCCTTTGGAGGTATATTCTCTGTTGTTAGCTTTAATGAGAAGAGCATCAAGGCCACTGTCTGAATCTCCTTTTAATATAGATAAATGATCTGGTAGTGACGAATTGTTTTCTAGCACCGCTGCGATCCCCTTTTTAGAGCCGTTAAAAACTACATCATTTAATTTGTACCAATTACGCTTGAAACCATTATAATAGGCTGATGTGGTTATATGAAAATAGTCTGAAAATTTGAGGGTATGTGTTAATGTGGTTTGAAGATGTTCTGTTTTCATTTCGTCTTTTTGAGAACCAGCATATCTTCTGAATGGAGAAATTTTGAAATCTTCAGGTGTAATTCCTACATAGGTTTCGTCTGAGGTTTCGTCTGAGTATTGAAATTTGGCTTCAAATGCTTGTTTAAGTTTCGTTTTTGAGCCAGCATTCAGTCTAAATTTTGCTACAAAGTCGTTACGGTCAAATCCAGTATTTCCACCATTATCTAATTTTTTAAATCCATCGGAATTGTAATTTAGGTATTCTACCATATATCCAACATTTGATTTAGAGTCTCCTACAAGAGCATGAAGCTTAGCGCTATTATAGCTACCATAGGAGGCATTTACAAAACCAGCTAATTTTTTAGGTATACTATGAGAAACTAGGTTAATAGCTCCTCCAGTTGTGAAAGGCCCATATTGAACTTGACTACTACCTTTTAGGACTTCTATTGCTTCCATGCGACCTGCTGTTGGAAAGTAATAGGCAGCTGGAGCACTGTAAGGAGCAGGAGCAGCTAGTATACCATCTTCCATGATTGTAATTTTAGCACTGCGTTCAGGTGATGTTCCTCTTAAACTAATGTTGTTTCGAAGTCCAAAGCCATCTTCTTCAAAAAGAGTAACCCCTGGAACCGTCCGCAGCATACGATTTAAATCGGTATAGTTAAACTTTTGAATCTCTGCAGGTGAAATGTAATATGAAGATCCGGTTCTGTTTTTAGCTACAAACTTACTTCCGAATATTACATTTGCCGAAAGTACCACTTCATTTAATTCTAATACTGTATCCTTTACTATGGGTTTAGGTTGTCTTGTTTCTTGAGAGAAGCTGTTTAAGCTGCCAAGAGCTATACCCATCAGTAATGCTAATTTTTTCATAATGAACTAACCTTATTTAGACTCGTTAAAAATATTTGGCAAATGTATGTCGTCCCTAAAAAATCTGCAAACTTATTTAGATTAAATTTAAATAAAATATTAAATCGTTCGGATTATCAATATTTTAGGAGGATAAAAATTTGATTGAACAGCTTAAATTATTGTCATAATCTGTATTGAAAAAAAATATCAAATATTTATCTATTTTTATTAGAGCTCAACTCCTTAGAAATATGTATATTTGCATGCAACAAAATCACAAGTTGCATTATGAAAGCTCACAACGCTAAATTTGTTGGCGAAGGACTCACCTATGACGATGTGTTGCTCGTCCCCAATTATTCAGAAGTACTTCCAAGAGAAGTGAATATCCAAACTAAGTTTACTCGAAACATTACTATTAATGTGCCAATTATTTCTGCGGCGATGGATACCGTTACCGAAGCGGAAATGGCTATAGCTATGGCTCGTGAAGGAGGAATAGGTGTGCTTCATAAGAACATGACTGCAGAAGAACAAGCAATGCATGTGCGTAAGGTTAAGCGTGCAGAAAGCGGTATGATAATCGACCCTGTTACCTTGCCTCTTGATGCCAAAGTTATTGATGCAAAGCGGAGTATGGCAGAACATAGCATTGGAGGAATTCCTATTGTTGATGAAAATGGACTTTTAAAGGGGATTGTGACCAATCGTGATTTAAGGTTTGAAAAACAAAATGATAGGCCTATAGTTGAAGTGATGACTTCAGAAAATTTAGTAACTGCTGCTGAAGGGACTTCTTTAAAAGATGCGGAAGTAATTCTTCAAGAGAATAAAATCGAAAAACTTCCAGTAGTTGATACGAATAATAAGCTTATTGGACTTATTACATTTAGAGATATTACTAAACTTATTCAAAAGCCAATATCTAACAAGGATAGTTACGGTAGATTACGTGTGGCCGCTGCAATTGGTGTCACTGCAGACGCGGTAGAACGTACTTCTTCTTTGGTCGCAGCAGGAGTTGATGCGGTAATTATTGATACTGCTCATGGTCATACCAAGGGTGTAGTAACGGTGTTGAAGGCTGTAAAGCAAGCTTTCCCTGAACTCGATGTGGTTGTAGGGAATATTGCAACACCTGAAGCAGCTTTGTATTTGGTTGAGAATGGTGCTGATGCTGTTAAGGTTGGAATTGGTCCCGGTTCTATCTGTACCACTCGTGTGGTGGCTGGTGTAGGTTTCCCTCAATTTTCAGCTGTATTAGAAGTGGCTGCTGCATTAAAAGGCACAGGAGTACCTGTAATTGCTGATGGAGGGGTTCGTTATACCGGAGATATTGTAAAGGCAATAGCAGCAGGTGCTGACTGTGTAATGCTTGGATCACTATTGGCTGGAACCAAAGAGTCTCCAGGGGAAACTATTATTTTTGAAGGAAGAAAGTTTAAGTCTTATAGAGGAATGGGATCAGTTGAAGCCATGAAGCAAGGGAGTAAGGACAGATACTTTCAAGATGTAGAGGATGATATTAAAAAATTAGTTCCTGAAGGTATCGTTGGAAGGGTTCCTTACAAAGGAGAACTCAACGAGAGTATGCACCAATTTATTGGAGGTCTACGTGCTGGTATGGGATATTGTGGTTCTAAGGATATAGAAACACTCAAAGAGACAAGTCGTTTTGTGAGAATTACGGCCTCAGGAATCGGCGAAAGCCATCCTCACAATGTTACTATTACGAAAGAAGCACCTAATTATTCTAGATAGAATCAAATAAATATACTTTTAAAACACATCCATTGGATGTGTTTTTTTATTCAGAATATAATTCTCCTCTATGAGGTTTTAATCGTTCACGTAAATCATTCATAAGTGTTTCAGGAACGACCATATATGCTATAGCCTGCATTTCTGTATTTAATTCAGTTTTTACAATATGGATAGGTAAGCTTTCCTTTTCTATGAATTCATTTAAGTGAATCACATGGTGCTGAGCTGTTTTCACAGCATTGGGTCCTCTGAAGTCCCAAATAAATTTAATCATTCTCATAATTCAAAAATACAAAAGTGCCGACTTAGAAGCCGGCACTTTCTTTCTATAATTAAAAATCAAAGGCTTTTAGATTGAAACGACCTTAAAGGACTTATTGAATGAAGCCGTTTTAATGGAAATAATAAAAATTGAATTCTTTGTAAGAGTGATATTTCTGTTAAATATTCCTTGAATAGAGATGTCTTGATAGTCAGCAATTTTTTTGCCAAGAAGATCATGTACTTCCACAGTGGCAACACCACTAAAACCTGAAATTGTAAGTGTGTTGTTTTTGTAAAGCACTTTAACTTGGCTTGCGTCTTGTGTTCGTCCATCGCTATAAATAGGATTTTGTACAACACTATCTGGGGAGGCATGTGCTGCAGTAGGTGGCAATAGCCCAAAAATGGCTACACTAAGAATTAGTAAAAGATTAGGGTAGAGTTTTTTCATAGATTGATTAGGTTGTGAATTGGGTTTCAGTGAACTAAGGTACGAAAAAATGTTAAAAATCTAGTGTTAA
Source organism: Imtechella halotolerans (assembly GCF_028743515.2). Lineage (GTDB taxonomy): Bacteria > Bacteroidota > Bacteroidia > Flavobacteriales > Flavobacteriaceae > Imtechella > Imtechella halotolerans. Next base: position 1,765,745 of record NZ_CP117969.2, on the reverse strand, counting down.
GCTAATTATTTGTATGAAAAATGTATTGAATTGATCTATTTAACGTTGATTAAAATCCGATTTTAATTGTTTTAAGGAGTGTTAAGTTGATTTCAATGATGTATTTAGGTGTTTTTGTTGATTATGGGTAAATCCAATATTTAGAGTTTTGAAGTCGGTTTAAAAGTTGGTTGAATGAAGGTTAGTTTGGCTATATAACTTTTGTAATTTCTTATTTTTTAAACTAGTATGATTAAAATTTACTAAAAATTAGGAAGATTTTTTACTAAAACATACAAGTTGTATTTTAGCGCGAATTTCTATAAATGTAGTCACTTTATGATGTAAAAGGGTGTGCTTATACACATGTTTATTTTAAGGATTTGATTATTTAATTGCTATAAATGCCGCTATAACAATTGATTTATCATTGTTTGTAAAAGCAGTATGAAAATAAAAGTGAAGAGAAATTAGGGGAGTTATTAAGTTAGCTTCAGTAAGGAATATTACATTTGTGAAAAATACGTTTATTAGGGTTGTTTATATTTTTAAAGTGTATGGGATAATTTCAATTATCTTTTCCACAAATTCTAAGTGCTGGTTAATGAAATCAAATGATTGCAATTAGATAAGGAAAATGCTTGATAGGTGGATATAAAATGGTTGTTAGGTAGGTTATATTAAAAAACTCAAAAAGTGAAAAAAATAACGATGAAGTATAAGAGTATATTATGGATTGTACTCACGGTTTCAGCGATTTCTTGTGATTATTTTAGAGCTCCTCAGCCTAAAGAAGCTGTGGCAAGGGTTGGAGACAAATTTCTCTACAAGGATGATTTGCGAGCTTTATTGCCAGCTGAATATACACGTGAGGATAGTATAGCAATAATTAGTAGTTATCTTAATAATTGGGCGGCTAAAGAGTTGATGCTAGCCAATGCAAAGAGGAATCTTCAAGAGGATAAAATTGTTGAGTTTGAAACTTTAGTGGATGAATATCGTACAGATTTATATACCAAGGCCTATAAGGAAGGTTTGGTGAATCAATCTATAGATACGGTTGTTGGACAAGGTGATTTGGAAACTTTTTATCAGGGTAATAAAGAAATTTTTAGACTTAATGAAGATTTGCTTAAGTTGCGATACATTCAATTAAAGGAGAATCACTCTGGAATTCAACGAATCCGTGATAAGTTTAAGAGGTTTAATAAAAAAGATCAGCGAGAGTTAGATTCGCTTTCCTTGCAATTTAGGGCATTCTCCTTGAATGATTCGGTTTGGGTTAAAGCTGGAGAGGTTTTTCGTAAAATTCCTCTATTACAAGAACAAAGTACTCAAAATAATTTAAAAAAATCACAATTTTTTGAGTTACAAGATTCATTAGGAGTATATTTGGTGCACATAAATGATCTTTTGAAGCGACAAGAAATAGCTCCAATTGAGTATGTAAAACCAACATTACGACAAATTATCATAAATCAGCGTAAACTGGAGTTTGTGCGCAAACTTGAAAAAGACATTATAAACGATGCGATTACAAAAAAACAATTTGAAATCTATGAATAAGCTGAGAAAAGCAGGAGCGCTTTTAGCAATTTTTTGTGTGGGACAACTGACTATTGCGCAAACCGATAGCCTAAATGTAATAGAAAGGACAGGGAAAGATTCGATTCCTAAAAATCCAAATTTCAAAAAAATTAAGATTGATGGAGTAGCTTCTGTAGTAGGTGATTATGTTATATTAAATTCCGATATAGATAAAACCTTTATTGATTTACAAAGCCAAGGTCAAGACATTAAGAATATTACTCGTTGTCAATTGCTTGGGAAATTGATGGAAGATAAATTATATGCGCATCACGCAGTACAAGATAGTATTCTAGTTTCCGATGGTGAAGTATATGGTAACGTTGATCGGCAGATTGATTATTTTCTGGAGCAGTTAGGGGGAGATATGAATAAATTACTTCGGTTTTACAATAAGACTGACGAGGAATCTTTCCGTCAGGAATTATTTCAAATTAATAAAGTGAACCTTCTTTCCAAGCGTATGCAAGATAAAATTGTTGAGGAGGTAGAAATTACTCCAGAGGAAGTGCGTCAATTTTTTAATAATATACCCAAGGACGAGCTACCTGTGTTTGGAACCGAATTAGAGATTGGGCAAATAGTTGTACAGCCTAAAATTCCAGAAACAGAAAAGAAAAAGGCAATCGAGCGTCTAAAGCAAATAAAAGCAGAAGTTGAAGATCAAGGAACCAGTTTTGCCACTAAGGCGATTCTTTATTCTCACGATAGAGCAACTGGAGGTAAAACTTTGTCGCTTAACCGTAAGTCAGCTTTCGTAAAAGAATTCAAAGATGTGGCCTTTACTTTGGAGGAAGGTGAGATTTCAGAGCCATTTGAAACAGAGTTTGGATGGCACATAGTTCAATTGGATCGTAAACGTGGTCAAGAGATCGATGTAAGACACATTTTATTAATACCAGAAGTGCCAGCAGAAGCTTTGCGTGAGGCTCGTGAAAAAATGGAAACTATTCGAAAGCGAATAGTAGATGGTGAAATTTCATTTGAAGATGCTGCCTTGGAGTTTTCTGATGAAAAGGAAACGAAGTTTAATAAAGGGCAACTAATTAATCCGTCAACACTTGATACTCGATTTGAGTTGACCCGTATGGACCCTTCTTTATACAGTCAAATTGTAAACTTGGCGGATGGTGAATTGTCACAACCACTTTTAGATGAAGACAGAACAGGTACAAAAAAGTATAAAATACTTAGAATTACAAATCGTCATGATGAGCATGTAGCTGATTATTCTAGAGATTATACCAAAATCCAAGAATTGGCGTTGCAAGAAAAACGTATGAAAGCCGTTCAAAAATGGATGGAAGAAAAAATTCGTGATACGTACGTAAGTCTAAATGCTGAAAGTAAAGATTGTAATTTTGTCAATAATTGGTTAAAGAAATAGCCTATGTCTGATGTAGCCGCACTTGAAAATTTAGTTCTTAAAAATAAACAACTTAAGTCTGAAATAGGAAAGGTAATTATTGGTCAGGAACAAGTTGTTGACAGATTACTTCTTTCTATTTATGCTGGGGGGCATTGTTTGTTGATAGGGGTTCCAGGTTTGGCTAAGACACTCATGGTTAATACAATTGCTAATGCTTTAGGACTCGGGTTTAAACGAATTCAATTTACACCGGATTTAATGCCTAGTGATATTCTGGGGAGTGAAATTCTGGATGAGAATCGCCATTTTAAATTTATTAAGGGTCCAGTTTTCGCTAATTTAATCTTAGCGGATGAAATAAATCGTACACCACCAAAGACACAGGCAGCTTTATTGGAGGCTATGCAAGAACGTTCGGTAACAGTTGCTGGTGTGCAGTATCCGTTAGAATTACCTTATTTTGTACTTGCTACGCAAAATCCAATTGAACAAGAAGGGACATACCCACTTCCTGAGGCGCAATTAGATCGTTTTATGTTTGCCATTATGTTGCAATATCCTTCTTTTGAAGAAGAAGTTCAAGTGGTAAAGCAGACAACTTCTGATGGCGAGTATCAGGTCTCTCCAATGTTTAACGCTGAAGAAATTCTTGAAATTCAACATTTAGTCCGTCGCATTCCTGTTGCCGACAATGTAGTTGATTATACGGTTAGGTTAGTTTCGAAAACACGACCTGATAGCAGTTTTGCGACTTCCGAGGTAAGACAGTTTGTGGATTGGGGAGCGGGGCCTAGAGCTTCACAAAATCTTATTTTAGCAGCTAAAGCTCATGCAGCAATTCATGGGAAGTTCTCCCCAGATATTGAAGATGTACAAGCAGTAGCATTGGACATATTAAGACATCGGGTAATTAAGAACTACAAAGCTGAAGCCGAAGGTGTTACGGTCGAGCATATAATTAGATCGCTTTTTTAAGACTATATTGATTTTGAGAAAAGATTAGTGCACGGTATCTCTTGATTTCTAGTTTTTTAAAACATTTTAGGGATAGTTGTATTTCGAGTACTTACTAAACTGTGTCTTATCCTTGATAATTTCTAAAATTTTCTGAGTAAAAATTGCTTTATTGAGAATTTTTGCAGTCAAAAATGATTTTTGCTAAAAAATTTTCAGCAAAGTGACTATTCTATTAAAGACTTTAAAATTCGGGTCAATTTTCGTAAATTCGCAACACTTTTTAAACTAATTACATTCAGACTTATGGCTTTTGATATTGAAATGATTAGAAAGGTGTATGACCAGATAGCTGAACGTGTTGATAAAGCGCGTACACTTACCGGTAAACCCCTTACATTATCAGAGAAAATTTTGTATGCCCACCTTTGGGATGGTACTCCTTCCAAAGAATTTCAACGAGGGAAAGACTATGTAGATTTTGCGCCTGACCGTATTGCATGCCAGGATGCAACTGCTCAAATGGCTTTATTACAGTTCATGCATGCTGGTAAATCTAAAGCTGCTGTTCCTACCACAGTTCACTGTGATCACTTGATCCAAGCTAAAATAGATGCGAAAACCGATTTAAAGCGTGCCAATGAAACCAGTAATGAAGTTTTTGATTTTTTAGAATCGGTTTCTAATAAGTATGGAATAGGCTTCTGGAAACCGGGAGCTGGAATTATACATCAAGTTGTTTTAGAGAATTACGCCTTTCCAGGAGGAATGATGATTGGTACTGATTCTCACACTGTAAATGCCGGGGGATTGGGTATGATCGCTATTGGCGTTGGTGGAGCTGATGCAGTAGATGTAATGGCTGGAATGCCATGGGAATTGAAATTTCCTAAACTTATTGGAGTTAAGCTTACTGGTAAACTTTCAGGGTGGAGCGCTCCCAAAGATGTTATATTAAAGGTTGCTGGAATTCTTACTGTAAAAGGTGGAACAGGAGCAATAATAGAATACTTTGGAGAAGGAGCTGAGTCCATGTCATGTACCGGGAAAGGGACTATTTGTAACATGGGTGCGGAAGTAGGTGCTACCACTTCTACTTTTGGATATGATGCTTCTATGGATCGTTATTTACGTTCTACTGGAAGGGCAGATGTGGCAGATGCTGCTAATGCAGTAAAAGAATATCTTACCGCTGATGCAGAGGTATATGCTAATCCTGAAAACTATTTTGACCAAGTTATTGAAATTAACCTTTCTGAGTTAGAACCACATTTAAATGGTCCGTTTACTCCGGATTTGGCTACTCCTATTTCTGAGATGAAAGAGGCTGCGGCTAAGAATGATTGGCCAATAAATGTGGAAGTTGGTTTAATAGGATCTTGTACCAACTCTTCCTATGAGGATATATCCCGTGCTGCCTCCTTAGCTAAGCAAGTAGCAGATAAGAAATTGAAAACTAAGGCTAAGTTTACCATTACTCCAGGTTCTGAACAAGTTCGTTACACTATAGAAAGAGATGGTTTTATAGATACATTTGATAAAATCGGTGCTACCGTTTTTGCAAATGCCTGTGGACCATGTATAGGGATGTGGGATCGTGAAGGTGCGGATAAGCAAGAACGCAATACTATAGTACATTCATTTAACCGTAATTTTGCTAAACGTGCCGATGGTAATCCAAATACACTTGCTTTTGTAGGTTCGCCGGAGTTAGTGACAGCCATTGCAATTGCTGGAAAATTGGATTTTAATCCCTTAAAAGATACACTTATCAATGAAGATGGGGAAGAGGTGATGTTAGACGAGCCTAGAGGATATGAATTACCACCTGAGGGATTTGCTGTTGAGGATGCAGGATTTATTGCTCCAGCTGAAGATGGTAGTGGAGTTGAGGTAAAAGTTTCACCTTCTTCAGAGCGTCTCCAGTTGTTGGATCCTTTCCTTCCATGGAATGGAAAAAATATAACAGGAGCCAAATTATTAATTAAGGCGTTTGGTAAGTGCACCACAGATCATATCTCTATGGCAGGACCATGGTTGCGTTACCGTGGACATTTGGATAATATTGCCAATAACACATTAATAGGGGCCGTTAATGCATTTAATCAAAAAACTAACTTTGTTAAGAATCAATTAACAGGTGAGTATGGAGGTGTGCCAGATGTTCAAAGAGCCTATAAAGCTGCTGGAATTCCTTCCATAGTAGTTGGTGATCATAATTATGGAGAAGGATCATCACGTGAGCACGCCGCTATGCAGCCACGCCATTTGGGAGTTAAGGCAGTTTTAGTTAAATCATTTGCTCGTATTCATGAAACTAACCTTAAAAAACAAGGTATGTTAGCTCTTACCTTTGCTAATGAGGCTGATTATGATTTGATAAAGGAGGATGATACGTTTAACTTTATAGATTTAGAAAGTTTTGCACCTGAAAAGCAATTGACATTAGAAATTGTTCATGTTGATGGAAGCATTGATACTATCAAAGTAAATCATTCATATAATGATGGACAGATTGCATGGTTTAAAGCTGGTTCTGCTTTAAATTTGATTGCTGCTGGTAATGCTTAATAAATTATTTTATAGATTGAAAACTCCCGGATACACCGGGAGTTTTCTTTTTACAATATGTGAGGAATATGATATGTAAAGTGTTTAATTTTATTAGTAGTTTTGACATCGAATTTCAGACTTAAATCAAGATAAAGAATATGAAAAAAAAGACCCTTTTAAACATCATACTCATACTGTTTGTGTTGTCATTTTTTGTTACTCCTTTGGGGTATGAAGGTAAAATAGCATTGAATCGTCTTTTTGCTTCCTCAGTTGAGTTAATTCCTGTATCAGCACAGAAAAAAATTGATTTTGATTGGAAACTGAAAGACCGTAATGATGTTCAGTTTAACTTTAATCAATCGGAAGGAAAGGTTGTTTTTGTTAACTTTTGGTCATCGTGGCGTATCACAAGTACTGCTGAGTTATATAGTATTCAAAAGCTTTACAATGATTATAAGGATAAAGTAGACTTTTATATTATTACAAATGAACTTCCTCAACCGGTCGAGGAAATGATGGCTAAGCGGGGATTTGATTTTAATGTCACATACCTTATTATCGGAGAGAAAATGCCCTTTGATCCAGAAGTAATTCCTTCAGGTTATGTAATAGATAAACAGGGTAGTGTTGTTGCCTCTCAGACAAAGGGAGCTAACTGGAATAGTAGTGAAGTTCGCCAATTGTTAGATACGCTTTTGGCTCAATAGTATTTGTAACCTAAGTTACCTAGCTGGTTATAAGAAAACGGTAGTTTTGTTTTTTTAGGAAGTTAACAATGAAAATTAGCAAAGAGCAACGCAGTAATCTCATATTATTAGCCATTTTGGTTATTCTATTATTTACCCCTATAGGGACAACCATAAAAGTGTGGGTAAATAGATTAATAGCCTTTAGTCCATCTGTGGAAAAGGTTGAAAACAGGGAAATTCTAACCGATTATAATTGGACTTTAATAGATTTGAAGGGTAAGGCTTCGTCATTTGAAGAGGCTAAAGGAAAAGTGGTGATGCTAAATTTTTGGGCAACTTGGTGTGCCCCTTGTATAGCTGAAATGCCTAGTATGCAGGCATTGTATGATGATTATAAGGATAAAATGTATTTTGCATTTGTCTCTTCTGATAATGACATTGAAAAGGTGAAAAATTTTATCTCTAAAAACAAGTACACTCTCCCTGTTTATATGCCAGGAACCTTTTCCCCAAAAATGTTAGAATCAAATAATATTCCAGCCACTTTTATTCTGTCAAAAGATGGGAGTATTGTAATTGATAAAGTAGGTGCTGCAGATTGGAATAGCCAAAAAGTAAGGGAACAACTAGACAAACTTCTTTCTCAATAAGTGCATAAATAAGATGCTGCTAAATAGCATTGTAAAGGCATATACACTATCCTCAATAGGAATAGTTGCCAATCGAATTCCTAAATTTTCTTCATTGTTATACCATACAATGGGGGTTTCAATCATGGAACCCGTAAGTATTCCATTAACAATAAAAAAGGGTATAAGAATCACTAAGAAAGTAGCGTAAAAACGGGAAAGTTCTTCCTTGGCCCATAGGAGACCAGCATATAGGACTACAACTGCATAAGCAAAATTTACACTTGTATACCATTTGTCATAATTTACAATGCTTATAATTGTGAAAGTGAACATTAGAAACCATGTCAATGGAACAAGGTGTTTGTTTTTGAGATAAAAGCCAGGTGCAATAATCTTAAAAGCTTCATGGGTAAAAATACAAGCATAAGGGATGCAAATAAAAAATAACCACTCTTCTATTGGGAGATTAACAAAGTAGAGTCCTGACAAATAATCATTGTTAAAACCCCAAAATTTGTTCTCAGTAAATATAATATCCCATGGGATAAAAATGAACATGGTCATAATAATCGATGGAAATAGATATGGCCATAGTTTGTGAAATTTTAGTCTTGGATGAAAACTATATAGAAATGGGATACTCAGGGATCCAATGTCCAATAGAAGATAAAGGTATTTCATTAGTTGTTTTTAAAATATTTAAGTGGTACCCAAAGCATCCCGAAGCATTCTCCTTTGTCTTTTCCTAAATGTTTATGATGGATTTTATGGGCTCTTCTAATTCCTTTTGCGTAACGGTTATTTGCTTTTTTGAATAATTTAAAACGTTGGTGAATAAATATATCATGAACCATAAAGTAAGCTAGTCCATAAGCAAAAATACCTACACCAATAGGAAGTCCAATCCATAAGTCATTATATTTCCAAAGTAAAAAAAAGCTAAAACTTACAATGGCATAAAATATAAAAAATGCATCATTTCGCTCAAACCAAGAATCATGATCCTTGCGATGGTGGTCTTTGTGTAACGACCATAGAAATCCATGCATGACATATTTATGAGTAAACCAGGCCATAAATTCCATAAATATAAAGGTGCTTATAAAAACCAATAACCAATAAAATGTAGTCATAACCTAGAGATTTAGTTAAAGTAAATTTAATCGATAATGAATATATGATTGAGCTAACAAGCCATATTTTTCATGATTTGGTACTCGTATACGTCTTGAGGTGATCTCTACTGAAGGTGTCTTTTTAAGTTTTTTTAATAGTCGGTTATAATACTTGTAAGCCATGTATACTCCGAATCTTGCTTCAACAGGGAGTTTTAAAATTCCTTTATAAGCAATTTGGAAATCATTTTCAATTTCTTTGATTATGGCGGTTTTTGTCCGATTGTCTAAATTCTTAAAATCTACATTTGGAAAATATGAACGGTGTAATAACTCATAATCATTTTTTAGATCACGTAAAAAGTTGACTTTTTGAAAACCTGAACCCAGAGCCATGGCTGGGTGCTTTAATTCTTCATACTTTTGAAGATCACCATTTACAAAAACTTTCAGGCACATAAGTCCAACAACATCTGCAGACCCATAAATGTATTCTTTGTATTCTTGGTAGGTGGAATAGTTGCTTTTAAATAGGTCTTGTCTCATACTTTTCATGAAAGCTTCAATGAGTTTTAGATCAATATTAAATTGATGAACCGTGTGCTGAAATGAATTTAATATGGGATTAAGACTGATCCGGTTTTGTATGGCAGATTGTAATTCATTTTCAAACGAAATTAGTAACTGCTCTTGCGGAAACTCCATAAATGAATCTACAATTTCATCTGCAAATCGAACAAAACCATAAATATTATAGATATGTTGACGTATACTGGGGGCTAATAGTTTAACAGCAGCAGAAAATGAGGTGCTGTAGGCTTGAGTTGTGGCCTTGCTACAGCTGTAAGATAGGTTGTCAAAAATAGTTTTCATAGTTAAGAACGTTTTTGAATGTCTTGAAGTATTAATTCCGATACTAATTTTCCTGAAATTAAGGAAGGAGGAACTCCTGGACCAGGAACAGTTAGTTGACCACAGAAATAGAGATTATTAATTGTTTTACTCCGTAGTTTAGGTCTTAAAAATGCAGTTTGAGTAAGTGTGTTGGCTAGGCCATAGGCATTTCCCTTGTAAGCATTATAATCATTAATAAAATCATTTACGCAATAGGATTCTTTAAAGAGGACATGCTCTTTTAGCGATTGAGATGTTACATCTTCCATACGACTTATTAATATATTGAAGTAATCTTCTCTTATACGTGGAGTATCTTCTATCCCAGGTGCAATTGGAATGAGGAATATCCCCGCTTCACAACCCTCAGGGGCTGCCTCAATATCTGTTACAGATGGGAAACTGGCATAGAAAAGAGGTTTTTCAGGCCATTTGGGACGGTCATATATTGCTTGGGCATGTATGTCAAAATCTACATCAAAAAATAAAGTATGGTGAGATATATTTTCTAATTTTTTAGAAAATCCTACATAGAATAATAAAGATGAGGGAGCAAAAGTACGTTTATCCCAGTATTTTTCAGAATAGGCCCTGTATTGTTGGGGTAATAAGGTTTCACTGTGATGATAATCAGCACCGCTCAGGACCATATCTGCCGGATATTGATCGGTTTGGGTTACCACATGAGTAGCAAGGCCATTGTCGATCTCTATGCTTACCACATTTGCGTTGGTTTTTATTTCTACTCCCATTTCAATAGCCAGTTGTTTAATTGCCTCCACAACTGAAAACATCCCCCCTTTTGGATACCAGGTGCCTAAACCAAAATCTGCATAGTTCATAAAATTATAAAATGAAGGTGTTTGTGAGGGTTTGGCACCTAAAAACAGCACAGGAAATTCTAAAATTTGAGCAAGTCGTTTGTTTTTGAATTCCTTTCTGACATCTCTTTGAATGTTACTAGCAAATTGATGTAATCTAGAAAGAGTTTTATAATTTACTAATTCTAATGGCGATACACCAGGCTTGTATACAAGATCTTTAATGGCAATATTATAGTTAGATTGAGCATTACCGATAAATTTTTCTAGTTTACTAGCGCTTCCTACCTCAATGGACTCAAAAGTATTTTTGATTTTTTCTAGTGTATCTTCAATTAAGATACTATCATTTTTATCAAAGAATACTTCGTATGCTGGATTTAGCTTCTCCAGCGTATAATACTCAGATGGATGTTTTTTGAAATCGGAAAAAAACCGTTCAAATACATCAGGCATCCAATACCATGTAGGACCCATATCAAATGTAAAACCTTCTTTTTTGAACTGTCTTGCGCGACCTCCAATGGTGTTGTTTTTTTCTAAAATGGTCACCTTATGGCCTGATTTTGCTAAATAGCAAGCCGCAGCCAATGATGAAAAACCCGAACCTATAATAATTATCTGTTGCTTCATTGTTTAACAAAAATAGAAAAAAGTTAAACAAAAAACAATTTATTATAATTCTTTTATGAAAGTCGATATGGAGTCGAATCGTTTAATTCTTTCAGGAAGCTCACTTTTACTAAGATTATTGGTTTGAAAACCAAAGATCCATAGTTCGTTAGGGTTATCTTCTGTAAGGAGGAGATTATTAAAATTTTCTAAGTACTGTATTATTTTATCTCTATTGGGTTCTACAGTGAAATATGAGATATAAATAATGTTATCAAATGTAGCGTTAATTTCGGTTAGGTTTGAATAGGGGACAGTCGGTCCGAGGTAAATAGATATGTAGCCGTTAAGTAATAGTTCATAGTGCACATAAAGCAATCCCAACTCGTGTATTTCGTTTTCTGGAAGATAAAGTACAAATGTTCTATTTCTTTTTTCAGCCGCTAGGCTTTGTAGCATTTCTATATTTGATAGAATTTTTTGTTTAATCAGGTTACTTATGAAATGTTCGTTGGCTGGTGATATAGTGTCGGTTTGCCATAACATACCAATTTCGTTAAGTAGTGGAATGAAGTTATCGTGAAATATTTCTCTGAAACTTTTATGCGCTAAAAGTGAGTTGTAGGTATGATAGAAGAGGACTTGGTCATAATTGAGCATGGAAAGTTTAAATGCACTAAGGGCATGATTGTCTTTATTCTTATTACTCGCAATTTCTCTAACAAGAACTGGTATTTGCTCCTCTTCGAGTTGCGCGATTTTTGAAATTTTATATCCGTTTTCGTATAATAGGGAAATGTTAAGTAGTTTTTGAAGACTTTTAATGGAGTAGGTACGTATGTTGGTGTCAGTTCGGTCTGGGGTGAGAAGATTATAGCGTTTTTCCCATATACGAATTGTATGAGCTTTAATGCCTGAAAGATTTTCTAAATCTTTAATACTGAAAGAATCTTTAATAATGTTCATTGTTTTAACTAAAAAACTTAAACAAAAATATAAATTTTTTACGAATTATAGCAAAAGTGTGTTTTGAAAGAGTTGAAATAAAGTGAAGGAGTGGTAGCGAAATAATTTCTGTAAATAAAAAAACCTCGGTGTTGTACCGAAGTTTAAGTGCCCACGACTGGATTCGAACCAGCACGTCCTTACGAACACCACCCCCTCAAGATGGCGAGTCTACCAATTTCTCCACGTGGGCAATATAGATGATTCAAAAATAAAAAAAGTTAAGCAAACTACTTAACTTTTTTTTGTGACCCGGCTGGGGCTCGAACCCAGGACCCCAACATTAAAAGTGTTGTGCTCTACCAACTGAGCTACCGAGTCAAATACATTACTGTATACTTAATTATTTAGGCAAACAATTCTACAAAATCTAGAAGCTGCACAATTTTTAACAAGGATGCTAGTGGTACTAATCTTTATTCCTCATTATATTTTGTGACCCGGCTGGGGCTCGAACCCAGGACCCCAACATTAAAAGTGTTGTGCTCTACCAACTGAGCTACCGAGTCATTGCTTTTGAAAAGCATTCCTACCTTTCTGGTAGGCGGGTGCAAATATAATATCAATAATTTATTTTTCAAGCCATTTTTGATATAAATTTGTGTTTTTTTTAAATGGATATCGTAATTAGTTATAAATAAATATTTTAGAAGTATCGTGAAGGTCGTCTTACTAGGTTATATGGGGAGTGGAAAGTCCACAGTTGGTATAAAATTAGCAAAAAAGCTATCACTTCCCTTAATTGATTTGGATCATTTTATAGAGGAAAAGGAGCAAATGTCCATTGGTGAATTGTTTCAAAATAAGGGTGAGATCTATTTTAGGAAGCAAGAAATGAGTTATTTGGAATTTTTGCTGTCTAGTTCTGAAGCCATGATTTTATCCTTAGGAGGTGGTACTCCGTGTTTTGGTGATAACATGAAGAAGATCAATAAGGCTACACCCAATGTTTTTTATTTGCAATTGAGTATTACCGGACTTGTAGAACGGTTAAAGCCAGAAAAAGGGCACCGTCCTTTAATATCGCATCTTTCAGATGAAGAATTGCCTGAATTTATTGGTAAACACCTCTTTGAACGAAATTCATTTTACAGACAATCAAATCAAATAATACCTTGTGATGGAAAAACAATTGATGAGATTGTTGAGGAAATCAATGCTTTGATAGATAATTGAAAAATTTTTAATCTAGATAAACAGCATTGTTTCCATCTTCAAAGATGACAGTTACATGTTCGTGAAGAGAGGTTGAAAGCGAAATACCCTTAAAATCTGCTTTTACTGGAAATTTCTTGTGATTTCGATTAACTAAAACGGCCGTTTTAAAACGTTTCAATGGTACGTTAAGGAAATGCTTAATTGCATAAATGAGGGTTGCTCCAGAATTAAGAACATCGTCTACCAGAATTACAGCTTGATTAGTATATATCTCTTCAGGTAATGATGTAGTAATGGTGTCTAGAGGGTTCCTTTTATTAATATGTACTTCACATAATTGGATTTCTAGATTGCAAATTTGATTCAAAGTTTCCTTTAATTTTTCAGCAAAAATGTAGCCGCTTTTTGAAATTCCAGCGAGGATTAACTGGTTTTCATTCATATTGCTTTCGTAAATTTGATAGGCAATACGGCGAACTTTATGTTGGATTTCTTCGTGGGATAGAATGCGTGTTTTGGTACTCATTACAATAATGTCTTAATTTGTTTTTCAAAGATAACAAAGAGTTCGTTTCCTTGTCTTGGTTTTATTGAATTATAGCATTTCTCCATAGTGTTTACTTGGAAATAAGGTGTGAAGTACGTATGGTATTCTGTTTTTGATCCGCCAAATGGAGGGCCTTTTTCTGTAAGTGGAAAATCGAATAGTACTCCTACTAATTTACCAGAATCATTAAGTGATTCATACATTTTTTTAGCGTAGTCTGGGCGTAGTAAAGGAGGTAGTGCACAGAAAAAAGTTTGTTCAATAATAAGATCGAATGTGATTTGTAGTTCAAAAAAGTCTTGATGTAAAATGTGATCAATAGGAAAGGTTGGGTTGTTTATTTTAAACCTATCAAGTGGTTGTTTTGCTATGTCTAAAATGTACACCTGATTGAAACCTAGTTCGTGAAGAAGGCTGACTTCATGGCCATTTCCGGCACCAGGTATAAGTATTTTTAAATTTTTATTTTCTAATTGCTCTATGTATTCCTTCAAAGGAGTAGAAGATGATCCGATGTCCCAACCGGTTTCTTGATTTGTGTAACGTTGTTCCCAATATTCCTTATTCATCATGGTCTGAATTAAAAAAGTCATCATCTAAATAGTCGTCTATAGCTCTACGATCTTTTTTAGTAGGCCTTCCTTCTCCTTTTTGTCTGTAATAATCTTGAGATAATCTTACCATCTCTGCATGTGCAAATGCTTCTGGTGGAGTGGTGTCTTTTCGGTAAATATCTACAAGCTTGGCTCCAACTCGACTTGCGGGAATGTCTAATACAGTTAGTTGAAAATCAATTTGATTTTTGCGTACAACTAAGGTGTCTGTAGGATACACTTCTCTTGAGGGTTTAACGATACTACCATTAACCTTTACATGTCCTTTTTTGCATGCTTCAGTGGCGATGTTTCTGGTCTTGTAATATCTAATAGCCCATAAATATTTATCAATTCTCATAAAACCTTAAAAACTACGTTAAATGTGTGGAGCAAAAATAAGAGAAAATTGTATCTTGCGCACTTGAAAAAGTCGTCTAAAAATTGGTGACCCTTGTAAAATAAGTAATTTGACTATATGATACGCAATCGAATAGCAGTAGTATTAGGAGGTTTATCTTTATTGGTAATATCTTGTAAAAAAGATGATGATGTGGTAATAGAACCACCGCGAGATATGCTTGAAGTTTCAATTGAAAATGATGAGGCTATAGTCTCTTTTTTAGAAACACATTTTTATAATTATGATGAATTTGCAAACCCAGTTGAAGGGTTTGATTATCAGATAGTAGTGGATACTATTTCTGGCGACAATGCCGGAAAAACTCCCCTAATTGATCAAGTGCAGAGTAAAACTATAAAAGTTAAAAATGCAGATGGTGATGAAATTGATCATAAGTTGTATTATTTGATTGCACGTGAAGGTGTAGGAGCGAATCCTACAGTGGCAGACTCTGTGTATGTAAATCATAAAGGATCGGTGCTTAGTACTGGAGTTGTATTCGAAAATCAAATGAATAATTACCGACCTATTTGGATGGATATCCTTGGAGATTGGAAAATAGGATCCGTTATGTGGACTCCAAATTATGAATATGCGGCTGGTGTTGCTTTGGGGTATAGGGAATTGGTGGTAGAGCTTAAAGCTTCTTCTGGTGATGTGGTTGATAATGGAGATGGTACTTTTGAATTTGCAGATAACTATGGTATTGGCGCCTTCTTTATCCCTTCAGGTGCTTTTTATTTTCAAGGTTCTGGAGCCGTTCCAGCATATGCGCCAGTTTTGTTTCAGGTAAATTTGTTGTTAACCAAGAATATTGATCACGATAAAGATGGAGTTCCTTCTATTTGTGAAATTGAATATGATGCAACAAAAGGGCAGGTAAGTTTCCCAAATTGTAATGATACTGCTTATCCAAGTTATGCGGATAAAACTTGTACTGAAAACTTATGTGATTAATAGAATTAATAATATAATAAAAGGCCGCTCTTTTTAGAGCGGCCTTTTTTATGTTTCTTGGTCTTTTGTATAATCTTATAGATTTATAGAAAGACTGAGTATTAACTGTTCAGGACGGGTATCAATCCTACCTTGATTGCTTATACCAACAAAGTTAGCTTCGTTGTCTGAAAGACCACGTTCGTAACGCAGATCTACACCTAATTTTCCTAGTTGAAGTGCAACCCCTGCATTAAGTCCAATGGTGAATTCATCTTTGACATCGTTTAATTGAATGCCATCGAAATCAGTATCTAGAATGTATTGTAGGGATGGACCTCCAAACACACTTAATGGGCCAATTACTTTTATACCTAACAAAAGAGGCATGTCTAATTTTGACATGTCAAAGTCATCACCATCATAATCACTCTTGGTTTTGGTGTATACTAATTCCGGGCGGAAATAGATGTCATCACCAATTTTTCCATAAAGTCCAACATGATATCCAATTTTTGGACCTTTAGGGATTTCTTGAGCGTCTTTAAAGAATTTACCGTTTGAATTGTAGTTGAACCCACCTTTAATACCAAAGGCTGCATTGGAATCTTGAGCAAAAGCTGCTGTTGTGGCAAGTGCAAAAAAAGCGATAAGTGTTTTTTTCATAACGTATAAGTTTTATAATACAACAGCCAGGTGTTCAAAAACCCTACCAAAAATTTATTTTCTTGTTAATACTTTACGTACAGCTTTTTGAATTGCTTCGCTATCTAAACCGTACTTAGCCATTAATTGGGCTGGAGTTCCACTTTCGCCGAAAGTATCCATTGTGGCTACAAATTCTTGTGGAACTGGAGAGTTGTTAACAAGTACGCGCGCAACACTTTCACCAAGTCCGCCAAGATAGTTGTGCTCTTCACATGTTACAATACAACCTGTTTTAGCAACGGATTTAAGGATGGCCTCTTCGTCTAAAGGTTTAATAGTGTGAATGTTTATAACTTCAGCAGAAACTCCATCTTTTTCCAATTCTTCGGCAGCTAAAAGTGCTTCCCATACCAAGTGGCCGGTTGCTACGATTGTTACATCAGTGCCTTCAGAAAGCATAACAGCCTTTCCAATTTCGAATGTTTGATCTTCTGGAGTAAAATTAGCTACTGCAGGTCGACCAAAACGTAAATATACAGGTCCGTGGTAGTCTGCAATTGCTAATGTAGCAGCTTTAGTTTGGTTGTAATCACACGGATTTATAACTACCATGCCAGGTAGCATTTTCATAAGGCCAATATCTTCCAAAATTTGATGAGTTGCTCCGTCCTCACCAAGAGTTACACCTGCATGTGATGCACAAATCTTTACATTTTTATGGGAGTATGCTATTGATTGACGAATTTGATCGTAAACACGACCCGTAGAAAAATTAGCGAAAGTACCGGTGAAAGGGATTTTTCCTCCTATAGTTAGACCAGCTGCAATTCCCATCATATTGGCTTCAGCAATTCCAACTTGTACAAATCGCTCAGGATTTTCTTTAATAAAGTCATCCATTTTTAATGAGCCGATAAGATCTGCACAAAGTGCAACTACGTTGGGGTTTGTTCTCCCAAGTTCGGTTAGTCCGGCTCCAAATCCACTACGAGTATCTTTCTTTCCGGTGTCTATATATTTTTGCATTATGGTGTTCTGTTTTTAATTAAAAATGAATTAATAATCTCCCAAAGTTTCAGGGTTTTGTGATAAAGCTGATTCTAATTGAGCATCATTTGGTGCCTTTCCGTGCCATGCATGGGTATGCATCATAAAATCTACACCGTTACCCATTTCGGTATGAAGTAACACACATACAGGTTTTCCTTTTCCTGTACGATTTTTAGCTTCTTTCATTCCACTAAGAATGGCTTCTACATTATTACCTTCTTTAATTTCTAGTACATCCCAACCAAATGCCTTGAATTTTGCATTCAAGTCGCCCATATTTAAAACATCGTCAGTACTACCATCAATCTGTTTCCCGTTAAGGTCGATTGTTGCAATATAGTTGTCCACATTTTTGGCAGACGCAAACATGGCAGCTTCCCATATTTGGCCTTCTTGTAATTCACCATCACCATGTAAGCTGTAAACAATAGAAGTGTCTTGGTTTAGCTTTTTAGCTAGTGCAGCGCCAATTGCGACAGACATCCCTTGTCCTAAAGATCCAGAAGCAATTCGTATCCCTGGTAGACCTTCGTGAGTGGTAGGGTGTCCTTGTAGGCGTGAATTGATAAGGCGGAAAGTGTTTAGTTCTTCCACTGGGAAATACCCTCTTCGGGCAAGAACGCTATAGAATACAGGGGAAATGTGGCCGTTAGAAAGAAAAAAAAGATCCTCATTTATTCCGTCCATTTCAAACCCTTCATTCAGGTCCATAAGTTCATTGTAAAGGCAAACCAAAAATTCGGTACATCCTAATGAACCTCCTGGGTGGCCTGAATTCACTTTGTGAACCATGCGCAAAATGTCTCTGCGTACCTGAATCACTAAATCGTTGAGTTGTTGTGTAGTAGGCATTTGTAATAGTTAAAATTAATTATCGGCAAAAGTAATCTTTCTCCTTGCTTTCACCAAAGTAAAAGCAGAGAAGTTATTCAAAAAAAATGTGAATAATGATCTAAATGAAAACCAGCAAATATTCTTATTTACCTAGCAGAGGACAAAAGTAGGTGAGTGTTACAATTGTTTAATTACATTCTTTAATTTTTGTTGTACTTGTTGTGCAATTGTTCCTAATTTCTCGTTTTGGACACTACTCATAGATGTAATAGGATCGACTGCTGCAACTTCTACCTCTCCATTAGGCAGTTCTTGCAGAATGACATTGCATGGTAATAATACTCCAATTTTGTCTTCTGATTCTAAAGCTTGGTGGGCAAATTGAGGGTTACAAGCCCCTAAGATTACATATTTTCTAAAATCAACATCAATCTTTTTTTTGAGTGTGTCTTTTATGTTGATTTGTGTTAATACGCCAAATCCTTCAGTTTTTAATGCTTCTATAACTAGATCAAGGGCATTTTCAAATGTAGTGTTTAGAGTTTTAGAGAAGTAGTACATAATCTAACGTTTAGTAATCGAAATGATACCTTTAAAGTTAGTGAAATTTAGTGTTATGCGAAAATGTTATATTATATTAATAGAATAGTAAAAAGTGTAAGCTAGTAAAAAAATCACCCTATCTTTGCGCTCTTTATATAATGCAAATGAAATTTGAATTAAAAGCGAAAGATCCTCTTTCTCAAGCCAGGGCTGGAATTGTAACTACAGATCATGGGGCTATTGAAACACCTATTTTTATGCCAGTCGGAACAGTAGCATCGGTAAAAGGAGTGCATCAACGTGAATTGAAGGAGGATATTAATCCTGATATTATTTTAGGAAATACGTATCACTTGTATTTACGTCCCCAAACTGAAATACTAGAGAAAGCAGGTGGATTACATAAGTTTATGAATTGGGACAGAAATATTCTTACCGATAGTGGTGGGTATCAGGTTTATTCTCTTTCATCTAATAGAAAAATAAAAGAAGAAGGGGTTAAATTTAAAAGTCATATCGATGGCTCTTATCATTTTTTTACTCCTGAAAATGTTATGGATATTCAGCGTACCATAGGAGCTGACATTATAATGGCTTTTGATGAATGTACACCCTATCCTTGTGATTACCGGTATGCTAAGCGCTCCATGCATATGACTCATCGCTGGTTAGATCGTTGTGTTTCTCATTTTAACAATACCTCTCCAAAATATGGGTATGATCAGACTCTTTTTCCAATAGTTCAAGGTTCAACTTACAAAGATTTAAGACAGCAATCAGCGGAGTATATAGCTAATGTGGGAGCAGAAGGGAATGCCATTGGAGGTCTCTCAGTCGGGGAACCTGCTGAAGAAATGTATGCTATGACTGAAGTAGTAACTGCCATTTTACCACAAGATAAACCTCGTTATTTAATGGGGGTAGGTACTCCTATTAATATACTTGAAAACATTGCATTAGGCATTGATATGTTCGATTGTGTAATGCCGACACGAAATGCTCGTAATGGTATGCTCTTTACCGCCCATGGAACTATCAACATCAAAAATAAAAAGTGGGAGGCTGATTTCTCTCCTATAGATGAAATGGGTCATACCTATGTGGATACTTATTACACAAAGGCATATCTTCGTCATCTTTTTGCGGCTAATGAATTTTTGGGAAAACAAATTGCCACGATTCATAATCTTGGTTTTTATTTATGGTTGGTGCGTGAGGCAAGAAAACATATATTAGCAGGAGATTTTAGAGAATGGAAAGAAAAAATGGTGCGTCAAATGGATAATAGACTGTAATTCTTTGTTGGAAATAATCTCGGTTATAAAGAAGTGAAAATACTTGATTGGTACATACTAAAACGCTACTTCGTTACTTTCTTTGTAATGTTGTTGTTGTTTGTCCCTATTGGGATAATGGTTGACTTGTCTGAAAAAGTGGACAAGATGATTGAGCGCAAAGTACCAACTAGTGAAATTATTTTTTACTATCTTGATTTTACAGTTTATTTTGCCAATCTTTTGTTTCCTATATTTCTGTTTTTATCTGTAATCTGGTTTACTTCCAAATTAGCGAACAACACAGAAATAATTGCAATTTTAAGCTCTGGAGTTTCTTTTGCCCGTTTTATGCGTCCCTATCTTATAGGGGCTTCGGTAATAGCCGCGTTCATCTTTTTTATGGGGATGTTTGTAGTTCCAACTGCAAGTGAGGGATACAAGGAATTTACACATAAGTACCTGAGGCGTAATAAACAAGATAGAGAAGTGACAGATGTGTATAATCAAATATCTGACAATGAATTTTTGTTTGTAAGTAGTTTTGACGCTACTAACAAGGTGGGTTATAATTTTTCATTAGAACACTTTGAAGGTACTGAATTAAAGTATAAGATTTCTGCTAGAAGTATTCGTTGGCAACCTGAAGATAGTACTTATAGGTTGACCAATTATGTCAAACGGACCATTGGAGTTAATGATGATGTTTTAGAAAGTAAGAGACGACATGACACTATTTTTTCATTCAGTTTGGATGATCTAACACCGGTTTCTTATATCGCTGAAACAAAAAACCTTTTTGAATTAAATGAATTTATAGAGAAGGAAAAGCGAAAAGGATCGTCTAATATAAATACATATTTGTTAGTTAAATACAGACGGTGGAGTCTTATTTTTACTGCCTTTGTGTTAACTGTAATAGCAGTAGCAGTGTCTTCTATGAAGCGTAGGGGAGGAATGGGGGTCAATTTAGCCTTTGGAATTTTTATTGCCTTTGTATTTGTCTTCTTTGATAAGATTTTTGGTACACTAGCGGAACAATCAGGTTTTCCTCCTATGCTTGCTGTATCTATTCCCAATATTCTTTTTGGAATTTTAGCCTTTTATTTATTGAAAAATGCCAAACGATAGACTTAAGAGTTACCTTCATCTTCATTTGATTGTTTTTATCTGGGGGTTTACAGCTGTTTTAGGAGCTTTAATTAGTATTGATGCTTTACCTTTAGTGTGGTATCGTATGCTGTTGGCTAGTGGTTTTGTCTGGATGTATATTTACTGGAAGAAATTTGATTTGAGAGTTTCAAGACGTACCCTAATTGGTTTTGTGCTTGCAGGAATAGTAATTGCTGTACACTGGCTTACTTTTTTTATGGCCATTAAGGTGTCTAATGTGTCCATTACATTGGCCATGATGTCTACAGGAGCTTTGTTTGCTGCAATTATAGAGCCGTTTTATTATAAACGGGCTATTATTTGGTATGAGATTGTTCTTGGTCTTTTGGTGATGATAGGGTTGTTTATTATTTTTAGGGTGGAAGGAGATTATACCTTTGGGATTATATTAGCTCTTATTTCAGCCTTCCTTTCTGCGCTATTTTCTATGATTAATGGGAAATTTGCTCAGGTTCATAGACCTTCTGTGATTTCTTTTTATGAGCTCTTAAGTGGCTTCCTATTTTTAACTCTTTTTCTTATAGTGACTGGTGGATTTGATGTTGCTTTTTTTCAATTGTCCAGTAGCGATTGGATCTATATGTTAATACTAGCCTCTGTTTGTACTGGCTATGCATTTATTGCTTCTGTGCATGTGATGAAGTTTCTTACTCCCTATACTGTTATGTTGACCATAAATTTAGAGCCTGTTTATGGAATTTTGTTAGCCTTTTTTGTCTTTGGAGAACAGGAGAAAATGAGCTCTGAATTTTACCTAGGGGCGTTGTTGATCTTATCAACAGTATTGGCTAATGGGATACTTAAAAACTTGAAAAAAATAAAAAGTAGCTCGCGGAGTTAAGCAGAAAGCATTAAAGTTTTATATTTGCAAGCTAAGACAAATAACAACTAAAACTAATGGAATATTTAGATTTTGAGTTACCTATCAAAGAACTTGAAGAGCAATTAGACAAGTGTGTCCTCATCGGAAATGAAAGTGATGTTGACGTATCAGATACTTGTAAACAAATAGAAAAAAAGCTTATTCAGACTAAAAAAGATATTTATAAAAACCTAACTGCATGGCAACGTGTACAATTGTCACGTCATCCATCTAGACCTTATACTTTGGATTATGTTAGAGCTTTATGTGGTGATACCTTCTTGGAATTACATGGAGATCGAACTGTAAAAGATGACAAAGCTATGATTGGTGGTCTTGGAAAGATTGGAGATCAAAGTTTTATGTTTGTAGGCCAACAGAAGGGATATAATACGAAAACGCGTCAATACCGTAATTTTGGAATGGCTAACCCTGAAGGGTATAGAAAAGCACTCCGCTTAATGAAATCAGCCGAAAAATTTGGAATCCCTGTAGTTGCTTTTATTGATACTCCAGGTGCTTATCCGGGAATTGAAGCAGAGGAACGCGGACAAGGAGAGGCCATCGCACGTAATATACTTGAAATGACTCGTCTTAAAGTTCCGATTATAGTTGTTATTGTCGGCGAAGGAGCCTCTGGTGGTGCTTTGGGAATTGGTGTTGGAGATAGAGTATTTATGTTGGAAAATACCTGGTATTCGGTGATTTCACCTGAGTCATGTTCTTCGATACTTTGGAGAAGCTGGGAATTCAAAGAAAGAGCTGCTGATGCATTAAAGCTTACAGCCGCGGATATGAAAAAGCAACATTTAGTAGACGGAATTATTAAGGAGCCACTAGGAGGAGCGCATTCCGATAGAGATACCACCTTCAAAACCGTGAGAGAAACCATTATTAGCTCGTACGAAGAATTAAAAAAGTTATCACCAGAAGAACTTGTAAAAGAGCGTATGGATAAATATGCTAATATGGGAGTATTTAAAGGATAAACTGCTTGAAAATATAGATAAAGTTTAAAACCGAAGTTTATGCTTCGGTTTTTTTTAACTTTATGAACATGAAACCGTAAGTTATTAACAGTCAAAATGTTGATGAACTGTTAAGAACCTAGCCCCTTATTTTGGTGGCTATCCTATTTCAATTTTCTACATTCGTAACTATGGAAAAAATCAACCCGATCGCCGGACTTAAAATAGATAAAAGCAGCCTCATTAGCCTAGAAAAGGGGAAGATTCCTCCTCAATCACTTGATTTAGAGGAAGTTGTTTTAGGGGCAATGATGATTGATAAGAAAGGTGTGGATCAGGTCATTGATATTTTAAGTCCTGATGTTTTCTATAAAGATGCTCATAAATTTATTTTTGAATCAATTATTGAGTTGTTTCAAAAGTCTGAGCCCATAGACTTATTAACCGTATCGGCTCAATTAAGGAAAAATCAAAAACTTGAATTAGTTGGAGGAGATTTTTACCTAATTCAATTGACCCAAAAAGTATCTACATCTGCGCATATTGAGTATCATGCAAGAATTATACAGCAAAAATTTATTCAACGTAGTTTGATTAAAATTTCATCTGAAATTATAGAAGAAGCCTATGATGAATCTACAGATGTTTTTGATTTATTGGATAATGCTGAATCTAAGCTTTATGAGGTTACCCAGGGAAACCTGAAGCGTTCATCTGAGACTGCTCAATCGCTCGTGATGAAAGCTAAACAAAAGATTCAGGAAATAGCAAATAAGGAAGGGTTGAGTGGGATTCCTACGGGGTTTACCAAACTCGACCAACTTACATCAGGTTGGCAACCAAGTGATTTGATTATCGTAGCTGCCCGTCCTGGTATGGGTAAAACGGCATTGACTTTGTCTATGGCTCGTAATATTTCAGTTGACCAAAATACCCCAGTAGCATTCTTCTCTCTTGAGATGTCTTCTGTGCAATTGATTACCCGTCTTATTTCATCAGAAACGGGTCTATCATCAGAAAAACTGCGAACAGGTAAATTAGAGAAACACGAATGGGAGCAATTAAATGTAAAGGTTAAAAATCTTGAAAAAGCCCCTTTATACATTGATGATACACCTTCTCTCTCTATTTTTGACCTTCGTGCGAAGGCAAGGCGTTTGGCCTCCCAGTATGGCATTAGGTTAATTATCATTGATTATTTACAGCTAATGACTGCCGGAGGAAGTTCAAAGGGAACCGGAAATCGTGAACAGGAGATTTCAACAATTTCGCGTAATTTAAAGGCATTGGCTAAAGAATTGGATGTTCCGGTAATAGCCCTTTCACAGCTTTCAAGAGCAGTTGAAACGCGTGGAGGTACTAAAAGACCTTTGTTGTCTGACCTACGTGAATCAGGAGCAATTGAACAGGATGCCGATATTGTATCGTTTATTTATCGACCAGAGTATTATAAGATTGATGAATGGGATGATGAGGAGCGTACTCCAACCAAGGATCAAGCTGAGTTTATTGTGGCCAAGCACCGTAATGGAGGACTTGATAATATAAGGTTAAAATTCCTAGGACATTTAGGTAAATTCGATAACTTAGATGATTTTGATACTCCTTTTGAGTTTCAATCTAAAATGAATGCCGGAGATGAAAATCCGTTTATGACTAAAAAGTTTCCAAGCGCTGATGAAGCTTTTGGAAGTAGCATGAACGATAACTTTAATCCTAATGATAACGACGTTCCGTTTTAAAATAAGGAAACATATTCTCAGCAGAAAACTATGGTTGCTGGGAGTATGTCTTCTATTTTCATTTAAATCTATGGCATCCTACATCCTTGTTCCAATGGATGCCGATGCACAGAAAAATCACCTTAAAGCTTACGGTATTGCGTATTGGACTCTTGAAAGGGAGGTGAAAATACAATGGCTTCTCAACTATCGTGGAGGTTCGTTTCTTATCCCCTTTCATGAGGAAATTAAAAAAGAGTGTAGTATTAGGGGAGTGTCTTTTGAAGTGATATCAATAACAAAAGCCCAATCAATTTTAGACGATATTTCCAGCCCTTCTCAAAATATGGAGGCGGTAGTTTTAGAAAAGGCGCCTAAGATTGCCGTGTATTCTCCTAAAGGGAATTTACCTTGGGATGACGCAGTAACAATGGTACTAACGTTTGCCGAAATACCCTATGAAACCATATACGATGAGGAAGTTCTGAATGATGCCCTAATTAAGTTTGATTGGTTACATCTTCATCATGAGGACTTTACAGGTCAGTATGGAAAATTTTATGGGGCTTATAAAGCAGTACCTTGGTATATTAAAGAAAAGCAAGATGCGGAGGCTCTTGCTTTAAAACTGGGGTATTCAAAAGTTTCAGAGGCAAAGTTAGCGGTTGCTCTTAAGATAAGGGACTTTGTAGTAGGTGGCGGATTTATGTTTGCAATGTGTTCTGCCACGGATAGCTTTGATATTGCATTGGCGGCTGAAGGTGTTGATATTTGCGAGGCAATGTTTGATGGTGACCCCTCGGAGGCTGGGTATCAATCTAAAATCGATTATAATAAGACTTTTGCCTTTATAAATTTTACATTGGAACGTAATCCTTCTAGGTATGAGTTTTCTTCGATTGACATGACAGATAAACGCAGAATACCCAAAGAAACTGATTATTTTACTTTGATGGAATATTCAGCTAAATGGGATCCTATTCCTACAATGCTTACCCAAAACCACACAGCACTTATTAAAGGGTTTATGGGGCAAACTACTAGTTATGATTCACAAACTCTTAGACCAACTGTCCTAGTTATGGGGGAGAATAGGGTCAATGGAGAGGCACGTTATATCCATGGAGTAAAGGGTCAGGGTTTCTTTACATTTTATGGAGGACATGACCCTGAGGATTATCAACATAGAGTTGGTGATCCTAAAACAGAATTAGAACTTCATCCATCTTCCCCAGGATATCGTCTAATTCTAAATAATGTACTTTTCCCAGCAGCTAGAAAAAAGAAACAAAAGACCTAAGTTGATAGGGAAGTTTCCAAGGAGCTTAGGAGTTGTTTCAAAACTTTTTCTACGCCCATACTGTTGTTGTCTAGGGTCTTAAAACGCGCTACTTCTTGAAGTTTAGGATGAGCGTTTGCCATGGCATAGCTGAAATACGATTGATTCATCATTTCAAGATCATTTAAGTAATCACCAAAGACCATTGTTTGACTTGGGGAAATTCCCATACGTTTCTGTATCAGGTCAAGTGCTTTGCCTTTATGTGTGTCAGGTAAAGAAAAATCAATCCAATGTTTACCAGAAATTTTTATGAGCAAGTCTTTTTCTAAATGTTGGACATATGGGAATATATGTTTTTCAGAACTTACATTATGATATACCGCAATTTTAAGAATATCATTTTCTATAGCTTCATACAGGTCATTGGTAATTTGATAATTGGTATAAAACTCACTTAGTAATTCAGTGAAGTTTTTGCTATCAGTTTCAATGTATGCACTCTCCTTGCCGCAAAGTATAATTTGGATATTCGGAATTTTTCTCAGATGTTCAATCATTACCTTTACCAGTTCTCTTCCCATAGTATTACTATAGAGTTCTGTACTTCCTTGTTTGATAAGTGCTCCATTTTCAGCAATAATTGTAATAGAATCAATGAACGAGGATAATTTCTTTGCAATACTTTGATACTGCCTTCCACTAGCTATGGCAAAATGGATTCCTGATTTTTGTAATTGTTCAAGATGTTGAAAGAATTCTTGGCTTACTTGGTCTTGAGAATTGAGTAAAGTACCATCCATATCAGAGACCACAAGACGTACTTGAGATAAAAGCATAGGTTAAGGAATTTGTACAAAAATATACCGATTTTTTGATTTTTAGTTTAAACACTCATTAAGATGCTGTTATCATACTGGGTAATTCTTTTTTGAATTGAGAAGGTGCATAGCCTGTTGTTTTTTTGAAGATACGATGAAAGTAGGACAAACTATTAAACCCAGATAAATAACAAGCTTCAGAAACTGTTTTTTCAGGTTGTTGATCACTTAATAGTTTACAAGCGTATTGAACCCGAATATTATTCAAGTACGAAATAAATGATTTTCCAGTTTTATGTCTAAAATAGCGACAAAAGGCCGTCTTGTTCATTCCTACTTTTGAGGCAGCATTATCCAGAGAAATATCGGATTGGAAATTTTGCATTATAAATTGAAGCGTGCTTTGTAATCTTTTGTCTGAGTTTAAATCTGCTGTCTGATATACAATATTTGAAAGCGGTGAAGAGCTACTGGTTTCTTGTAGTTGTAGAAAAAGTTGCAGTAAACAAAGACTATTAAATGCAAGATTTTCATTCATCATTTTTTTAAAGGTTTCAAATACTATATTGGGTCTGTTGGTCTTAAAATGAATTCCCTGTTTGCTCAATGTAAGTATGTTTCTTAGTAATGAAAATTCAATTTGATCTAAGGGTAATTGCTCGAAATATGCTGGGCTTATATGTAATACATATGCTGAGCAAAGCTCCTTAGAAGAATTATTTGAGGCACTTTCAAACATATGAGGGAGATTACTTCCTAAAAAGAAGATATCATTTTTCTTGAAATTTCCTATGAAATCACCAGCGTAAAGGGTGCCTTCCCCTTGTACAATATATACTAATTCACTTTCTGGGTGATAATGCCAAAGTTTTAGAAATGAAATATCTTCATGATAGGTAGATTTAATACTTTTTTCGAGATTTTTATGTAGATAATGAAGCTTCATTAGAAAGAAAGTGAAAATGTTAAATGTTACAAACTCTTATTAGATTGGTTGTTTTGCAAATATTGTACAAGTATAAGCAAATTATGTATAACTTATTAAATGTTTTAAACTGTAGTTTTGAGGAGATAGCATTCACAAGATGACAATTAATAAAAAAATTCTTCAAATAAACCCAAAAGATAACGTGGTAGTTGCCTTGGATACTTTGATCAAAGGTAGTGTGGTTGCCTTTAATGATATATCAATAGAGGTGATGGAGGATATCCCGGTAAAACATAAAATGGCTTTGGAAACTATTACTTCCGGAGCAACCATATATATGTATGGAGTTCCAGTGGGTATAGCCTTGATAGCTATTGAAAAGGGAGGCTTACTAACAGTAGATAATGTAAAACATTCCGCAGCACCTTATAAGTTTGGTGGTATGAATTACTCGTATTCTGTTGATGTAGCTACTAAATGGAAAGAAGCTACTTTTGATGGTTACTATCGTAATGATGGTCAGGTTGGAACTGCTAATTTTTGGATATTTATACCATTGGTTTTTTGTCAAAATAGAAATTTACTTGTTCTAAAGGAGGCATTTGAAACAGAATTAGGATATAAAAAGGAGAATCATCATAAAGTAAAGCTGAGAAATTTAATGACTGGTAAAGATAGTGAGAGTTATGAGTCAGAAGGAGAGCTTACTGCCCAACGATGGTTTCCAAATATTGATGGAATAAAATTTTTAACTCATGAAGGAGGTTGTGGAGGAACTCGAGATGATGCCAAGTCCCTAGTAAGACTTTTGGCTGGATATATTAAAAACCCAAATGTTGCAGGAGCTACTGTGCTGAGTTTAGGTTGTCAACATGCTCAAGTATCTATGTTACAAGAGGCATTAAAAGAGCTTCAGATAGAGACTGTTAAGCCAGTTTATTATTTTGAACAGCAGCATTATGAAAGCGAATCGATCATGTTAAATGAAGTAGTTGAAACTACTTATGAGGGATTAAAAATTGCCAACAAAAATATACGTAAGCCAGCCCCATTATCAAAATTAATCATAGGATTGGAATGTGGGGGGTCTGATGGTTTTTCTGGAATTACTGCAAATCCACTAATAGGATTGATTTCGGATCGAATCAATGCCTTGGGGGGCAAGAGTATTCTTTCTGAATTTCCGGAATTATGTGGAGTAGAACAAGATTTAATAGATCGTTGTTTGTCTAAGCACGAGGCCGAAAGGTTTATATCTTTAATGGAAAGTTACAATAAAAAAGCTGAGTCTGTTGGTTCAGGCTTTGATATGAATCCTTCACCAGGCAATATAAGAGATGGGCTAATTACAGACGCGATAAAATCTGCTGGTGCGGCGACCAAAGGTGGCCGAAGTACTATAAATGCTGTGCTGGATTATGGTGAGTATGTAAATAATACAGGTTTACATCTTTTATGCACTCCTGGAAACGATGTGGAGTCCACGACAGGACTTGCCGGTTCTGGCGCGAATTTAATTTTATTTTCTACTGGATTGGGAACTCCTACGGGAAATCCAATATGTCCAGTCCTTAAAATTTCATCCAATTCAGTATTGCCAGAGCGGATGAAAGATATAATTGATTTTGATGCAGGGAAAATTATATCAGCTGGAATTTCAATGGATACATTGGCTGATCAGTTAATGAATCTAATTATTGAAGTCTCTAGTGGTCGAAAGCAAACTAAGGCTGCTTCCTTAGGTCAAGATGATTTTATTCCATGGAAACGAGGGGTATCGTTATAGAGGTGTACTATTTAAATTTAATAAAGTAATGACATTATTCAGTTTAGAAAATAAAACAGCCATTGTTACAGGAGGTGCAAGTGGTATTGGTAAGGCTATTAGTACAACATTTGCATCCGCTGGAGCTATTGTCCATATCCTTGAGTTTAACACAGTAAATGGAATGGCTACTGTAAATGATATTGAGAAGAGTGGTGGTCAGGCTTTTTTTCATCAATGTGATGTGTCTAATCATACTCAAGTAAAGGAACTTATAGCATCGATTGCTAGTAAAGGCACTATAGATATCTTGGTTAATAATGCCGGGATTGCCCATGTAGGGAATGTGGAAAACACCTCAGAATCTGTCTTAGATAGTATTTATAATGTAAATATAAAGGGAATTTATAATTGTATTCACGCATCGATTCCGTTTATGAAGATAAATGGAGGCGTTATTATTAATATGGCATCCATAGCCGCTTCGGTGGGAATATCAGATAGGTTTGCTTATTCAATGTCAAAAGGTGCCGTTAGTACCATGACCTTGTCAGTAGCCAAAGATTATCTTTCTTTTGGAATTCGGTGCAATAGTATATCTCCAGCACGAATCCATACACCTTTTGTAGATGGATTTTTACAAAAAAATTATCCTGGTAGAGAACAAGAAATGTTTGAAAAATTATCCAAAACACAACCCATTGGAAGAATGGGAACACCGGACGAAGTAGCTTTTCTGGCATTGTATTTATGTTCTGATAAGGCAACATTTATTACAGGGACTGATTTTCCTATTGATGGAGGATTTATAAAACTTAATGGAAATTAAATTAATATAAAATGAAACTTATACGATTTGGGAAACCGGGTTATGAAAAACCTGGAGTACAATTGGAAGATGGTAAACGAATAGATGTTTCACTATTTGGCAGTGACTATAATGAACAGTTTTTTGAATCAAATGGATTAGGTAAATTGAAAAAATGGCTGGAATCTAATCAAAATGATTGTCCTGTTGTTGATGAAAATGAACGTTTAGGGCCTCCTGTATGTAGACCTTCTAAATTAGTTTGTGTAGGGCTTAATTATGCTAAACATGCTGCGGAAAGTGGAATGGAGGTTCCTAAGGAGCCCGTTTTGTTTTTTAAGGCTACTACCGCTATTGTTGGGCCTAATGATGATTTAATAATTCCTCGAAATAGTGTGAAAACTGATTGGGAAGTTGAGTTGGCTGTTGTTATAGGTGAAAAAGCATCCTATGTTTCTAAAGAGAAAGCCATGGATTATGTTGCGGGTTATATGTTACACAATGATTATAGTGAGCGAGAATTTCAGTTAGAGCGTTACGGACAATGGGTAAAAGGAAAAAGCTGTGATACATTTGCACCATTAGGTCCGTTTCTAGCTACTAAAGAAGAAATACCTAATCCACACGATTTGGATCTTTGGCTTACAGTAAATGGTGAGCTTAAGCAAAATAGTAATACTTCAGACTTTGTATTTGATATTCCAACTTTGGTAAGTTATATAAGTGAGTTTATGACTTTGCTTCCAGGGGATATCATCTCTACAGGGACTCCTTTCGGAGTTGGTATGGGATTGAACCCTCAGCGATATTTAACTCCAGGCGATGTTGTAGAATTAGGAATTACAGGATTGGGTAGCTCCAAACAGTTGGCTAAAGGATTTGATAAAATAGAATCTAATTAACCACAGATATGATTGACAGCCATCAACACTTTTGGAAATATAATCCTTCTCGTGATACTTGGATAGATAATTCAATGCAAGTGCTTCAACGTGATTTTTTACCAGAAGATTTAGAGCCCTTAGTGAAGAGTAACGGAGTGAAGGGGTGTGTGGCTGTTCAGGCAGATCAATCCGAAGAGGAAACCATGTTTTTACTTGATTTGGCTACTCAAAATAAGTTCATAAATGGAGTTGTAGGTTGGGTTGACCTAAGGGCTAGTAATATAAGTGAACGCCTGGCTTTTTTTAAAACTAACTCTTTGTTTAAGGGGGTACGACATATAGTTCAGGTGGAAGCTCCTGGTTTTTTAATGCAAAACGATTTCCTCAGTGGAATGGAGCAGTTACAAACCTTTGGGTGTACCTATGATCTTTTAATATATGAACATCAGTTGGAAGAAGCTTTAGCATTTGTTAAAAAGTTTCCTAATCAGCTATTTGTTATCGACCACATGGCAAAACCAAAGATTTCAAAGGGGGTAAGTACCCATTGGAAAAAATACATGGAAGCCCTTGCTTCACATGAAAATGTCTACTGTAAGTTGTCAGGAATGGTTACGGAAACAGATTTTTTTAAATGGAATAAGGAAATGTTTTATCCATTTTTAGATGTTGTTGTTAGTGAATTTGGCACCCAAAGAATCATGTTTGGGTCAGATTGGCCTGTTTGTCTGTTGTCGTGTAATTACAATGAGATGTTAATGCCAATCAATAGCTATTTTCAAGAGTTTTCGCTAACAGAGAAGAAACAAATTATGCATACGAATGCAGTAAATTTTTATAGTTTATAATCAGTAAAAAGTCATGGATAAGAACTCATTATTGTTGGTAGTAGTATTGTTTTTTGCAACTGCCAATGCCCAAAATTCACAAAGTAAGGAAAGACTTTGGTATAAGGAACCAGCGACTAAATGGATGGAAGCTTTGCCAGTTGGTAATGGTCGTCTTGGGGCTATGATTTTTGGACAACCAATAAATGAACGTATTCAGTTAAATGAAGACTCCATGTGGCCAGGTGGACCTGATTGGGGAGATTCTAAAGGAACTCCTGAAGATTTGGTATATATCCGGCAGTTGCTTAAAGAAGGGCAGTATCATAAAGCCGATGAAGAGATAGTAACCCGTTTTTCAAATAAGGGTGTGGTGCGATCTCATCAAACAATGGGTGATTTGTACATTGATTTTTCAACAAAAAAAGTAGCAAATTATTATCGAGAGTTGGATATTGAAACTGCTGTAGCAACAACTTCCTATAATTCAGAGGGTTATAATTATACTCAAGAGGTCTTTGCTTCTGCGCCTCACAATGTGTTGATTATTAGATATACTACTACTAATCCCAAAGGAATGGATGCTACTTTACGTATGAACCGACCTAAGGATGAGGGTTTTAATACGGTTCAAGTATCGTCTCCTGCTCCTAACCAAATCCAAATGAAAGGTATGGTGACACAAAATGGGGGCAGATTAAATTCGGAGGCAAAACCACTTGACTACGGTGTGAAATTTGATACCAGGTTAGTAGTCAAAAACAATGGAGGTATAGTTGTTAGTAAGGATGGTATTCTTGAATTGAAGAATGTAAATGAAGCTGTTTTACTTCTTGTGGGAAGTACATCGTTTTATCATGGTAATAATTACGAGTCATATAATGAACAATTGCTAGGTCAAGTACAAGAACTTTCTTATAATGAGATGTTGTCAGCTCATGTTGCTGATTATCAGTCATTGTATAAAAGAGTTACCTTAGACCTTGGTGGTAATGAATTTAATAAAATACCGACTGATGAAAGATTGAAAAAGATAAAAGATGGAGGAACGGACAAAGCACTTTCAGCCCTCCTTTTTCAATACGGAAGGTATTTGCTCATATCTAGCTCACGTCCTGGAACTAACCCTGCAAATTTACAAGGGATATGGAATGAACATATTCGTGCACCTTGGAATGCCGACTATCACCTGAATGTCAATTTGCAAATGAATTATTGGCCTGCAGAGGTAACTAATTTAAGTGAATGTCATTCCCCTCTTTTCGACTATACAGACCGACTTATCAATAGAGGTAGAATAACGGCCAAGGATCAGTATGGAATTCATAGAGGAGCTGTGATACATCATACTTCTGATATTTGGGCTCCAGCCTGGATGCATGCAGAACGCGCTTATTGGGGGGCATGGATTCATGGTGGTGGTTGGTTAGCTCAACATTATTGGGAGCATTATTCCTACACTAACGATATAGATTTTTTAAAAAATAGAGCCTGGCCAGCAATGAAAGCGTTGGCTGAATTTTACTTGGATTGGCTTATATATGATCAAGACTCAAAGACATGGGTTTCTTCCCCTGAAACATCTCCGGAAAACTCTTATATGGCACCTGATGGTACACCTGCAGCCGTCTCCCATGGAGCTGCTATGGGTCATCAAATAATAGGTGAAGTATTTAATAATACATTAAAGGCAGCCTCTATTCTAAAAATTAATGATGATTTTGTTCAAGAAGTGAAATCTAAACTTAAAAAAATACATCCAGGAGTGGTTCTGGGACCCGATGGCAGAATTTTAGAATGGACAAAACCAGTAGAAGAACCAGAAAAGGGACATCGACATATGTCTCAGCTTTATGCCCTACATCCAGGGATTTCTATAACTCAAAAGACGTCGGCTCATTTTGAGGCAGCTAAAAAAACTATTGATTATAGATTACAGCATGGGGGTGCAGGAACTGGTTGGAGTCGTGCTTGGATGATAAATTTTAATGCTCGTTTGCAGGATGCTGTAGCTGCACAAACGAATATTCAAAAGTTTTTAGAGATTTCCACGGCTGATAATCTTTTCGATATGCACCCTCCATTTCAAATTGATGGTAATTTTGGATTTACTGCCGGGGTTGCGGAAATGCTAATGCAGTCACATGAGGGTTTTATAAGACTTTTACCTGCCCTCCCTGAGAGCTGGGATTCTGGTGAAGTAACCGGTCTTAAAGCACGAGGAAATATACAAGTCAGTATTAAATGGAAAGAGCATACCATTGAAAGAATAGAATTGGTATCTAAAGAAGATACCAAGGCAACATTAGTGTATAAAGACCGTAAGAAAACGATTTCACTTTCCTCTAATGAGACTATTATACTTAATCAATATCTTAAGGAACTTACAAAATGAGACTTCTATTAATCATTCTAGTGTTTTGCTTGAGTCTTGCATGTAAGACTACACATAGAGAGGTCACTAAGTCTCCTCCAAACATCATTGTATTTTTAGTGGATGACATGGGTTGGCAAGATACTTCGGTTCCTTTTTGGGATCGACACACAGAACTAAATACTCAGTTTAATACTCCTAATATGGAACGATTGGCAGCAAAAGGTGTAAAATTTACGCAAGCATATGCAACACCTGTTTGTTCACCATCAAGAGTGAGTTTGATAACTGGAACTAACGCAGCAAGGCATAGGGTGACTAATTGGACACTGAGAAAGGATGTGTCACAAGATCGGATAGATTCTATTTTAACATTTCCTCAATGGAACATGAATGGCCTGAGCCCAATACGAGGTATTCATCATACCTTTCATGCTACCTTACTTCCACAAATTCTTAAGAATTCAGGGTATCAGACCATTCATGCAGGAAAATCACATTTAGGTGCCATAGGAACTCCCGGGGAATTTCCTGAGAATATTGGTTTTGATGTTAATATTGCAGGTCATGCAGCTGGTGGGCTTGCTAGTTATTTTGGGAAAGATAATTTTGGAAATAAGGGAGAACATAGTTCAGTTTGGGCTGTTCCTGGATTGGAGAAATATCATGGTAAGGATATTTACCTTACTGAAGCAATCACCCAAGAGGCATTGTCTGTTTTGGACACGATAGTGGGGAAAAGACCATTCTTTCTTCACCTTTCACATTATGCGGTACACGTTCCTCTTATGGCTGATAGCCGATATTATCAGAAGTACAAAGAAAGAGGCTTAGATGATAAGGAAGCTAAATATGCCTCAATGATTGAAGGAATGGATAAAAGTTTGGGAGATGTTATGTCATTTCTAGAGAACCGTGGTATAGCTGACAATACCATAATTTTATTTATTTCAGATAATGGAGGCTTGAGCGCTGTAGGTAGAGGGGGTGAGGCACATTCACATAATAGGCCTTTAAAAAGTGGAAAAGGTTCCATGTATGAAGGAGGCATACGAGTACCAATGTTGGCATATTGGCCAGGGGTAACAAAACCGTCCACCGTAATTAATGATTATGTCATAATTGAAGATTTTTTTCCAAGCATACTTGAGATGGCTCAAATAGAGCCAAATCCTATAATTCAAAAAATAGATGGCCAAAGTTTTGTGCCTATTTTGAAGGGGAAAAGAAGTAATGTTGAGCGTCCACTAATTTGGCATTATCCTAATAAATGGGATGCCGAAGGTCCCGGAATAGCCTCCTCAAGTACCATACGTATGGGGGACTGGAAATTGATTTATTATCATAAGACTCAAGAGAAGGAATTGTTTAACATCAAGGAAGATATTGGAGAAACTAGTAATCTTTTCGAGCAGCGTCCTTCAATAGCTAAAAAGTTAATTAATGAGCTTTCATCGTATCTCAGATCAGTGGAAGCGCAAATGCCTATTGACAATAGAACTGGTAAGGTAATTCCATACCCTCACCTTTGAATTAATAGTAAGGAAAATTAAATCATTTAGATTGTATGAAATGCATAAAAATATCCATAGCAATTGTGTTTATTGTATTGATAAGCTCATGTAGTAATACTAAAAAAATAATATCCTACGGGCCTTTGCCTTCTCACAGACAGTTAATGTGGCATGAAATGGAATACTATGGATTTATTCATTTTAATATGAACACATTTACCAATATGGAATGGGGAATGGGAAATGAATCTCCCGAGTCTTTTAATCCTACTGAATTAGATGCTCGGCAGTGGGCTAGAGTTGCAAAGGAAGCGGGAATGAAGGGAATTATTCTTACGGCCAAGCATCATGATGGATTTTGTCTTTGGCCTTCTGCCTATACAGAGCATTCAGTTAAAAACGCCCCATGGAAAAATGGCAAAGGAGATGTTGTTAGAGAGTTGGCTGATGCTTGTAGAGAATATGGATTAAAAATGGGTGTTTATCTATCACCTTGGGATCGTAATCACTCAGCGTATGGTAGTCCTGAATATGTTACTTATTTCCATAATCAATTGAAAGAGTTATTGACTAATTATGGGGATATATTTGAAGTTTGGTTTGATGGTGCCAATGGAGGTTCGGGATATTATGGAGGGGCTAATGAAACTAGAAAAATTGATAATAAAACATATTATCAATGGGATGAGGTAACCAGAATTGTTAGAGAATTACAACCTAATGCTGTTATTTTTGGTGATGGTGGTCCTGATGTAAGATGGGTTGGTAATGAGGAAGGTTGGGCTAATGAAACTAATTGGAATTTGTTACGAAAAATAGAAGTATATCCAGGATACCCTAAACATGAACAATTACGTTCTGGCCATGAGGATGGCACACATTGGGTTCCAGCTGAGGCGGATGTTTCTATTCGCCCAGGGTGGTATTATCACCCCTCAGAAGACCATCAGGTAAAATCACTACCACATTTATTAGATATTTACTATCAATCTGTAGGGCGAAATGCATCGCTATTACTGAATCTTCCAGTAGACACTCGTGGATTAATTCATGAGAATGATGTACGTCAACTCATGGCTTTAAAAAATCAACTCGATAAAGATTTTTCTTTTGATTTAGCAAAAAACGCAAGAGTAATAGCTAGTAATACTAGGAATAACGGAGGTCAATTTTCTGCTACTAATGTTAATGATCAAATGAATGATACTTTTTGGGCAGCTGACGATAATGAATTACCTGTTTCCATTACCATTGATTTTGAGTCACCAACAGCTGTAAATCGATTAGTTCTTCAAGAGTATATTAAATTGGGTCAACGTATAAAGAAGTTTACAGTTGAGGCTTTTGTAAATGAACAGTGGCAAACAATAGACACCCAAACAACTGTTGGATATAAACGAATTTTGAGATTCGATACTGTAAAGGCATCTAAAATACGTATAACTATTACAGAAAGTAAAGCTGCTCCGGCGCTGTCTACCATTGCACTTTATCATGCACCTAATGTACTTACACAACCTAAAACAGTTCGATCTAAAGAAGGGGAGGTGTCCTTACATGTCAGCGATAAAAATATTGAGATATATTACACTACTGACGGGAGTACGCCAGAGATTAATCCAAAATATAAATATAGTCAACCTTTTTATGTTCATAAACCTACTGTCATAAAGGCAATTGCCTACAATCCTGATGATGCTGGTACAACAGAGGAAACTACTGTGTTTTATGATATTTCAAAGAAGGATTGGCAGGTTGTGTCAGTATCTTCAGGTGCATTGGCGGAGGCTGGTAAACTCATAGATGAAAACCCATTGACAATTTTTGCCACAGCCCAAGGGACTTCTTCTCCTCAAGAAGTGGTTATAGATTTGGGAGATATCTACTCATTAAGAGGGTTTACTTATGTTCCAATGCAGGATCGCTGGTCTTTTGGTATTATAACTCATTATGAGTTTGCAGTGAGCCAAGACGGGAATCAATGGATAACAGTTTCTCAAGGTGAGTTTGGAAATATTGTAAACAATCCAATAGAGCAGCAAGTAATATTCCCAAATCACAAGGCAAGGTATATACGTTTAAAGGGTATTAAAATTCATGGAGAAGGATATCGATCTACTTTTGGTGAGATTGGGGTATTCACAACTAATTAAAATTAAAAAATATGGATTTAGGACTACATCATAAAGTAATCATTGTTACCGGGGGTACTAAAGGAATTGGAGGTGCAATCTCTAAAGCTATAGCTGCTGAAGGAGGTATAGCTGTTTTTATTGCGAGATCGAATGAGGAAGGGATATCGCTTCAAAATGAAATGAACACTTGCAACCAGGAGGCTTTTTTTATACAGGCGGATCTAACCAAGCAGGGAAATTGTGAAAAGGTAGTGGCAATGGCAGTTGAGAAGTACGGACGGATAGACGGGCTTGTTAATAACGCTGGACGGAATGATAACGTAGGACTTGAAATGGGGACTATTGATAGGTTTACTACTTCTTTAAATGAAAATCTACTGCATTATTATGAAATGGCTCATTATTGTTTACCCGAATTAAAGAAAACGAAAGGATCTATTTTAAACATAAGTTCTAAAGTCGCTTTAACGGGGCAAGGAGGAACCTCAGGTTACGCGGCTGCTAAAGGAGCACAACTTGCCCTTACTAGAGAATGGGCAACTGAATTGTTGCCATTTGGAATTAGGGTAAATGCAATATTACCTGCAGAGGTAATGACTCCTTTATATCGTAATTGGCTTCATTCGTTTAAAGATCCCATTAAAAAACAACGTGAAATAGAACAAAATATACCATTAGGAAAACGGATGACCACAGCCGAGGAAATTGCTTCATTGGCAGTATTTCTAATATCTGAAAAATCGGCCCATACAACAGGACAGTTCTTATCTCCCGATGGAGGATATGTACATCTGGATCGATCAATTACCTAAAACCTATTCATAAACCATCCAATTATGCAACCACACCAACCACCTATAGTATCTAAAAAAGTACTAATTCCTTTTGTATTAATAACACTTTTGTTCGCCCTTTGGGGCTTTGCCAATGCAGTGACGGACCCAATGGTTCAGGCCTTCAAGAAAGTATTGGAACTTTCTAATACACAAGCTGCATGGGTACAAATGGCCTTTTATGGTGGTTACTTTTGTATGGCATTACCTGCAGCGTTATTTGTTAGGAAATACTCGTATAAGGCAGGTGTTATGGTTGGTTTGATCTTATATGCTATGGGTGCATTATTATTTTACCCAGCAGCTATAACGGAACAATTTTGGTTTTTTTGCCTAGGTCTATATATTTTAACTTTTGGATTGGCTTTTTTAGAAACAACAGCCAATCCATATATTCTAGCTATGGGCGCTAAGGAAACCGCTACTCAAAGACTCAACCTTGCTCAAGTGTTTAACCCAGTTGGACTAATTCTTGGTTTGTTGGTGGCTCAACAGTTTGTTCTAAAAAAATTGCAATCAGCCTCCATAGAAGATTTTAATTCATTGGATGAGGCTAGGAAAATTCTGATTCGTACTTCGGATCTTATGGTGATTCGGAATCCTTATGTAATGTTAGGATTGGTGATATTGGGAGTGATGATACTTATTGGAATTAATAAAATGCCTCAGGCTAAAGACGTCGATGGTACTTTTAAACTTAGGAATGCTTTTTCTAATCTTCTTGGTAGAAAAAAGTATACTCTCGGAGTATTGTCTCAGGTATTTTACGTGGGTGCACAAATTATGTGCTGGACCTATATTTATCAATATGCTGAAGCAATTGGAATGAAAGGGGAAACCGCTGCCAATTATCAATTTTTGGCTTTTATATTGTTTTTGGTAGGGAGAGTAATTGGCACTTGGTTACTACGGTTTATCTGTTCCGGACGATTGCTAATGTATTTTGCTCTTTTAGCAGCAATGTGTGCTTTGGGTACGATTTTTATTGAAGGAGTCTTTGGTTTATACTGTTTAATTTCCATTTCATTTTTTATGTCCTTGATGTTTCCGACCATCTATGGAATAGCTCTGGAAGGATTACAAGAAGAAGA
The DNA here is from genome assembly GCF_028743515.2 of Imtechella halotolerans. Classification (GTDB taxonomy): domain Bacteria; phylum Bacteroidota; class Bacteroidia; order Flavobacteriales; family Flavobacteriaceae; genus Imtechella; species Imtechella halotolerans. The sequence continues at coordinate 1,725,563 of NZ_CP117969.2, read as the reverse complement.
GGCTAAAGTAGGAGCCGCAGGATTAGTAATGGCAATTGTAGGTGGAGCATTAATGCCTTTTATTCAAGGGGTAATTATTGACATAGGTGGTTCTGGAGTGAATGATGTCTCCGTCATAGGAGTAGCTGAGGTTAATATTTCCTTTCTACTGCCATTGCTCTGTTTTTGCTGTATCGCCTTTTATGGAAATTATGTAACTCAAGCTAAAACGCCTAATGAAAACTAAGAGATATTGTTTAGCCTTGGATCTTATTGATGATCCTGCTTTAATAGATGCTTATATAAAGCATCATGAGGATGTGTGGCCTGAAATTCTTGAAAGTATTAAGGATTCAGGGATTGAGCAATTGGAAATCTACAATATCGGAAATCGTCTATTTATGATTATGGAAGTGAATTCTTCATTTTCATTTGAGCGAAAGAATGCTGCAGACCAAGCAAATAATAAAGTCCAGCAATGGGAGGAGTTAATGTGGAAATACCAAAAAGCATTACCAATTGCAACACCAGGCCAAAAATGGCTTTTAATGAATAAAATTTTTCAATTATAAACCCTAAAATCATTTAAATATGAAAAAACTAGTTGTTTTAATGTGTGCATTAGCACTGAGTTCCTGTAGTAATAAATTTAAGGAAGTAGTCAATTCTGAAGCTGACTATAATGTTATTCCAAATCCAAGTTCAATGGTAATATCTAATGGAAAATTCTTGGTTGATAATTCCACAATTATTTCAGGAGCCTCTTCACTGGTTAAGGAAGGAGAGTATTTGGCTGAAATGCTAAGTAATGCCAGTGGAAAAAATATTGAATTCCAAGCTGATAATGCCAAGGGATCCATTGTTTTGGTGATAGATGCTACAATTAGTAATGAAGAAGGATATGTACTTGATGTCAAGTATGATAATATAAGGATTACTGGAAAAAATGGTAAAGGTATTTTTTATGGGATCCAGACACTTCGTCAATTATTGCCTGCAGCTGTGGAAAAAGGAGCAGTAGCGGAGCTTACTATACCTGCTGTAACCATTGAGGATAGTCCTGAGTTTGGATATAGAGGGATGCATTTAGATGTTGCCCGTCATTTTTTTCCTGTTTCTTTTGTGAAAAAGTATATTGATATTTTGGCAATGCATAAAATGAATACATTTCATTGGCATTTGACTGAAGACCAAGGTTGGAGAATTGAGATAAAAAAATATCCTAGACTTACGGAAATTGGTGCTTATAGAAACGGGACCATAGTAGGTCATTATCCTGGTTCGGAAAATGATAACGAAAGATATGGCGGTTTTTATTCACAAGAGGAAGTAAAAGAAATAGTTAAGTATGCAGCCGACAGACATATCACAGTTATTCCTGAAATTGAATTACCTGGACATAGTTCTGCAGCAATTGCTGCCTATCCAGAACTTAGTTGTTTCCCGGAGGAACCTACTGAGGTACCAAACGGCATGATTTCTGAAAAGAGTAAAGAGTTACAAGCCAATGGAACTCCAAAGATAGTTCAGGAGTCTTGGGGTATTTATAACGATGTATATTGTGCAGGAAAAGAGGGGACTTTTGAGTTTATTCAAAATGTATTAGACGAGGTTATGCCATTGTTCCCATCAAAGTATGTGCATATTGGAGGAGATGAATGTCCAAAGGCTAATTGGAAGCGTTGTGAAGTATGTCAAAAAAGAATGAAGGAAGAAGGATTAGAGGATGAACATGAATTACAATCATACTTTATCCAAAGAGTTGAAAAGTATGTGAATTCTAAAGGAAAGAGTATCATTGGATGGGATGAAATTTTGGAAGGAGGACTTGCTCCAAATGCTACTGTAATGTCTTGGAGAGGTGAAAGTGGAGGAATTGAATCTGCTAAACAACATCATGATGTAATTATGACCCCTAATCATTCATGCTATTTTGATCACTATCAATTTGCAGACAAAAAGAATGAACCATTAGCCATTGGAGGTTTAACTACGGTAGAAGATGTTTATAATTATAAGCCATATCCTAAAGAACTTACTGCTGAACAATCAAAATATATTCTTGGGGCTCAAGCCAATGTATGGACAGAGTATATTAAAACATCGGATTATGTAGAATATATGATTCTACCTAGAATGACTGCACTATCTGAGGTGGTATGGAGCAAGGAAGAGAATAAAAACTGGGATAATTTTAAAATTCGTTTAACACATATGAAAGATAGATATGAGGCTTTAGGACTCAATTATGCAAAACATGTGTTTGAAGAAACTCAGCAAACTACGGAAGTATCAGATTCGAAATAAATACTTTTAAAATGGCAGCTATATACTATGTATGTAGCTGTCTCCGTTTTTAATTAATACCAAGATAAATGATAGCAGTATGGAGAAGGAAATAAGGATAGATTCTAGATATCCCTCTATAGATGATCTTAGAAAAAGAGCTCAAAAGAAAATTCCCAAATTTGCATTTGAATATTTAGATGGAGGTTGTAATGAGGATGTTAATCTTCATAAAAACACATCACAATTACGAGAGGTGGAACTTTTGCCTTATTACTTAAATAAGCATACTAAATCTGATATGCGCACAGAGTTGTTCGGCCGAACCTATAGTGCGCCATTTGGAATTGCACCGGTCGGATTACAAGGCTTAATGTGGCCAAATGCACCAGAGATATTAGCAAAGGCCGCCTTTGAACATAATATTCCCTTTGTATTAAGTACCGTTAGTACGAGCAGTATTGAGCGAATAAGTGAAATTACCCAGGGTAATGCTTGGTTTCAGTTATATCATCCAGCCAAGGATGAATTAAGGGATGATCTGTTAAGACGTGCGCATGATGCACATTACGAAGTGTTAGTTATTCTATGTGATGTACCTACTTTTGGCTTTAGACCTAGAGACATTCGTAATGGATTGGCTATGCCCCCAAATATGTCGCTTGGTAACATAGTAGAAATTCTAAAGAAACCTCAATGGGCTTTTAATACTTTAAAATATGGTCAACCAGGATTTGAGACATTAAAACCCTATATGCCTAAGGGGATGGATTTAAAACAGTTAGGGAAATTTATGGATGCAACCTTCTCTGGACGATTGAATGAGGATCGTATAGCAATTATACGTGATAAATGGAAAGGGAAGTTGGTACTTAAGGGTGTAGCAACAGAGCATGATGCTGAACTCGCAATTCGTTTGGGTCTGGATGGTATAATAGTATCTAACCATGGAGGAAGACAACTTGATGCTGGTGAATCAACAATAAGGCCTTTGTCAAGAATAGCTAGTCTTTACGGGAATGATATCATTGTTATGATGGACAGTGGTTTGAGGTCTGGTCCAGATATTGCGCGAACAATGGCAAGTGGCGCCAAGTTTAGTTTTCTAGGTCGTTCGTTTATGTATGGTGTTGCGGCTTTAGGGGACAAGGGAGGTGATCATACGATATCACTACTTAAAACAGAATTAAAACAAGTCATGGAACAAATTTGTTGTGAACGGACATCTGATTTTGAAAATCATTTAGTTAGATAAAATGAAAAATCCGGCAAAAGCCGGATTTTTTAATAGCGAAATAATATTATTAAACGTTTACTTTACTTTCTCAACAATTGCTTTGAAGGCAGCTGGGTGGTTCATAGCTAAATCTGCTAGAACCTTACGGTTCAATTCGATGTCATTAGCTTTAACTTTACCCATAAACTGAGAATAAGACAATCCATGAAGGCGTGCACCAGCATTAATACGGGCAATCCATAAAGCACGGAAAGATCTTTTCTTGTTTCTACGGTCTCTGTAAGCATATTGCATTGCTTTTTCAACCGCATTCTTGGCAACTGTCCAAACGTTTTTTCTACGGCCAAAGAAACCTTTGGCTTGCTTCATTACTTTTTTTCTACGAGCTCTACGAGCTACAGCATTTACTGATCTTGGCATAATTTTAATGTTTTTTGTAGCAGGCGATTCATTTTTTCAGAATACTTGATGTGCCTAACTCCAGGGTTATACAATAGGAACCAAAAACAAATGGATTATTTCAATCCTAATTGTTCTTTTACGCTATTTTCGTCATTGGCATGTACCAATGTAGCGTGAGTTAAGGCAAGCTTACGCTTTTTAGACTTTTTAGTCAAAATGTGGCTTTTGTAAGCATGCTTTCTTTTGATTTTTCCAGAACCTGTAAGCTTAAAACGCTTCTTAGCACTAGATTTAGTTTTGATCTTAGGCATTTTTCCTAGTTTTTGTAATTATTTCGCTTATTATTATTTTACTTTTTTCGGAGCTAGAAACATGGTCATACGCTTACCTTCTAATTTAGGCATTTGCTCTACTTTACCATATTCTTCAAGGTCTGTTGCTAAACGTAACAATAGAATCTCTCCCTGATCTTTGTATACAATAGAACGTCCTTTAAAGAATACATAAGCTTTTAGTTTAGCACCTTCCTGTAAGAATTTCTCACCGTGTTTTTTCTTAAACTCATAATCGTGATCGTCTGTTTGAGGACCAAAACGAATTTCTTTTATAACTACTTTGGTAGCTTTCGCTTTAAGTTCTTTTTCGCGTTTTTTCTGCTCATAAAGAAACTTCTTGTAGTCGATTATTTTACAAACGGGTGGTTGCGCATTAGGAGATATTTCTACCAAATCAAGCTCAAGCTCATCTGCTAATTCCAATGCTTTTTTTGTGGGATATACCCCCATTTCAACGTTGTCTCCTACTAAACGTACTTCGGGTACACGTATATCTCTATTGATACGGTGTGCACTTTTTTCCTCTCTTATTTGACGAGGACCTTTCGAATTTGTTCTTCTAATGGCTATGGCTACTAAAATTTTAGTTAAACTTCTTTTATTTAAATTGTTTTAGGCTACTTTGAACCTCCTTGTTTATAATTTCTGCAAATGCTTCAATGGTTAGGGTACCTAAATCCCCCTGCCCGTGTCTTCGTACTGAAATTGTACCTTCACGTTCTTCATTTTCGCCAACAATCAGCATAAATGGAACTTTTTTGGTCTCAGCTTCCCGAATTTTCTTACCAATAGTTTCATTTCTGTTATCAACGAGGGCGCGAATTTCGTGATTTTCCAGCAAATTTAAAACTTTTTCAGCATATTTCTCATACTTCTCACTGAGTGAGAGGATGATAGCCTGCTCTGGCATTAGCCAAAGAGGGAAGTTACCTCCTGTATGTTCTAGTAAAATAGCTACAAATCGCTCCATACTTCCAAATGGAGCTCTGTGGATCATGACAGGGCGATGTAATTCATTGTCATTTCCTTTATACCAAAGGTCAAAACGCTCTGGTAAATTATAGTCAACTTGAATTGTACCTAACTGCCAACTTCTTCCTAAGGCATCTTTTACCATGAAATCTAACTTAGGACCGTAGAATGCGGCTTCACCAGTTTCAATTACAAAATTTAGCCCTTTTTCTTTAGCAGCATTTATAATTGCTGTTTCAGCTTTTTCCCAATTTTCATTGGAGCCAATGTATTTGGTAGGGTTTTCAGGATCACGAAGTGAAACCTGGGCAGTGAAATTTTCAAAGCCTAATGAGCCAAATACATAGAGTACTAAATCTATTACATTTTTAAATTCAGAATCTAATTGATCTGGAGTACAAAAAATATGAGCGTCATCTTGAGTGAATCCGCGCACGCGTGTAAGGCCATGTAATTCTCCACTTTGCTCATACCTATATACAGTGCCGAACTCAGCATATCGTTTTGGTAATTCTTTATAACTCCATGGTCGTGAATTATATATTTCGCAATGGTGAGGACAATTCATAGGTTTCAATAGAAACTCTTCACCTTCATTGGGTGTTTTAATTGGCTGAAAACTATCAGCACCATATTTTTCATAGTGACCTGAGGTAACATAAAGTTCCTTTTGTCCAATATGAGGTGAAACAACTTGTTCGTAACCTGCTTTTTTCTGAGCCTTTTTTAAGAAATTTTCTAAACGCTCACGCAAGGCTGCTCCTTTTGGTAGCCAAAGTGGAAGCCCCTGTCCAACTTTTTGAGAAAATGTAAATAGCTCTAACTCTTTTCCTAGTTTTCTATGGTCACGTTTTTTTGCTTCTTCAAGTAATTCCAAATATTCGGTAAGATCCTTTTGTTTTGGAAAGGAAATACCATATACACGAGTTAACTGTTTGTTTTTTTCATCACCACGCCAGTATGCTCCTGCAATACTAAGAAGTTTTACAGCTTTAATAATTCCTGTATTGGGAATGTGTCCTCCACGGCATAAGTCAGTGAAGGTATCGTGGTCGCAGAAAGTAATGGTCCCGTCTTCAAGGTTCTCAATTAACTCTACCTTATATTGGTTATCCTGATTTTTATAATATTCTAGGGCCTCAGCTTTAGAAGCAGAACGCATTTTGTATTCGTGTTTACCACGAGCTATATCTAGTATTTTTTTCTCAATGTTGGGTAAATCTTTTTCAGAAATAGTATGTCCGTTGAAATCAACATCATAATAGAATCCATTATCAATTGCTGGACCAATAGTGAGTTTAATTCCTGGGTACAATTCCTCCAAAGCTTGGGCTAATACGTGAGAGGTAGAATGCCAAAAAGCTTTTTTACCTTCGATATCATTCCAAGTATATAATGTAAGCGTACCATCGGTGGTTAAAGGTGTTGTGGTTTCAACAGTAGTGTTGTTAAAACTTGCCGAAATCACATTTCTGGCCAATCCTTCACTGATGCTTTTGGCAACATCCATTGGAGTACTATTTTGTACATACTCCCTAACCGATCCGTCTGGTAAAGTTATTTTAATCATTATATTAATATTCTGTTGGAATGCAAAGATAATAGTTGTTCTCTTGTTATATGTAGCTAATCTGACAAAATTTGTTTACTTTTTGAACGTTCTGGTTGTCTTGTCGTGATCGCTTCCTCCAAAAGCCATTTTGTAGGCGTATAGGATAAAGGAAAATAGGATGATTTTATGGATTAAATTCATTTGTTAAAGTAATCCGAAGCATTTTTTATGTAATTATTGAGTCGAGCCCGCCTTTTAGACTAGATGTTTTTTCTAAGGGGAATTTTGCTTTATATAATTGGGCTGCCCTTAGGCTTCTTATACCACTTTGACAGTAAAAAATGATGTGTCTGTTTTTAGGAATACTAGATAAATTATCAGCTAATTCATCTAGTACAATATGTAATTCAGAGGAGACTTCCAAGAAGGATTTTATAGAGAGTCTCTGACGTTCATTTACAGTTCTTACATCTATTAAAAGGTATTCACTGGGTAGTAAGACTAATTGCTTGAATGTTATTTCTAGATTTCTATTTGGTGAGGAACAGTCGTATATTCTACTGTTGAGTGATTTTGGAATTCTATAATTGACCTTTTTAAATCTGAACAGGTCCATTTGTAGCGTTAGACAATTAAGGGTTAAAAGTTTTCCATTTAAAACCTCTCCTATACCACAAATTATTTTTAGCACCTCATTTGCTTGAATGGAACCAATGATTCCAGGCAAAACCCCAAGAACACCAATTTCCGAACAATTAGGTGATTCTTCTGGAGAAGGAGGTTCTGGGAAGAGGCATCGGTAGGTGGGGCCATTTTGATAATTAAAAACAGAAACCTGTCCTTCAAATTTAAAAATTGACCCAAAGACAATCGGTTTATTGCAAATTATTGCAGCGTCATTTACCAGATACTTTGTAGCAAAATTGTCTGATCCGTCTACAATGATATCATAGGAGGAAATAAATTGTATAGCATTCTCTTTATGAATAGCCTCAGCATATGGAATAATACGAATGTGTGGGTTGAGTCTTTTTAATTTTTCTGCAGCTGTAGTTGCTTTATTCTTACCAACATCTTCGGTAGTAAATAAAATTTGGCGATGTAGATTGGAAAGAGTTACAATATCATGGTCCATGATTCCAATTTGACCCACACCTGCTGCTGTTAGGTACGGTAGTATGGCGGATCCAAGTCCACCTGCTCCAATAACCAAAACAGCTGCTTTTTTTAATTTTGACTGACCTATCTCACCAATTTCAGTCAAAATAAGCTGTCTATGATAGTGTTGTTGTTCTATTTTTGATAACATATATGGGATTAAAAGTTTAATATCCTTTGTGCCAATCTTTCCAAATCACTTCGTACCCTTGACTTTTAATCATATTAACAATTTCATCGGTACTACGTTCATCTGAAATTTCAAACTGTTCTAAAGATTGAGGATCTACTGAATAACCTCCTGGGTTGGTTTTGGACTCAGCGCTTAAAGAATTTATGCCTAGTTTAAGTATATGGTTTCTAAAATTTATATGTTCTCTAGTAGAAAGAGATAGTTCTAAGTCTTCGTCAAGTAATCTGTAAGCAAAAATAAGTTGAGCCATATCTGAATCTTTCATTACGACTTTTGGTTCTATTCCTCCTGTATGAGGTCGTAAACGTGGAAATGAGACAGAGTATCGTGTTTTCCAATATTTTTTTTGAAGGTATTTCAGATGAAGTGCTGTGTAGAAGCTATCTGTTCTCCAATCTTCCAGACCAAACAATGCACCTAATCCTATTTTATGAATTCCCGCTTGTCCAAGTCTGTCTGGAGTGAGTAAACGGTATTGGAAATTTGATTTTTTCCCTTTTGGATGGTGTGTCTTGTAACATGCTTCGTTATAGGTTTCTTGATATACTAGGACGGCGTATAACCCTTCGGAGATTAACTCTTTATAATCGGCAATCTCCAAAGGTTGAACTTCAATACTTATGTTTGAAAAGTAGGGTCTAATAAGACGAATGGCATTTTTAAGATAGGGAACACCTACAGTAGTATTAGCCTCTCCTGTGACTAAAAGAATATGATCATAACCTTTTTCTTTTAAATAAGTGACCTCCTTTAAAATTTCTTCATCTGTCAATGTTTTTCGTGGGATTTTATTTGTGAGGCTGAAACCACAATAGGTGCAAATATTTTGGCATTCATTGGAAAGATACATGGGTGTATACATTTGTATTGTATTTCCAAAACGTTGTTGAGTAATACGCATACTTTCACTAGCCATGAATTCAAGGAATGGCTTTGCTGCAGGAGAAATTAGTGCTTTAAAATCTTCAAGTGTACGTCGTTTAGCCTTTAGTGCCCTTAAGACATCAGTTTCAGTTTTAGAATAAATTTCACCATGGGTGGCCTGCCAAGAATAATTTTGAAAAATGGGATAGAAGCTATTTTTATCAGTATTCATGTTCTTTTTTAGGTAAGTTGAATCATAATTCTTCTTCAAGGAAACAAGTTAATGGGCTGCTAGCCGTTGCATATGTTTGTTCACTTGCCAATTGTGAGTTATAAGCCATTCTGCCAGACTCTACAGAAAGTTTAAAAGCTTTAGCCATGGTGACTGGATCACCTGCCACAGCGATGGCTGTGTTTACTAACACTGCATCAGCTCCCATTTCCATTGCTTTAGCAGCATGGGATGGGCTTCCTATGCCGGCATCAACAATAACAGGTACATTACTTTGTTCGATTATAATTTCCAGAAAATCTATGGTCTTAAGACCTTTATTGCTTCCGATTGGAGAACCTAAAGGCATTACACATTGACAACCAACCTCCTCCAATCGTTTGCATAAAACAGGATCTGCATGTATGTAAGGCATAACTACGAATCCTAATTTCACTAGTTCTTTTGCGGCTAAAAGAGTTTCAATTGGGTCCGGTAATAAATATTTAGGGTCTGGATGTATTTCTAATTTTATCCAATTAGTTTGTAGTGCTTCTCGCGCCAATTGAGCTGCAAAAATGGCCTCTTTAGCAGTTCGGACACCAGAAGTATTTGGTAATAGGTTAACCCCGGTTGTTAGTAAACTTGAATGGATATCTTCAGATTTTTCATCTGGATTCACACGTTTCAAGGCTACAGTAGCTAATTGACTTTCAGAGGCAATAATGGCGTCTTTCATAAGTTTTGACGATCCAAATTTTCCTGTGCCTACAAATAAACGTGAAGAGAAGGGTTTATTAGCTATGGTTAGCGTGTCGGAATAGTTCATAGTTTGTATTTATTAATCAATAGATATTATTTCTTTTGGCTGTGAATTGTGTAGCAAGCACTTCTGAATTGAACTTACTGTATTCTTGAGGTCCACGTTGTTTCTTTGTTTAGAAAGGAGGCCTGAAACAGCTATTCCCGAAATACCAGTTTTTAGTATTGGAGCAATATCTTCCATTGAGATTCCTCCTATGGCTATAATAGGAATACTGATGTTGTTCAGTTTTACCCATTTCATAATGGAAGAATAGCCTTTAAGACCAAGAATTGGACTTAGGTTCTTTTTTGTTGGTGTATATTTAAAAGGGCCCAGGCCTACGTAGTCAATGTTTTTATTTGCTAAGTCTTCAATATCATCTATTGTATTGGCTGTAGCTCCTATAATGAATTCTGGACCGAGAATGTATCTAGCTTCATTTGGAGGAAGATCATTTTTACCTAAATGAACACCATCCGCTCCACTAATCTTTGCTATGGAAACGTAATCATCAATAATGAGTAGGGCACCATGGTCTCTACAAATTTTGAGGGCATTTTTTGCGGTATTAAGTACAATCTTTTCAGGAAACTCTTTCATTCGAAGTTGAATCCATTTCACTCCGGAAACGCATGCATTTTGGATGTTTTTCAAATGTTCTTCTGAAGTTTCTCCATCAGAAATATACTGAAGTGTCATTTTTTTCTCAGTAACTAGGTTTGTGTGAAGTAACAATCGGTATACATATTCCTTAGCCAATAAGCAAGATTCATTTAAAGAGTATCCTTGACCTAAAAGACTTGTTATTGAAGAAGAAAGTGCACATCCTGTGCCATGGCGATTTACATTGAGTATTGTAGGTGGATGAAAATTAATTGAATCGCCATTCTTTAAATAAAGAGTGTCAGTTCCTTTAAAGCTATCTTCGCGATGCCCACCTTTAAGAAATAGGTGGCAGCGAGATGAAATTTCTGAAATAATATTTTCAATATTTTCTTCTTTTGAAATAGCTTTTAGTTCGTCGTAGTTTGGGGTAACTAGATAGCACAATTTTACGATGTTCAACAGTTTTTGTTTTGAAAGCTCTTCATGAAAGGCATATCCGGTACCTGATTTTAAAATAGGGTCCCAAATGATTTTTATGGTAGGGTCACTCGAATATATTATGAATAGTAACTCTTCCAATAAGGTCAAATTTTCAATAATTCCTATTTTGATGGCTTTTATAGGATAGGTCGATAGAAGGAGAGTCAGTTGTTCTTTAATGCTATTCGGGTTTGACCAATAGCACTTTTTAAAGATCGATTCATTTTGAACCGTAACACCAGTGCAAACACTAAGTGCTGTTAGTCCATAATTTTGAATGGTGTTTATATCTGCAGTTAAACCGGCGCCACCAGAAGGATCGTGACCTGCGATGGTTAGTATGTAGAAGGTTTTCATTTTAAAGCGGTTTTGAAAAATAGTTTTTATAGTTCGATAGTTGTTCAAAGGCCTTTACTGGATTAGGATTATTCCATATATATCCTAGAGCAGCAACTCCCGAAAACCCCATTTTTGGTATTTTAGAAATATGTTCAGGTGTTATACCTCCAATTGCATAGACAGGAAATGGGAGTAATTCTTTATGGATATTGAAAAACTTTCCATTATAACCAGGCTTTGAGATGCTATTAAAAACAGGACCAAGAAAGGCGTACTGAAAAATGGCTTCTTGTTTACCTAATAAAGCCTCGGGGGAATGGAAAGAAGTACTTATGGAAATTCCTTTGTCACCAAAATAATTTAGGTAACCTTGCATTAATGAAGAGTCCTTTCTAATGGCTTCTGGGAAGTGAATCCCTTTAAGATTATAAGTGTTAATACATTTATAATGTTGATGAATGACAATTCGTTCATGATATTGTTCAGGAATAGTGTTTAAAAATTCAATGGTTTCATCCTCCGAAAGAGTGGGCTTACGAAGGTGTAAAACAGCCAGACCTTTTTGAAACATCTCAATAATTTGATAAGTTTCATTGGTGGAATTTTCTGGTTTTGTTATTACTATAAGTTCTGGCTGATATACTTTCATTTTATTTATAAGTATAGTTCACTTCCTTTCTCAGTAAATTCTTTAGCTTTTTCAGCCATTCCTCTTGTTATATCATGTTCTTCAAGATCTCTTATTTCTTGTGATATCTTCATGGAACAAAACTTCGGACCACACATGGAACAAAAATGAGCAACTTTGGCACCATCGGCAGGAAGTGTTTCGTCATGGAATTCACGAGCAGTATCAGGGTCAAGTGAAAGATTAAATTGATCTTCCCAGCGAAATTCAAATCGGGCTTTGCTTAGTGCATTATCACGGTATTGAGCACCTGGATGCCCTTTTGCAAGATCAGCAGCATGTGCAGCTATCTTATAGGTGATAACGCCTGTTTTTACATCATCCTTATTTGGTAATCCAAGGTGTTCTTTTGGGGTGACATAGCATAACATTGCAGTGCCATACCATCCAATCATAGCTGCTCCAATACCTGAAGTTATATGATCATAGCCGGGTGCAATATCGGTAGTCAAAGGGCCAAGAGTGTAAAATGGTGCTTCGCCACAACTACTTAATTGTTTGTCCATATTTTCTTTTATCATGTGCATGGGAACATGCCCTGGGCCTTCTACAATAGTTTGAACATCGTGTTTCCAGGCAATTTTTGTGAGTTCTCCTAGTGTTTCCAATTCAGCGAATTGAGCTTGGTCATTGGCGTCAGCAAGGCTGCCAGGACGTAGGCCATCCCCAAGAGAAAATGTAACATCGTAGGCTTTCATGATTTCGCATATTTCTTCAAAATGGGTGTATAGAAAATTTTCTTTATGGTGAGCCAGGCACCATTTTGCCATAATTGAGCCTCCTCGGGATACAATTCCGGTTACTCTTTTTGCAGTCATTGGGATATATCGTAGTAGAACACCTGCATGAATGGTAAAGTAGTCTACTCCTTGTTCAGCTTGCTCAATAAGCGTGTCACGGAATATTTCCCACGTTAAATCTTCAGCAATTCCATTTACTTTTTCAAGTGCTTGGTAAATAGGTACAGTCCCAATAGGTACTGGAGTATTACGGAGAATCCATTCTCGGGTTTCGTGTATGTTTTTTCCTGTAGATAAGTCCATGATAGTATCTGCGCCCCAACGGCAAGCCCAAACAGCTTTTTCTACTTCCTCTTCAATATTAGAGGTGACAGCTGAGTTGCCTATATTGGCATTAATCTTTACAAGGAAATTACGACCTATTATCATAGGCTCACTCTCGGGGTGATTTATATTGTTGGGGATTACAGCTCGACCTCGCGCAACTTCATCACGTACAAATTCAGGTGTGATAACCTTTGGAATTGAAGCACCCCAACTATTACCAGGGTGTTGTTGGGTAAGTTCTTTGATTTCTTGAAGTTTCTGATTTTCTCGTATGGCTATAAACTCCATTTCAGGGGTTATAATTCCTTGCTTAGCATAATGCATTTGTGTTACATTCTTACCTTGGCGAGCCCTTAACGGATTTCTGATATGTTGAAATCGAAGATTGTCCAATTGAGAGTTGGTTAATCTTTTGTTGGAATAGGTTGAGCTGAATGCGTGTAATTGCTCAACATCGTTTCTAGATGCTATCCATTGACTTCGTACTGGAGGAATACCTTTCTCTAAATTAATGGTTATTGAAGAGTCGGTAAATGGCCCACTAGTGTCGTAAACGGTTACAGCCGGGTTAGATTCTTTAGTACCGTTTATGGAGTGTTTGGAATCGCTTAATGTAATTTCCCTCATTGGTACCCGGATGTCCGGATATAAAGTGCCAGGAATATATATTTTTTTAGAATTTGGTAAGGGTGTCCTAGTGATAATTTGTTTGCTAGGTGTTTTGTCTTTTTTCATGTGATTACTATTAAATAGGTGTAGTGTGGTATTTTTAAATAAAATTACCCTCCTTGAGTTGCCTTAATGATTAGAATGTTTTGTTGATTCAATAGGAGGTAAGTAGTCCATTGCTGCTGAGGAATTATCTCTGGAATAGACTCGTGATTTGAAGTAGAGGTTTTGTTGAGTACAGCTATGGCAATACCTCTTGGTGAAGTATTCATTTGCCGGATAAGATCTGTGATTGTACTTTGTCTTGGTAAAGAAATAGTTTTCCCGTTGACATAAACCATTATTGTTTCCATACTTTGTGATTTAAAGTGTTTGGAACAATAGGGATTCTTGCGAAAGGTAAGAAGGAGTATATACGGAAAGTCCTATAAGGATTCCATAGTTTTTAATAATACACAATTTGCCTTTTCCCTTCGCCGGTATTATCCGGATCAGGTTCCGAGGGTATTTCTCAGCCTTGTATTCATAAATCCTATTATATATAGGAATAGAATGTAAAGCACCCCTAAAGTTCTTGAGACAAATATAAGTAAAATATTAGGACAAAATAGGACATGAATCAGAATCATTCGAAGTTGAATTTATGGAATCAGACATGAATTTTACCCATTAAAAATAAAAGTCTATATAATTTATAGGTCTAAGTACTTTGTATTCAACTGTTATGGTTTTCGGGTTAAATTATTTTGAACAAATAGTTGTCAAAATGAAAAAAACCTTTCTATATTTGCACCCGCTTTCGAGAGGGAGAGAAGTTCATAGACAGTTTAATTTTTACAGCTTTTAAGGGTTTAAAAAAAATTTCAAAAAAAGCTTGTCAGAATAAAAAAGAGTATTACTTTTGCAGCCGCTTTGATAGGGAAGTGAAAGTTCATTGAGTGCTTGATTTTATTGGTGATGAGAGGTTTTAAGGAGTTTAAAAAAAATTTCAAAAAAAGCTTGTCAGAATAAAAAAGAGTATTACTTTTGCAGCCGCTTTGATAAGGAAGTGAAAGTTCATTGAGTGCTTGATTTTATTGGTGATGAGAGGTTTTGAGGAGTTTAAAAAAAATTTCAAAAAAAAGTTTGTCAGAATAAAAAAGAGTGTTACTTTTGCACCCGCTTTGATACGGAAGCGTAATTAATAAAGAAATAAAGTTCATTGATATATTGTTAACAGCACCAAGATTACTTCGGTAAAATTGGAAAAAAGATTTAAGCAAATCCTTGAGTAGAGACTATTTATTGTATGTTTTATATTATATAAAGATTAACGATGAAGAGTTTGATCCTGGCTCAGGATGAACGCTAGCGGCAGGCCTAACACATGCAAGTCGAGGGGTAGAGGTTACTTGTAACCTTGAGACCGGCGCACGGGTGCGTAACGCGTATGCAATCTACCTTGTACAGAGGGATAGCCCAGAGAAATTTGGATTAATACCTCATAGTGTATAGATATGGCCTCATATTTATACTAAAGCTTCGGCGGTACAAGATGAGCATGCGTCCCATTAGCTAGTTGGTATGGTAACGGCATACCAAGGCAACGATGGGTAGGGGTCCTGAGAGGGAGATCCCCCACACTGGTACTGAGACACGGACCAGACTCCTACGGGAGGCAGCAGTGAGGAATATTGGGCAATGGTCGGAAGACTGACCCAGCCATGCCGCGTGCAGGAAGACGGCCCTATGGGTTGTAAACTGCTTTTGTATGGGAAGAATAAGGCCTACGTGTAGGTTGATGACGGTACCATGCGAATAAGCATCGGCTAACTCCGTGCCAGCAGCCGCGGTAATACGGAGGATGCAAGCGTTATCCGGAATCATTGGGTTTAAAGGGTCCGTAGGCGGGCTTGTAAGTCAGAGGTGAAAGTTTGCGGCTCAACCGTAAAATTGCCTTTGATACTGCTAGTCTTGAATAATTGTGAAGTGGTTAGAATATGTAGTGTAGCGGTGAAATGCATAGATATTACATAGAATACCGATTGCGAAGGCAGATCACTAACAATTTATTGACGCTGATGGACGAAAGCGTGGGGAGCGAACAGGATTAGATACCCTGGTAGTCCACGCCGTAAACTATGGATACTAGCTGTTCGGCGCAAGCTGAGTGGCTAAGCGAAAGTGATAAGTATCCCACCTGGGGAGTACGTTCGCAAGAATGAAACTCAAAGGAATTGACGGGGGCCCGCACAAGCGGTGGAGCATGTGGTTTAATTCGATGATACGCGAGGAACCTTACCAGGGCTTAAATGTAGATTGACAGGTTTAGAGATAGACTTTCCTTCGGGCAATTTACAAGGTGCTGCATGGTTGTCGTCAGCTCGTGCCGTGAGGTGTCAGGTTAAGTCCTATAACGAGCGCAACCCCTGTGGTTAGTTACCAGCACATAATGGTGGGGACTCTAGCCAGACTGCCGGTGCAAACCGTGAGGAAGGTGGGGATGACGTCAAATCATCACGGCCCTTACGTCCTGGGCCACACACGTGCTACAATGGCAAGTACAGAGAGCAGCCACTGGGTGACCAGGAGCGAATCTATAAAGCTTGTCTCAGTTCGGATCGAAGTCTGCAACTCGACTTCGTGAAGCTGGAATCGCTAGTAATCGGATATCAGCCATGATCCGGTGAATACGTTCCCGGGCCTTGTACACACCGCCCGTCAAGCCATGGAAGCTGGGGGTACCTGAAGTCGGTGACCGCAAGGAGCTGCCTAGGGTAAAACTAGTAACTGGGGCTAAGTCGTAACAAGGTAGCCGTACCGGAAGGTGCGGCTGGAACACCTCCTTTCTAGAGCAATAGCAGTAAATATGTTATATGCTCGAGTGATTTGCTTAAGCTGTTAATAATCAATACAGAGTCTCGTAGCTCAGCTGGTTAGAGTACTACACTGATAATGTAGGGGTCGGCAGTTCGAGTCTGCCCGGGACTACAACAAGTACTTATAGTGATATAGGTATACGTTCATAAAAAGATATTGAAGGAAATTCTGGAAGTTGAGGATTGAATTATAAATTCAACATTCATAATTCAACATTCGCTTTAAGAAGGAATGGGGGATTAGCTCAGCTGGCTAGAGCGCCTGCCTTGCACGCAGGAGGTCATCGGTTCGACTCCGATATTCTCCACTAGGGTTATGAAGGTATGTACGAGAAAGTAAATACTGGAGCCGAAACGTTCATTGACATATTGAGATAAAGAGAAATACGAGAAAAACGCATATAGAAAGTATAGAAAGAAGAATGCATACCATAGGTATGTATTCAACACAAAAAGCAATAAGCTAATTAAGGGCGTATGGGGGATGCCTAGGCTCTCAGAGGCGAAGAAGGACGTGATAAGCTGCGAAAAGCATCGGGGATTGGCACATACGAATTGATCCGATGATATCCGAATGGGGCAACCCACTATGTTGAAGACATAGTATCCGCAAGGAGGCAAACCCGCTGAACTGAAACATCTAAGTAGGCGGAGGAGGAGAAAACAATAGTGATTCCGAGAGTAGTGGCGAGCGAAATCGGATTAGCCCAAACCTGATATGTTACGGCATATTGGGGGTTGTAGGACTGCGACATTGACTGTATAACGAATAAGAACTGTTTGGAAAGACAGACCAAAGAGGGTGATAGTCCCGTACTGGTAAGTTATATAAATCATAGCAGTATCCTGAGTAGCGCGGGGCACGTGAAACCCTGTGTGAATCTAGCGGGACCATCCGCTAAGGCTAAATACTCCTGAGAGACCGATAGTGAACTAGTACCGTGAGGGAAAGGTGAAAAGAACCGTGAATAACGGAGTGAAAAAGACCCTGAAACCATACGCTTACAAGCGGTCGGAGCCTTAATTGGTGACGGCGTGCCTTTTGCATAATGAGCCTACGAGTTACTGTTGCTAGCGAGGTTAAGTAATTAAGTTACGGAGCCGTAGCGAAAGCGAGTCTGAATAGGGCGCTTTAGTTAGTAGTAGTAGACGCGAAACCGTGTGATCTACCCATGGGCAGGTTGAAGTTTAGGTAACACTAAATGGAGGACCGAACCGGTTGACGTTGAAAAGTCTTCGGATGACCTGTGGGTAGGGGTGAAAGGCCAATCAAACTCGGAAATAGCTCGTACTCCCCGAAATGCATTTAGGTGCAGCGTTGATTAATAGTTTTATAGAGGTAGAGCTACTGATTGGATGCGG